>DATCJJ010000087.1:0-35395 GCA_036562845.1 Gaiellaceae bacterium | reverse complement strand
TGGCAGGTCGAGCGGCGAAGCGGCTCCTGGTGGCTGACGCTGACGCTTGATGACGCACACCTGCCGGCGACCTATGTCATCGACCCGATCGCTCACGGCACTGACCTGACCGCGGCGTCGCAGAACACGGGCGGCGCCGGCGGGACAACGACGACCTCGACGCCGGTGAACGTCAACGCGAATGACACGGTCGTCGCGACGTTCACCGACGTCAAGGCTGCAGCCGCGAACTGCTCGAACATCACGGCGGCGGACAGCGTCGGGAATACGCTGACGCGCGATACCGTGATCGGTCCGGGAGTCGGCACCGCAGGAGCGTGCGTCGCGATCTTTCACGTCACGTACGCGAGCGCGCAGACCAACATCACGTACACCTTCACGCACGACAATGCGACCGACCGGTCGTACAGCATCAGCACCTACACCGGTGTCGGCGGCGTCGACGTCGTGGGTGCAGGGAATGTCGGCACCACAGCCGCGGTCTGCGTGACGACCTGCGCGCTTCCGAACGGCGGCTCCAACACGCTGACGACCGGGACGTCGACCGGTGACCTCCTCGTTGAAGGCGTCGCGATCACTGCGGTCAAGAACGCCTCCACCTACACGGACACAACGGCAAGCCCCGCCTTCACTGGCGGAGGTCAAAGCGTCTCGCAGGGCAACAGCCGAACGATCGCCTATGCCGGCTACGCCGCCAATGCGGCGGCGAGCACTGCGTACTCGACCACGGGCACAACGCAGAGCACGAACTCGAGCGCTCCGTACGCGATGGCACTCGTCGCGTACAAGGCGAAGGCACCGACGAGCATCACGTTCAGCGGGTCACCGCAGACCGGTACCGCGCGCTCGGACTGGACCGTCGGGTTCACATCCAGCGCGAGCGGCCCGCTCTCGACGGGGAGCACGATCACGGTCGCGTTCAACTCCGGCTTCACGGTCCCCGCGACGCCGACGATCGTGTTGAACTCGGGCTTCACGAGCTGCACCGCGACCGCGACGGCAAGCGCGCAGACGGTGACGATCACGCTCGTCGGTGCGTCGTGCTCGCTGCCCGCCTCGACGGCGGCGTCGCTGACGGTCAAAGGCCTGACGAACCCGGCGGCCGGCTCACTCGCCGCGAACACGTTCAGCGTCTCGACGAGCGGCGACCCCGTTCCGGCGAACCCGGCCTCGAGCGTCACGATCGCCGCTGCGACCTCTGTCAGCTCCGTCAGCTTCAGCGGCTCGACGCAGGCCCCCTCGGCGAGCGCGAACTGGACGCAGGGCTTCACGACGAGCTCGACGGGAGCGATGAGCGTGGGCGACACGATCACGATCGTCTTCCCTGCAGGCTTCACCGTCCCGGCGGCGCCGACCGTCACGCTCGGCAGCGGCTTCACAAGCTGCACGGCGACCGCGACCGGCTCCGGGACGACCGCGACCGTGACGCTCGTCGGAGCTTCGTGCGCAGCCGCAGCGAGCACGGCCGCGTCGCTGACACTGAACGGCCTGACGAATCCGACGAGCGGCTCCTACGCGGCGTCCGGCTTCAGCGTCAAGACGAGCCGCGATACCGTCGCGGTCAACCCGCCTTCCGCGGTCGTTATCTCCAACGCGCCGACGAACATCAGCTTCGCCGGCTCGCCGCAGACCGGCGGCGCCCGCTCCGACTGGACCGAGTCGTTCAAGACGAGCTCCGGCGGAGCGCTCAGCGCCGGCGGGACGATCACGATCATCTTCAACTCCGGCTTCACGATTCCGGCCACGCCGACGATCACGCTCGGCGCAGGCTTCACGAGCTGCACGGCGACCGGCGCGACGTCGGGCACGACCGTCACCGTGACGCTCGCCGGTGCCTCGTGTGCGCTTGCGGCCTCGACAAGCGCAACGCTCACGGTGAAAGGACTTACGAACCCTGCCGCCGGGAGCCTCGCGGCCAACACGTTCAGCATCGCGACGAGCAAGGACATGATCGCGGCCAACCCCGCCTCGGCCGTGACGATCAACGCCGCCACCTCGGTCGCGAGCCCCACGTTCGGCGGCTCCGTTCAGACCGGCGGCTCGACGGCGAACTGGACCGAGACCTTCACGACGAGCGTGAGCGGCGCGATGGCCGCCGGCGACACGATCTCGCTGGCGTTCAACGGGAGCTTCACGATCCCGGCCACGCCGACGATCGTCCTCAACTCGGGCTTTACGAGCTGCACCGCGGCCGGCTCGACGTCGAGCAACACCATCACGGTGACGCTCTCGGGCGCATCGTGCGCCGTCGCGAACTCGGCGGCGGTGAGCCTCACGGTCAACGGGATCACGAATCCCGGTAACGGCTCCTACGCGGCAAGCACGTTCAGCATCGCGACGACCCGCGACACGGCGGCAGTCAACCCCGCGTCTGCGATCGTGATTGCAAGCCCCGTCACCGCCGTCTCGTTCTCAGGCGCGCCTCAGACAGGCGGCGCCCGCTCCGACTGGACGGTCGGCTTCACGACGAGCTCGAGCGGCGTGCTCGCGGCCGGCGGCACGATCACGATCGGGTTCAACGCCGGCTTCACCGTTCCGGCGACACCAACAGTCGTGTTGGGCGGTAACTTCTCGAACTGCACGGCAACCGGCGCCGGCTCAGGGACAACCGTGACCGTCACGCTTGCCGGCGCGTCGTGCGCGCTCGCGAACAGCACCGCTGCAACGTTGACGGTGCAGGGCCTGACGAACCCAGCCGCAGGAGTGCTCGCGGCGAACACGTTCAGCGTTGCGACGAGCGGCGATACGGTCAGCGCGAATCCGGCGTCGGCCGTCACGATCGCGGCGGCGACGTCCGTGAACACGGTCACGTTCAGCGGTGCGCCGCAAACCGGCGGCGCGCGCTCGACGTGGACGGTGAGCTTCAAGTCGAGCGCGACGGGCGGCCTCCGCGGCGGCGACACGATCACCGTCGTCTTCAACTCGGGGTTCACCGTGCCTGCGACGCCGACCGTGGCTCTGACGGGCGGATTCAGCAGCTGCACCGCGTCCGCGACGGCGAGCGGACAGACCGCCACGGTCACGCTCTCCGGCGCCTCCTGCACGCTCGCGGCGAACACGACGGCGACGCTCACGCTCGCAGCGTTGACCAATCCCGCAGCCGGCTCCCTCGCCGCAAACACGTTCAGCGTCAAGACGGCAACAGATACTTCCGCCGCGAACCCAGGGTCCGCTGTGACGATCGCGGCTGCTACCACGCCGTCGAGCATCAGCTTCTCCGGCTCGACCCGCTCGGCGGGTGCAACGGCTACCTGGACCGTCGGCTTCACCACGAGCTCGACCGGGGCGCTCAGCGCAGGCGACACGATCACGGTCGTCTTCCCTGCCGGCTTCACGATCCCGGCCACACCGACGGTCACGCTGCCGACGGGGTTTGCGACGTGCTCCGCGGCTGCGTCGACCAGCGGCCAGACGGTCACGATCACGCTTGCGGACAACGGCGGCACCTGCTCGCTGTCGTCGAGCACGGCCGGCACGCTGACGATCGCAGGCATCACGAACCCTGCGGCCGGCACGTATGCAGGCAGTGGGTTCACGGTGAAGACGAGCCGTGACACGGCGACGGCGACCCTCGGCTCGAGCATCGACATCTACGGCACCGCGAGCCAGGTCGTGTTCACGACCCAGCCGGGCGGCGGGACAGCGGGCACGGCGTGGTCGACGCAGCCCGTGCTGACGGTCGAGGACTCCGGCGGGCGCACCGTCGCGAACTACGGCTCCAACGTGACCGTCGCGATCAAGGCGGGCACGGGCGCAGGCGGCGCGACGCTGTCGGGCACGACGACGGTCGCCGCCTCGAGCGGCGTCGCCACGTTCTCCGGGCTCTCGATCGACAAGGCGTCGACGACCTACCAGCTGCATGCCACGTCCGGCGCGCTCACGGCGGCCGACAGCTCCGCGTTCACGATCTCCGCCGCGGCCGCGCAGACGATCGCGGTCAACGCCGGCAACGGCCAGTCGGCGACTGTGAACACGAACGTCGCGACCGCGCCGTCGGTGCTCGTGACCGACGCCTTCGGGAACCCGGTCTCGGGTGTGTCGGTGACGTTCGCCGTCACGGGAGGCGGCGGCTCGATCACCGGCGGCTCGCAGTCGACGGACAGCAGCGGCATCGCCACCGTGGGATCGTGGAAGCTCGGAACGTCCGCGGGCTCGAGCAACAACACGCTTTCGGCAACGTCGACAGGGCTGACCGGCAGCCCGGTCGGCTTCACCGCGAGCGCGACGCCCGGCTCGGCCTCGACGCTCAGCGTGAGCGCGCCCGGCAGCGCGACCGCAGGCACCGCCTTCAGCGTCACCGTGACTGCCCTCGACGGCTTCGGGAACGCCGCGACCGGCTACACCGGCACCGTCCACTTCACCGGCGGCGGCACCGGCGCCACACTCCCGTCCAACTACACCTTCGTCGGCGGCGACAACGGCACCCACACGTTCACGAACGGCGTCACCCTGACGCAGGCGGGCAACCGCACCGTCACCGCGACCGACACGGTCACGGGAACCATCACCGGCACGAGCTCCACGATCGCGGTCGGTGCGGCGGGTGTGGCGTCCCTCAGCGTCACGGCACCGGCAAGCGCGACGGCCGGATCCGCGTTCAGCGTCACCGTGACGGCGCTCGACAGCTACGGCAACACCGCGACCGGCTACGCGGGTACCGTCCACTTCACGGGCGGCGGAACGGGCGCGACCCTGCCTTCGAATTACGCGTTCGTCGGCGGCGACAACGGGACGCATACGTTCACGAACGGCGTCACGCTCACGCAGGCCGGCACCCGCACGGTGACGGCGACGGACACGGTGTCGGGCTCGATCACGGGGACGAGCTCCAGCATCTCGGTGTCCCCCGCAGGTGCCTCGACGCTGTCCGTCACAGCGCCTGCGAGCGCGACGGCCGGCACTGCCTTCTCGGTGACGATCACCGCTCTCGACGCGTATGGCAACACCGCGACCGGCTACACCGGCACCGTCCACTTCACCGGCGGCGGCACCGGCGCCACGCTCCCCTCCAACTACACCTTCACCGGCGGCGACAACGGCACCCACACGCTCACGAACGGCGTCACGCTGACCCAGGCCGGCAACCGGACGGTCACCGCGACCGACACCGTCACCGGCTCGATCACCGGCACGAGCTCGACCATCTCCGTGTCCTCGGCAGGCGCCTCGACGCTGACGGTGACCGCGCCTGCAAGCACGACCGCCGGGACGGCGTTCAGCATCACCGTCACCGCACTCGACACGTATGGCAACACCGCGACCGGCTACACCGGCACCGTCCACTTCACCGGCGGCGGCACCGGCGCGACACTCCCCTCCAACTACACCTTCACCGGCGGCGACAGCGGCACGCACACGTTCAGCAACGCGTTCATGCTCACGCAGGCCGGCAACCGGACGGTCACCGCGACCGACACCGTCACCGGCTCGATCACCGGCACGACCGGGACGATCGGCGTCGGGCCGGCCGGCGCGTCCACGCTCGCCTTCACCGCGCCTGCGAGCGTTGCCGCCGGCGGTGCGTTCTCGGCGACCGTCACCGCCCTCGACGCGTACGGCAACACGGCGACCGGCTACACCGGGACCATCCACTTCACCGGCGGAGGCATCAACGCCACGCTCCCATCGGACTACACCTTCACCGGCGGGGATAACGGCGTGCACACCTTCACGAACGGCGTCACACTCACCCAGGCAGGCAGCCGCACGATCACGGCGACCGACACGGTCACGGGCTCGATCACGGGCACGAGCTCGACGATCACGGTGGGCGCGTCCGCGACCGAGCTTGAGATCTCCGCGCCGGCAAGCGCAACCGCCGGCAGCGCGTTCGACGTCACGGTCACGGCGAAGGACTCATTCGGCAACGTCGCGGTCGGCTACACCGGGACGGTGCACTTCACCGGCGGCGGGAGCGGTGCCGTCCTTCCGTCGAACTACACGTTCACGGGAGCCGACAACGGCGTGCATACGTTCACGAACGGCGCCACGCTCACGCAGGCAGGCAACCGCACGATCACGGCGACCGACACGGTCACGGGCTCGATCACGGGCACGAGCTCGGCGATCGCGGTCTCCGCATCCGGCGCGACGACGCTGACAGTCACCGCTCCGGCGAGCGCCACTGCCGGCACGGCGTTCTCGACGACGGTCACGGCCCTCGATGTGTACGGCAACACGGCGACGGGCTACACGGGCACCGTCCACTTCACCGGCGGGGGCACCGGCGCCACACTCCCGTCGAACTACACCTTCGTCGGCGGCGACAACGGCACACACACCTTCACGAACGGCGTGACGCTGACGGCAGCCGGCAACCGGTCGATCACCGCCACCGACACGAACACGGGCTCGATCACGGGCACGAGCTCGAGCATCTCCGTCTCGCCCGCCGGCGCCTCGACGCTCACGGCGACGGCGCCCGGCGCCGCGACCGCGGGCAGCGCCTTCAGCTTGACGGTCACGGCGAAGGACGCGTACGGGAACGTGGCCACCGGCTACGCCGGCACCGTCCACCTCACAGGCGGCGGCACGAGCCCAACGCTCCCCTCCGACTACACGTTCATCGGCGGTGACAGCGGAATGCACACGTTCACCAACGGCGTCACGCTGACCCAGTCCGGGAGCCGGACAGTCACCGCGACCGACACGGTCACCGGCTCGATCACCGGGACGAGCGGGACGATCGCCGTCTCGCCCGCCGGCGCCTCGACGCTCGCCGTCACGGCGCCTGCGAGCGCGACTGCCGGAACCGCGTTCAGCGTCACGGTCACCGCGAAGGACGCCTACGGCAACACCGCGACGGGTTACACGGGCACCGTCACGTTCAGCGGCGGCGGTACAGGCGCCACGCTTCCGTCCGACTACACGTTCACGGGAGCGGACAACGGCGCGCACACGTTCACGAACGGCGTCACGCTCACACAGTCCGGCAACCGTGCGGTCACTGCGACCGACACCGTCACAGGCTCGATCGCGGGGACGAGCTCGACAATCGCCGTCTCCGCCTCCGGCGCAACGACGCTGACCGTCACAGCTCCCGGCGGCGCGACCGCCGGGAGCGCGTTCAGCGTCACCGTGACGGCAAAAGATGCGTACGGCAACACCGCGACCGGCTACAGCGGCACCGTCCACTTCACCGGCGGCGGCACCGGCGCCACACTCCCGTCGAACTACACCTTCACCGGCGGCGACAACGGCACGCACACGTTCACAAACGGCGTCACGCTCACTCAGGCAGGCAACCGCACGGTCACCGCCACCGACACCGTCACCGGCTCGATCACGGGCACGAGCTCGAGCATCTCCGTCTCGCCCGCCGGCGCCTCGACGCTCGCCGTCACCGCACCCGGCAGCGCAACCGCCGGCAGCCCGTTCAGCACCACGGTCACGGCCAAGGACGCCTACGGCAACACCGCGACCGGCTACAGCGGCACGGTCCACTTCACGGGCGGCGGCACAGGCGCCTCGCTTCCGTCCGACTACACCTTCGTCGGCGGCGATACCGGCGCGCACACGTTCACGAACGCCGTCATCCTGACGCAGGCCGGCAACCGCACGGTCACCGCCACCGACACCGTCACCGGCTCGATCACCGGTACGAGCGGCGCGATCGCAGTCTCCGCCGCGAGCCTCGACGCCACGGTCTCGACCGTCGGCTCGAGCCCCGGCGTCGTGACCGCGGACGGCAGCACGACCTCGACCATCACCGTCACCGCGACCGATGCATACGGGAACCCGATCGCGGGCGCGACGACGTCTCTCTCGCAGGGCACCGGCAACTCGAACGTCTCGCCGGCAAGCACGTCGACCAACGCATCCGGGATCGCGACCTTCACCGTCAAGAACACGACGGCCGAGACCGTCACCTACCAGGCGACCGTCTCGAGCACGCTGATCACGCAGACCGCGAACGTGCAGTTCGTACCCGGTGCAGCGGACGGCGGCAACACGACGATCGATGCGACGCCGACGTCGATCCCCGCCGACGGGACGTCCACCTCGACGATCACGGTTCACGCGAAGGACGCCCAGGGGAACCCGCTCACGTCGTCGGGCGGCGTCGTCACGCTCTCGGCCGACCACGGCTCGCTCTCGAGCGTGACCGACAACAACGACGGGACGTACACGGCGACTCTGACTGCCTCGACGTCGATCCAGACGGCGACCGTCACGGGCACGATCGACGGGAGCTCCATCTCTACCGGAGCGACCATGTCGTTCACGGGCGTCCCGTCGAAGTACCTCGTGTCGTCGAGCGACTATGCGCCCGCTGGGAGCTCCGGCGTCACCATCACCGCGCAGCTCGCGGATCAGAACGACAATCCGACCGGCGTCGCCGGCAAGACGATCACTTGGTCGAAGACCGGCCCAGGCGGCTCGTTCAGCTCGCCGACGTCGGTGACGAACGCGAGCGGCGTCGCGACGGTGACGTTCACGACCGGCCCGTCGGCACCCGCGACCTACACCGTCACGGCGACCGACGACACGACGCCGTCCAACCTCACCGGCACGAGCGCCGCGATCTCGACGAGCACGGGCAGTGTCAGCGCGGCTGATTCGACGATCGGCGCGGCGCCCGCGAGCGTCCCCGCCGACGGCTCCACGACCTCGACCATCACCGTCACGCTCACCGACTCGCTCAGCAACCCGATCCCCGGGAAGACCGTGACGCTGAGCCAGCCCGGCGGTGCGAGCTCGTCGATCTCGTCTGCGTCCGGCCCGAGCGACTCGAACGGTCACGTGACGTTCACCGTCAGCGACTTGAAGGGCGAGACGGTTGCATACACCGCGACCGACACGACGGACTCCGTCACGCTCACGCACACGGCGAGCGTCACGTTCATCGACTCGATCCCGCCGACGATCGCACCGGCGAGTCCCGCCGACGGCGCAACCGGGGCCGGCACCGTCACGCTGGCGGCCTCGGGCGTCGGCGACCCCGGCTCGGGCATCGCCTCGGTCATGTTCCTCTACTGCGACTCGACCTCGTCCTCGTGCACCCCCGCTACGTCGGTCACGGGCGTCGACGCGGGCGGCGGCAACTGGACGGCGGCGCTCGACACCACCGGCCTCGTCGGCGGTCACACGTTCAGCTGGATTGCGCGCGCAGCCGACAACGCAGCGAATCACACCGATACCGCCGTGCGGACACTGCACGTCGACAACTCGACGCCGTCGCTGACGCTCGGCACGCCGATCCCAGGGACGAGCCCCGGCTCGCAGTACTACGACTCGTCGACTACGACGCTCTGGCTCAACTCGAGCGCCTCCGGCTCGTTCCAGCTCGCGGCGAATGCGTCGGATGCGCAGTCGGGTGTCTCCGATGTCCGCTTCTCGGCGCTCCTCGGCACCGGCGTGACGGACGACGCGACGAGCCCGTACCAGTCGGCGGCGTACAGCTTCTCGCCCGGCTCGAACAGCGGCACGGTCAACGTGACCGCCTTCAACGGCGCGACCGTCGGCACCGGCGCGAACTCGACTGCCGACGCGTTCACGATTGCCGCCGACACGGCCGCGCCCGGCGCCTTCGCACTCGGCGCTCCCGCCGACGCGTCGAAGATCGGGACGAGCGTCTCCGTCTCCGCTGCGCCGTCGGACGGCCAGTCCGGCCTCCGCCAGGTCGCTTTCTACTCGTGCGACCTGAGTGGCGGCCCGTGCGTCCCGTCGATCCAGATCGGGCTCACGCAAACGGTTGCGGTCACGGGCGTCTACGCCGTGAACTGGGACACGACAGGTCTCACCGACGGCCACAGCTACGCCGTCGACGCGGTCGCGACCGACAACGTCGGGCACACGACGGCGTCGACCGTGTCGACCGTCACCGTCGACAACAGCGCGCCGGCCGTCTCGGTCGCGGCGCCTGCGGCAGTGACAGGCGCCGCCTTCCAGTCCTACGACGCGGCGAACAAGCGCCTCTGGCTGAACGCGAACCAGTCCGGTTCGTTCAAGCTACGCGCGACCGCGAGCGACGCAGACTCGGGCATCTCGAGCGTCACGTTCCCGGCGCTGCTCGGCGCCGGCGCGAACGCGGGGACGTTGAACGGCGGTGCGTATGAGTCCGGCACCTACAGCTTCAACAACCCGTCCTCGCCGGGGTCGAAGACGATCGTTGCGGCGAACGGCGTCACGAATCCTGCTGCCGAGACGTCCACCGACTCGATCGACGTCGAGGTCGACGGGACATCCCCGACGACGATCCAGACCTTCCCCGTCGACAACGGCTCATACCAGACCGGCACGTGGAACGGGAACTGTGCGCCTTCCGGCATCTGCGGCACCGTGACCGACGGCAGCTCCGGGGTCGCGCAGGTGAACGTCGCGATCAAGGACCGGACGACGGGCAAGTACTGGGGCGGCACCGCCTTCGACCAGTCGACGCAGACGTTCAATGCGGCGTCCGTCGCCGGGAACAACTGGCACTACGCGCTCGCGGAGGGCGACCTGACCGCCCCGCACGCCTATCTCGTCGAGCTCTACGCTGTCGACAACGTCGGGAATGCCGATGTCCACCAGCAGTTCCAGTTCACGTTCGGCAGCGACACGGGCGGCCCGGCCGACACGCTCAGCCTCGCGAATGCGACGCACGCGTACCTGACCGCGACCGCGCCGTACGTCCTGTACTACGGGACGACGACCGGCGGCGGCGGCTTCAGGCTGCACGCATCGGCGACCGACCCGAGCGGCGTCGACACGGTCACGTTCCCGGATCTCTCCGGCACGAGCGGCTTCAGCGGCTCCGGCGGCACGTCGACGAACGGCTCGAACGCCGACCCGTACACGGTCGACTCACCGGCGTACAGCTTCACCGGCGCGGCCACGACGGCGCCTGCGGCGAAGAACGTCGACAGCGCCGACCTGCGCAGCAACGTCAGCCACGACCAGGTGTCGTTCGTGCTCGACAACACGGCGCCGACCGGCGGCTTCCTCTCCGTGAACGGCGGCAACGCGTACTCGACGACGACCTCCTTCGCCGTCAGCCACGTCGACTACACGCTCGATGCCGGCGGCTCCGGCGTCGCGTCCTCGGCCCTGACGGTCGCCTCGGCGGCGCTCGCGAACAACGCATGCGGCTCGTTCGGCTCGCCGACGCCGGTGTCTGACGGCACATTCAACGGCTCCGACGCCACGTGCTACCGCTTCACGCTGACGGGCATGGACAACGTCGGGAACGTCGCGACGACGACGTTCGACGTCAAGGTCGACACGACCGCGCCGAGCCAGCCGACTGTCACCTTCGCCAACCTCTCGAGCGGGAACACGCACGACGACGGCGCCGGGACGCTCTACTACCGCCCGTCCGCCGGCGGCACCTTCCGCGTCGACGCCGCGTCCACCGATGCCGAGTCGGGCGTCCAGGGCTACACGTTCTCACCGCTCTCCGGCTTCGCGAGCACGAACCAGTCGGGTGCCTCGCTGAACGTGACGTTCAACGGCTCGAGCAGCGGCAGCGGCGCGTTCACCGTGCACGCGACGAACAACGCCGGCCTCGACTCCTCCGACGCGGGCTACAACGTGACGGCCGACTCCACGGCGCCGAGCGGCGGCAGCCTGACGGTGAACGGCACGGCTGCGATGGGCGCCGGCTCATCGAGTTACCTGACCTCGGGCGGCTCGGTCGCGGTTGCGACGACGCCGTACAGCGACGGCGGCTCCGGCCTCGCGAGCCAGGTCGTCACCGTGCAGCAGGCGACCCTCTCGAACGACTCGTGCGGCGCGTACGGAGGGGCGTCCGTCGTCGGCGGCGCGAGCTACGGCGTTGCGAACGGCACCTGCTACCTCTTTACAATCACCGCGACGGACAACGTCGGGAACGTCACGACCGCGCAGACGACGGTGAAGGTCGACACGACGGCGCCGGTTGCGCCGGGCATCTCGTTCACGGGCGCATCAGGCGGCAACACGTTCGTCAGCGGCACGACGCTCTACTACCGCCCCTCCGCCGGCGGCGCGTTCACGGTCAACGCGACCGGCGCGAGCGACCCGGAGACCGGAATCGCCGGCTACACGTTCTCGACGCTCAACGGCTTCGTGAGCACGACGCAGAACGGGAACCACGTCGATGTCACGTTCGACGGCTCGAGCACCGGCGGCGGCGCATACACGGTCGTCGCGAACAACAATGCAAGCGTCTCCTCCACGCCCGCGACCGGCTTCTCGGTCACGAAGGACTCGACAGCCCCGAGCGGCGGTCTGCTGTCGATCAACCCGTACTCCGGCTCGCTGTCGGTGGCGATCGCGAAGACGGACTTCACCGACGCCGGCTCCGGCATCGCATCGAACGTCGTCACGCGGTCGAACCCGCAGGCGCCGCTCGCCGGTGCATGTCCGGTCGGCGGCTACACCGGCGCGAATGCGGTGACGCTGCCGAACGACACCGTCCCGGCCGACGGCCAGTGCTACCAGTACACGCTCACCGGCACCGACAACGTCGGCAACGCCGGCACGGCCACGACGAACGTGCTCGTCGATACCACGGGCCCGGCCGGCGGCTCCGTCTCCTACGCGGACGGCGCGTCGAGCCTGAGCGCGATCAGCATCGACTGGAACGCAGGCACGGATGCCGAGTCCGGGATCGCGCAGGTGCGGGTCGACCGCGCGAGCGGCCCCTGCAGCTCGCTCGGCGGGTTCTCGACGATCGTCGCGAACGCAACCGTGAGCCCGGTTGTCGACTCCGCCGTCTCTGCCGGCACCTGCTACGCGTACCGGATCGTCGTCACGAACAACGCCGGCGTCTCCTCCACGTTCTCCTCCCCGAACGTCACGCAGATCACTGCAAGCTCGCCGATCGAGCTCGCCGCCGGGGCGACCGGCTCGTTCCTCAACGGCTCGACGCTCTGGCTCGGCCCCGCGGCGACGAACCAGTCGTTCACGCTCGACCTCACGGCCGACGGCCGGAACGGAGTCACCTCGGCCGCCTGGCCCGCGAAGGCCGGTGCTCTCAGCGGCGCGGCAGCGACGCCGAGCTCCGGGACCTTCGCCTCGGCCCCGTACACCTGGGACGGAACGCCGGTGAGCGACACGATCGACGTCCTGCGCGCGCCGAACACGACAGTCGACACGCTGAACGTGAAGTCCGACCTCCTCGCTCCAACCGGCTCGATCAACTACGCCAACGGCACATACGCCTCGCACTCGGTGCACATCACGACCTCTGCGAGCGACGCGGACTCGGGTGTCGCGACGACGCAGGTGCAGCGCGCCTCCGCGCCGCTGACCGGCGCAACATGTGGTGCCTGGACCGGCTACTCCGACATCACGCTGAACGGCGGCGGCAACGACACCAACGTTGCCGACAACACGTGCTACAGCTACCAGCTCGTCGTCACCGACAACGTCGGCAACCAGTTCACGGCCGGTTCGGCCAACGTCGCCGAGATCCCGGACATCACGCCGCCGACGTTCGTGAGCGCCGCGACCAACGTCGCCGGGACGCAGCTCACGATCACGATGAGCGAGTCTCTCGACGGCGCGGCCACGACACCGGCGAGCGCCTTCACCGTGACGTACGACGGCGTCGCGCAGCCCACACCGAGCGGGATCACGGTGAGCGGCTCGACGGTCACACTCGATCTCGTCAACCCACCGGACAACTCGCAGGTCGTGCGCGTCGCCTACACCCAGCCGTCGTCCGCAGGAGACCGGATGCGCGACCTCGCCGCGCCGAGCGGGAACGAGACTGCGAGTTTCGGTCCTGAGGCGGTCACGAACAACACGCCGGACGCCGTCGCGCCGTCCGTCACGTCGACGTCCGTGAACGGCGCCACGCTCACGATCGTCTTCGACGAAGCGCCGGCCGGCGCCGCGCCTGATCCTTCGGCCTTCACCATCAGCGTCGGCGCGACGGGCCGCGTCGTCACGAACGTCTCGATGAGCGGCAACATCGTCACGCTCACGCTCGCGAGCCCCGTCTCGAGCGCCGACACCGTGAACCTCTCCTACGCAGTCCCCGCGCTGAACGCGCTGCACGACTCGACCGGCAACACGACGGCGCCGTTCACTCGCGTCGTCGCGAACCAGACGCCCGTCGTCGCGCCTCCGGCCGCCGGCGGCGGCGTGACCCCGGCCGCGCCCGACCTCATGTCGGCGTCGCCAGTGGACGGCGCGACGGTGCGCTCGGTCGGGACGATCTCGCTCGACGCGGGCCAGGCCGTGGCGTGGACGAACATGACGGTGACGCGCCCGGACGGCACCGTCGCGTCGCTCCCCGACGCCTGGGGCGCAGCCTGGACGTGGCCGTTCACGGGCTCGACAACGGGTCTCTACGTCCTGCGCGGCACCATGACGAACGGCGGCGCGAGCGCGGCGGTGCTCTCCCACTTCACGATCTGGACGCCGTCGGGTGCAGCGGTCGCTCCTTCGGTCGAGAAGAACGCCGCGCCGGACGCCGCCGGCGAGCTCTTGAGCGCCGACGGCTTGACCGACGTCGCGTGGCCCGCCGGTGCGTTCGCCGACGAAGTCGTCGTCGACGTGACGCCGCACGCAGCGACCGACTTCCCGACAGTCCCGAAGACTGCCCGCGTCGTCAGCGTCACGGCGTTCCTACGCAGCACGCATGCCCCGGTGACTGTCCTCGGCAACGCGATCGACATCCGCTTCGCGAATGCGTCCCTGAGCGCACATCCGATGACATCGGAAGACGGCAAGACGTGGAGCAAGATCCCGCAGCTGCAGACGCTGAGCCTCGGCTCGAGCCAGTCCGACGGGTGGTTCCGCGACTCCGACGGCACGGTGCACGTGCTCGCGCGCCATCTCAGCTACTACGCGCTCATCGGGCCGCAGGCATCGAAGACGCTTGCCCTGCGCATCCAGACGGTGCGCCGGCTCTGGCTCGCCCATCGTTCGTTCATTGCGGTGCGCATCTCGGTGACGATGCCGGCGCGCGTGACCGGCAACTTCGTCGCGACCGACGGCACCGTCGTCCCGGGTCAGACCGTCAAGACGCCCACGCGGCACGCGGGCGTCACGATCCTCCGCATCCCGCTGCGTGTCACGAAGACGGGCTACTACAGGCTGCGGATGCACGCTGACGGCGGCGGCCAGGCCGTCGACCGGACCGCGACGATCAAGTTCATCGCGGCGAAGCCGAGCTCACCGGTCTGGCAGAAGGGCGCGGTTCGCGTTGCTGTCATCCGGGGCGCAGGAGCACTCGCGCTCGGCAGCCGCCTCGGCGGGCACTTCCTTGTCAAGCGGATCGCGGACGCAGATCTCTATCGCGTCGTCGACGCGAAGTCGCCGACCGCGGCCGCAGCTGTTGTCGTCGACCTCTCGACGGTGCCCCAGTACACGCTCGCCGAGCTGCACGCTCTGCTGCCTGAGGTGCGGATCATCGGCCTCGGCGGCTCGCCGGCGCGTGCGGCGTACTACAGCAGCATCGGGATCTCGACGCTTCTCCCGCACGGCGCGTCGGCGGAGCGCGTGGCAGCTGCGGTTCGCTCGTCTTTGGGCTAGCCGCCGCCGGGACGCCAGAGGGGCTCGTCCTGCTCCGCGTGCGCGTTCGCGGCGCGCGCGAAGATGAACAGCACGTCGGAGAGGCGGTTGAGATAGACCCGCGCGAGCGGATTGACGTCCGCCTCGAGCGCGGCGAGCTCGGCTCGGCGCGCCACGGCGCGGGCGACGTGGAGACGAGCCGCTGCCTCTGTGCCGCCGGGCAGGACGAAGCTCTTCAGCTCGGGCAGCGTCTCGTTGTGCGCGTCGCAGAGCCGCTCGAGGTTGTCGATCATCGCCTGGGTCGCGCGGAGGCGCTCGTCCGGGCCGTCGAACGGAACCGAGAGATCCGCGCCGACGTCGAAGAGCTCGTTCTGGATCCGTCCGAGCGGTGCTCTCAGCGGCTCGGGCAGCTCACCCGCGAGCACGACGCCGATCTGCGAGTTCAGCTCGTCGACGATGCCGTAGGCGCGGATGCGCGGGTCGAGCTTCGACGCGCGCGACCCGTCGCCGAGACTCGTCTCCCCCGTGTCGCCGCCGCGCGTGTAGATCTTCGTCAGGCGGACGGGCTCGTTCGGGTCGCGCGGCACGGCAGTACTGTACGGCGGTGATCAGACGCGCGACGGAGCAGGACGCCGACGCTATCGTCGCGATCTTCGAGCCGTCGTTCGCGACGCTCGACTTTCTTCCGCAGCTGCACACGCATGACGAGAACGTCGCGTGGTTCCGCGGCCGTATCGCTGAGGGAGAGGCCTATCTGCTCGGCGACGGCTTCGCGATCCTCTCCGGCGACATGCTGTCGCACCTCTACGTCCATCCGCGCTCGATCGGTACCGGGATCGGGCACGCGCTGTTCGAGCATGCGACGTCACTTCGCCCGGAGGGGTTCGACTTCTGGGTGTTCCAGCAGAACGAGCGCGCGCGAAGGTTCTACGAGACACACGGCGCGAAGGCGGTCGAGTTCACCGACGGCTCAGGGAACGAGGAGCGAACACCGGACGTCAGGTACGAGTGGCGCCCTCGTGGACGCCCAGGATCGCCCGGGCGATGACGATGCGCTGGATCTCGCTTGTCCCTTCGTAGATCTCCGTGACCTTGGCGTCGCGGTAGTAGCGCTCGACGGGGAACTCCTTCGTGTAGCCGTAGCCGCCGAGGATCTGGATCGCCTCGCCTGTCTGGCGGCGCGCGACCTCGGAGGCGAAGAGCTTCGCCTTTGCGCCCGCCTCCGTGACCCGCTCGCCTTTGTCCTTGAGCGTCGCGGCGCGGTACACGAGCAGCCTGGCCGCGTCGATCTCCGTGGCCATGTCGGCGAGCTTGAACTGGATCGCCTGATGCTCGGCGATGCGCTTGCCGAAGGTCTGGCGCTGCCGTGCGTACTCGCGCGCGACGTCGTACGCCGCCTGCGCGATGCCGACCGCCTGCGCCGCGATGCCGATACGGCCGCCGTCGAGTGTCTGCATCGCGACGCGGAAGCCCTTGTTCTCCTCGTGGAGCAGCCGGTCGCGGCCGGCGTACGCGCCGTCGATCGCGATATCGTTTGTCGTCGACGAGTTGAGGCCGAGCTTCTCTTCGTCGCGCGTGACCTCGACGTCGTCCGCGTCGAGGATGAACGCGCTGACGCCGCGTGCACCTGCGGTCTCGCTGTCGGTGCGCGCGAAGACGACGAACGTCCCGGCGTAGCGCCCGTTCGTGATCCACTGCTTCGTGCCGGAGATCCGCCAGCCGTCGCCGTCGGGCTCGGCGCGCGTACGGAGCGCGCCCGCATCGGAGCCGGCGCCCGGCTCGGTGAGCGCAAACGCGCCCAGGTGCTCGCCGCGCGCGAGCGGGGGCACGAAGCGCGACTGCTGCTCCTCCGTCCCGAAACTGAGGATCGGGAGCGTGACGGCGCTCGTGTGCACGGCGACGGTGACGCCGACGCCGGCATCCGCACGCGAGAGCTCCTCGAGGACGAGGACGTACGACAGAAAGTCGGTGCCGGCGCCGCCGTACTCGCTCGGGATACAGGCGCCCATGAGGCCGAGCTCGGCAAGCTTCGCGAAGACGCCGCGCGGGAACGCGTGCTCGCGATCCCACTCGGCCGCATAGGGCTCGATCTCCTGGCGCGCGAAGTCGCGGGTGAGACCTTGTACCTCTTTCTGCTCTGCGGAGAGGTCGAAGTCCACGCTCCGCACTATATTGAGGGCTGATGAGACGGCTCCCGCTCGTGGCAGCCGCGCTCATCGTGGCGGCGGTGGGCGTGCACGGCGTGTCGGCAGCGACGACGCCGAAGTCCGTCGTGCGCGCGTGGAGCAAGGCTCTGAATGCGAACGACAATGCCGGGGCGGCCAAGCTGTTCGCGCTGAACGCGCGCGTGATTCAGCCGGGTGTCGACGTCGCGTTGACGTCGCGCGCGCTCGCGCTGGCGTTCAACGAGTCGCTGCCCTGCGCCGGGAAGATCGTGCGGATCACAGTGAAGGGCAATCGCGCAACGGCGACGTTCGTCCTCGGCGAGCGGCCGAAGCATCGCTGCGACGCACCCGGTGCGAAAGCGGCCGCGGTCTTCACGGTGCAGCACGGAAAGATCATTCGCTGGCAGCAGGTGCCGGTGCCTGCGGCGCCAACCGGGCCTACTGCGTGACTCCGCGCGACGCGCGGTGACTCAGACCCCAAACGCTGTCAAGCCGCCGCGACGTCCCGGCGAACGTCCTGCAGCGCCGCCTCGCACTCGACGAACGCATCAACGATGTCCGGGTCGAACTGCTTGCCGCGCTGCCCGACGATCTCGTCGTGCGCCGCCTCCCACCGCAGCGCGCGGCGATACGGCCGGTCGCTCGTCATCGCGTCGAGCGTGTCCGCCACCGAGAAGACCCGCCCCGCGAGCGGCAACTCCTCTCGCGCGAGGCCGTCGGGATAACCCCTGCCGTCCCAGCGCTCGTGATGCGAGCGGACAACGCGGAGTCCCTCGCCCTGCAGCACTGCGACGCCGCGCAGCATCTGCTCGCCGATGACGGTATGTGTTTGCATCCGCTTCCGCTCCGCTCGCGTCAGCGAGCCCGGCTTCAACATGATCGCGTCGGGGATCGCGATCTTCCCGATGTCGTGCAGCAAGAAGCCGTACTCGACACCCGGATCGCGCTCGAGGGCGTTCGGCTGCAGCGCCTCGAGCAGCGCGATCGCGTAACGACGCACGCGCTGCGAATGCGCACCCGTGCGCGTGTCGCGTGACTCGAGCGCGCTCGCGAGCGACGTCACCGTCTCGAGATACGAGTCCTGCAGGAGCACGCGCTGCGCACGCTCCACCTCGAGCAGGTGCCTCAGGTCGCGCGCGTACAACAGCAACTCCTCGTCGGCAGGCTTCGCGCGCCGCGGCTTCCGCGGGACCGGCGAGCGGCCGGCCACACGCTCGACGACCGTCAGGAGATCGAGCGGGCTGAACGGCTTCCGCACGAGCGCCTGCGCGCCGGCGCGTTGCGCGCGCCGCGCCTCCTCCGGATCGGCGCCGGTCAGCAATACGATCGGGATCCCCTTCGTCCGCTCGTCGGCCTTCAACCGCTCGCAGAGCTCGGCGCCGCTCATCCCGGGCATACGCAGGTCGAGCACGATCACGTCGGGTCGGCGCCGGCGCACGCGCGCCTCGGCCTCGGCGCCGGACGCGGCTTCGTCGACCGTGACGTCCGCGCCTTCAAAGGTCGCCCGCAAGAGCTCGCGGAGCGCAGGCTCGTCGTCGACCAGCAGGATTTTCACTGTGCGGCGATCCCCCTTCACCAAGTTCCCCGTGGAGTATCGGAAGGAGGAGGGGACTTCTTGATGCCCCGTTGTGCCTTTTGGAAACGTCAGCCGGCGTACGTGTAGAAGCCGCGGCCCGTTTTGCGGCCGAGGCGCCCCGCCTGAACGTACTGACGGATGAGCGGGCACGGCGCGTACTTCGGGTCGCCGAGGCCTTCGTGCAGCACCTCCATGATCGCGACGCACGTGTCGAGGCCGATCAGGTCGGCAAGCGCAAGCGGCCCTATCGGATGTGCGAAGCCGAGCTTCGCGATCGTGTCGATCGCCTCCGCCTCCCCCACGCCCTCGAGCAGCGCGTACGCCGCCTCGTTGATGAACGGCATCAGGATCCGGTTCGAGACGAAGCCCGGCAGGTCGCGCGCCTCTGCCGGCGTCTTGCCGAGCTCGGTCGCGAGCTCGACGATCGAACGCGTCGTCTCGTCCGACGTCTCGAGGCCGCGGATCACCTCGACGAGCTTCAGGAGCGGCACCGGATTGAAGAAATGCATGCCGATCACCTGTTGCGGCCGGGACGTCGCCCCTGCCAGCGACGTGATCGGGATCGAGGACGTGTTGGAGGCGAGGATCGCGGCCGGCGGGAACAGCTCATCCGCACGACGGAAGATCTCCATCTTCACGGCGGCGTCCTCGATCACAGCCTCGATCATCAGGTCGGCAGGAACGAGCTCGTCCGCCGGCTCGATCCGCGGCAGCACCTCAGCGGGATCCGCGCCGCCCTTCTCCGCGAGCTTCGTGAGCGAGCGCTCGATCGTCTGCAGCCCGCGCTCGACCGCGCCCGGCGCCGCGTCGTACAGCGACACCCGTCGCCCGGACGCAGCGACGACCTGCGCGATACCTCCGCCCATCTGCCCCGCGCCCACGACCAGCACATGTTCGAACGCCATCGCGCGAGAGGCTATCGTCGCGCTCGTGGCCTTCGTCGACGCAAACGGCACACAGCTCTGGGTCGAGACGAACGGCACCGGCCCGGCGGTGCTCTTCCTGCACGGCGGCCTCGGCGACTCACGGCTCTGGGCGCCCGTCGCCGAGCGGCTCGCGGATCGCTTCCGAACGATTCGGTACGACTACCGCCACTACGGCCGCTCGGGCTCGCCGACCGGTGCGTTCTCGACGCTCGACGATCTCTTTGCGGTCCTCGATGCCGTCGGCGTCGACAGCGCCGCACTCGTCGGCCTCTCGCTCGGCGGCTCGATCGCGCTCGACGCTGCGCTCGCGCGCCCGGAGCGTGTGTGGGCGATCGCGCACGTCGCGGGCGCCGTGACCGGCCTCCCGCTCGACCTCGCCACGGACGAGGAGTACGCCGAGTACGAAGCTGCCATCGAGCGCGGCGACCTCGACGCCGCGATGGCATTCGACTTCGAGATGTGGGCTCCGCTCGGTTCCGACGAGCATCTCCGCGACCTGTGGCTTGCGACGCCGGACGCACGCGGGCTACCCGAGGGCGCGACGCCGGCATCGCGACCTCCCGCGCACGAACGCCTCGGCGACGTCGCAGTCCCGACGCTCGTCATCGTCGCGACACACGACCCGCAAGGCCTGCGCGACCACGGCTCGACAGTCGCGCGCACGGTCCCGGGCGCGCGACTCGTCGAGCTCGAGTCGGATCACTACCTCACGCTGCGCGAGCCGGACCGCATCGCGGACTTGCTCGCAGACTTCCTCACCGGGCTACCGGCTTCGACACCTTCCAGTTCGTCGTATTGATCGTGCGGAAGACGCTGCCGCCCTGGTAGCGAACGGCAAGCATGTGCCCCTTCAGCCTGAGCGAGTAGTTGAACACGGCGCCTTGCTCGCCGTTCGTCGCCGGCCACGGCAGGCCGACGCAGTGCGCGACGCTGTTGACCGTGTCGAGTGCATGCACGAACGGGTACCCGCCCGGGTTCGCATACAGCGTGTAGATCCAGCGGCCGTTCGCTGACGTCGCGCGGGTGACAGCCCAGCCCTGCATGACCCAGCTTGCCTGTGTCTTGTCCGCGATCCGGCGCGGAAGGAGCGTATGCGTGTGGAGGTTGTAGCCGCGAACGATGTAGTGATTCACGTCCTGCGTCGTCTGATGCTGGATGAGATACATCATCGAGCTGCTCGGCGAAAGCGCGTCGAACACGTACGTACCGTTGAGCGTGAACGAGTCGACCGTCGAAAGGTCACTCGTGCTCAGGAACATGAACTTGGATGTGTTCGCGAAGCCGACGTTCTCGAGGATGAACGTCTTGCCGTCTCGGGACACCCCTTCGCCCGGCTTCCCATACTGGAGTGTCGGGATCCCCCACGCTCCCTCGATCGTCCGCGAGCGGAGGGTCGCACCGCCGTCTCTCGAGACGGCCGAGATGAGCGTCCCGCCCGCAGCCTTTTCCGCGGTGAAGCTCACGGTGCCGTCGCTGCTCAGCACCCCCGGCCCACCCTGCAGCCCGTACGGGCCCGGGAAGGCGGCGAGCGCGCTCGGCACGATTGCGAGAGCTACTAGGACGACAAGACAGGAACCGAGCCGGCGGGCCATCACTCCTCCTTCGACGCTGACAGGAGTATTACGCCTCCCGGGCCGAAAGCGTTCCCTTCGGCAGGGCGATCCGCCGGACGAGGAGAACGAGCGCCACAGCGAGCCCGACCGCGATACCAAGCCACAGCCACGGGAAGCGCCCGCCGACGGCCGGAGTGACCCGCCAGGTCCGCGTGTCGACGTTCAGCCACGCACGCCCGCTGCGCCAGTGCACCGCGAGCCGCGAGCCGTGCAGCGTCAGTCGAACGTTCATCAGGCCGCTCTGATTCGTCGTCGACTTCCACGGGACCCCGATGCAATGCGCGACGCCGCGCACCGTGTCGAGCGCGTGGATGAACGGATAGCCGCCGTAGTTGTCGTACAGCGTGTAGACCCAGCGGCCGTCCGAGCTGGTCGTCCGCGTGAGCGCGTCGCCCTGCATGACCCAGCCCTTCTGCGTGCGGTCGGCGATGCGGCCGGGCAGCAAACGGTCGTGCACGAGGTCGTATGCGCGGACGACGTAGCGCGAGGCGTTGTCCGTGGAGATGTGCTCCGTGAGATACAGCCGCTTGCCGTTCGGCGACAGCGCGTCGAACGCGAATGTGCCGCGGAGGAAGAACGAGTCCTCCGGCACCATGCTCGGCAGGTGCACCATGATGAAGCTCGTGCTCGTCGTGTTGCTGTATGTCGTGCTCTGAAGGAACAGAGTCTTCCCGTCACGCGACAGACCGCCGACGTCGCGATTCGTCACCATCGGGATCCCGTACGAGCCGACGAAGCTCGGCCAGTTCCCCACCGATCCGTCCTTCTGGACGGTGACGAGGATCGTGTCGTTTGTGTTCGTCGGAACCGCGACGTAGCGCAAGCCGTCAGGGCCGGCGATGCCGGCTCCGCCCTGCAGGGTGTAGATCGGGCCGCCGTCGGCAAGCGCGGCCGGGGCGGCGATGAGCGCCGCCACCACGAGGAGAAGCGCGCGAATGGTCATGCGCCTCATACGGCGCCGACCACAGCAGAGGTCCGTCAGACCTCGAGCAGCAGCGCGTCGCCCTGGCCGCCGCCAGAGCAGATCGCAGCGAGGCCGAGTCCGCCGCCGTTTCGCCGCAGCTCGTGCACCATCGTCCCGAGAATCCGCCCGCCGCTCGCGCCGATCGGGTGGCCCAGCGCAACCGCGCCGCCGTTCACGTTAGCCGTCTCCGGATCGGCGCCGAGCATCTTCACTGAGTTGAGCGCAACGGACGAGAACGCCTCGTTGACCTCGACGCGCTTGAGGTCGCCGATCGACTTGCCGGCCTTCTCGAGTGCCTGCGCACCCGCGTTCGCCGGCGTACGCGCGAGCCACGCGAACTCGTCCGCGACATAGCCCTGCGAGACGATCGTCGCCAGCGGCTCGACCCCGCGGCGCTGCGCGAACTCCTCCGAGCAGACGACGACACAGGATGCGCCGTCGTTGACGCCCGGCGCATTGCCGGCCGTGATCGTTCCCTCGGGATCCATCACCGGCTTGAGCGACGCAAGCTTCTCGAGCGACGTGTCGCGGCGAACCCCTTCGTCCGCCGACACGTCCCCGACCGGGACGATCTCCTCCGCGAAGAGGCCGTCGTCCTGCGCGCGCGCCGCGCGCTCGTGCGAGCGCAGCGCCCAGCCGTCCTGCTCCTCCCGCGAGATGCCGAGCTCACGCGCGACCTTCGCAGCCTGCTGCACCATGTGCAGCTCGTCGAACGTCGAGCGCAGGCCGTCCCAGATCATCAGGTCGACGAGCGTCGCGTCGCCCATCTTGTAGCCGAAGCGCGCCTTCGGCAGCGCGTACGGCGCATTCGACATCGACTCCATGCCGCCCGTCACGACGACCTCGACGTCGCCGGCGCGGATCATCGAGTCCGCGATCTCGACGGCACGAATCGACGACGCGCACACCTTGTTGATCGTGTCCGCAGGCACCACGATCGGCAGCCCGGCTGCGACCGCCGCCTGCCGCGCCGGCGCCTGCCCCGCGCCGCCCTGCAGCACCTGCCCCATGATCACGTACTCGACCTCGGAGCCCTCGAGCCCGATCCGCTCGAGCCCGGCCCGGATCGCGATCGCGCCGAGCTCCGTCGCGGCGTAGTCCTTCAGCCCACCGCCGAGGCGGCCGAATGGCGTACGAACCGCGGACACGATGACGCTTCTACTCACGGCGATCAATCTAGCCGGATAGCGTCGGGCGACCGATGAAGCTCTACGTCCTCGACGAGCTCTACGCAATCGTCCGCCTCGAGCCCGACTCCGACCTGCCGGGATGGCTGCGCGGCGGGCACTTCTGGTCGGCGACGCGCACGGACTCGGAGCTGTCTCTCGTCTGCCGCGAGGAGGATGTCCCGCGCGATGCGAGCGCGGAGCGCGGCTGGTGCGCGCTCGAGCTCGCCGGCCCGCTCGACTTCTCGCTCACGGGCGTGGTCGCCGCGCTTGTGACCCCGCTCGCAGAAGCCGAGGTGCCGATCTTCATCCTCTCGACGTTCGAGACCGACTATCTGCTCGTCCGCGAGCGCGACCTGCAGCGGTCGGTCGAAGCGCTGACCGGCGCCGGTCACGAGGTCGACGGTTGACGGGCGCAAAGGCGCCGCATACCCTGGGCTGCAGATGACTCTCGTCTTCCGCACCCGGTGGGGCTGGCCTCGCGAGCGGTGCGGGAGCGTGCGCTGACGCAGGCGCAAAGCACCCCGTCCCGCTCGACCCTAGGCTCCGCGAGGAGCCTTTTTGTATGTCCGTGACGACACGCGAGATCCCGACCGACCTCCTTACCCCGCTCGGGGCATACCTCCGTTTGCGGGAAGGCGCGCGCGGCGCGTTCCTGCTCGAGTCGGTCGAGCGCGGCCGGCTCGGGAGGCACTCGTTCGTCGGCCGCGGGTCGCGGCTCGTGTCCTTCGAAGAGGCAGAAACACTCGGTGAGCCGGTCGTCGGCTATCTCGGCTACGACGCGGTCGCGCGGTTCGAGCCGACGGTGCCGCTGCCCGCAGATGGGCCTGCGTTCCCGGAGAGCAGCTTCGTCGTCCCCGAGCTGCTCGTCCGCTTCGATCACGCGCGCGGCATTGCGGAGGTGCTCGTCGGCGACGCGGCACCCCTGCTGGGCGAAGACGTGCCGGCAGCGCCGTCGAGTCGCGCCGAGCGCAGCGAGCTTCGCCGCTACCCCGAGCGCGCCGAGCACCTTCGCCGTGTGGAGCGCGCGAAGGAGCACATCCGCGAAGGCGACGTGTTCCAGGTCGTCGTCGCGCAGCGCGCGGAGCGGCCGACGTCTGCTTCGGCCGTCGAGCTGTATCGCGCGCTGCGCCGCGTCAATCCCTCTCCGTATCTCTTCCTGCTCGAGCTGGACGAGATCGCGCTGGTCGGCAGCTCGCCGGAGACGGTCGTCAAGTGTGCAGGACGGCGCGCGGCGCTGAACCCGATCGCCGGGACGATCGCTCCGGGCGAAGGGGACGCAGAGGCCCTCCTCTCGTCGGAGAAGGATCGCGCCGAGCACACGATGCTCGTCGACCTCGGGCGCAACGACCTCTCGCGCGTCTGCTCTCCCGGCAGCGTACGCGTCGAGCAGTTCATGAGCGCGGAGCGGTACTCACACGTGACGCACCTCGTCTCGGAGGTGGTCGGCGAGCTGCGCGACGGCGTCACGCCGTTCGAGCTGCTGCGCGCGTGCTTCCCGGCCGGCACGGTTTCCGGCGCGCCGAAGGTGCGGGCGATGCAGATCATCTCTGAGCTCGAGGGCTACCGCCGAGGCGTCTATGCCGGCGCGGTCGGCTACGTGCTGCCGGAGCAGCGCGAGCTCGACACGTGCATCGCGATCCGCACGCTCGTCCTCCGCGACGGCGTGGCCTACCTGCAGGCGGGCGGCGGCATCGTCGCGGACTCCGACCCCGCCGACGAGCATCAGGAGTGCCTGAATAAGCTCGCCGCGTTGGAGAGCGCGATCGAGCTCGCGGAGGCCGGCGGATGATGCTCCTCATCGACAACTACGACTCGTTCACGTACAACCTCGCGCACCTCTTCGGCGCGCTCGGCGTCGACGTGCGGGTGCTGCGAAACGACGAGGTCACCGCCGACGAGGCGGAGCAGCTCGGGCCGGATCACCTGGTCGTCTCCCCCGGCCCGGGTCGGCCGGCCGGCGCCGGCGTCTCGATCGAGATCATCGAGCGGCTCGCACCGACTACGCCGACGCTCGGCGTGTGCCTCGGCCACCAGGCGATCGTCGAGGCGTTCGGCGGAGAGGTCGGCTACGCGCGCGAGCTGCTGCACGGTAAGGCAAGCCCGGTGCATCACGACGGCACCGGCCTCTTCAGCGATGTCCCGGATCCATTCGACGCGGGCCGTTACCACTCGCTCGCAGCGACCCGGTTGCCGGCCGTGCTCGAGCCGACCGCATATGCGGACGACGGCGAGGTGATGGCGGTACGACATCGCGAGCTGCCGATCGTGGGTGTGCAATTCCATCCGGAGTCGGTGCTGACGCCGGACGGGCCCGCGCTCGCGAGGAACTTCCTGGAGGGCCGGCTGTGATCCACGAGCTGATCGCGCAGCTGCTCGACCGGCGCGACCTCACGCGCGAGCAGGCGCGCGACGCGATGCACGAGATCATGCGCGGCGAGGCGTCGCAGGCGCAGATCGCGGGCTATCTCGTCGCGCTGCGTGCTAAGGGCGAGACGGCCGACGAGATCGCGGGCTCCGCCGAGGCGATGCGCGACCACGTGCTCGCAGTGCGGCCGAAGCGGGACGACCTCGTCGACACCGCCGGCACGGGCGGCGACGGCAAGCACACGCTGAACATCTCGACTGCCGCGGCACTCGTCGCGGCCGCGGCCGGAGCGGGACTCGCGAAGCACGGCAACCGCGCGGCGTCGTCGCAGACCGGCTCGGCCGACGTGCTCGAGGCGCTCGGCTTCGAGCTCGACCTCGCCCCCGAGCGGATCGCGCAGTCGATCGACGACCTCGGGTTCGGCTTCATGTTCGCGCAGGCGCATCACCCGGCGATGAAGCACGCGGCGCCCGTCCGCAAGGAGCTCGGAACGCGTACGGTGTTCAACGTGCTCGGCCCGCTCACGAACCCGGCCCGCGCGCGTGCACAGGTCGTCGGTGTGTACTCGGCGACGCTCGTGCGGCCGATCGCGGACGCACTCGCGCAACTCGGTGCGCGCCGCGCGTTCGTCGTGCACGGAGCGGACGGCATCGACGAGCTCTCGCCGACCGGCCCGAACCAGGTCTGCGAGGTCGTCAACGGCGGCGTCCGCGAGCGGACGATCGATCCGGAGGAGCTCGGGCTCGAACGCTGCTCGCTCGAGGAGCTCGCCGGCGGCTCGCCGGCGGAGAACGCCGCGCTCATCCGGCGCGTGTTCGAGGGCGAGAAGAGCGGACGGCGAAGCGCGATCCTGCTCAACGCCGCCGGTGCAATCGCGGCGGGCGGCCACGCTGACGATCTGCGCGAGGGGCTCGAGCTGGCTCGCGAAGCGATCGACAGCGGCGCCGCGACTGCGCGGTTGGAGCAGCTCGTGGAGTTCTCGCGCGCATGAGATTCGCAGAGTCACTCGCACAACCGGGACTGCGGGCGATCGCCGAGGTCAAACGGCGCTCACCGTCCGCGGGCGACCTTCGCCCCGACGCCGATCCCGCGCAGCTCGCCGCGCAATTCGCGAACGCGGGAGCGGCAGCCGTGTCCGTGCTCGTGGACGAGCGGTTCGCCGGGACGATCGACGATCTCCGAGCCGCGCGGGCAGCGACCGACGCGCCGTTGCTCGGGAAGGGCTTCTTCTCGACCGAGGAGCACCTGCGCGAGCTGCGCGACGCCGGTGCCGACGCGGTGCTCTTGATCCTGCGCGATCTCGACGACGCAACCGTCGCACACCTGCTCGCGTACGCACAAGAACTTGGGCTCGACGCGCTCGTCGAGGCGCACGACGCGGGCGAGCTGCAGCGCGCGATGCAGCTCGATGCGCCGGTGATCGGCATCAACGCGCGCGATCTCTCGACCTTCAAGATCGACCGCGCGGCTCAGCTCGAGCTCGTGGCGCGCGCGCCGCGCGACCGTATTGTCATCGCCGAGAGCGGCGTGCACACGCGCGCCCAAGGGGCGGCGGCCGAGCTCGCGGGAGCGGACGCGATCCTCGTCGGCTCGGCGCTCATGCGGGCGCCCGATCCGCAGGCGAAACTGCGGGAACTGCTCTCCCGGCCGCTCGTCAAGGTGTGCGGTCTGACGCGCCAGGACGACGTGGACGTTGCGGTCGCAGCGGGCGCCGACCTGCTCGGCTTCATCCTGGTCGAGAAAAGCCCACGGCGTGCGCCGGCTGTGCTCGACGTTCCGGAGACGGCGCTGTCGGTTGCGGTCTTCGTCGAGGACACCGAAGAGACACCGGCGGACCTCGTGCAGTTCTATCCCGATGACGGCGGCGACGTGCGTGGCCGCGAAGCTGTGCTCCTGCGCGATGGGCGCGAGGTGGGCCGCGTGCTCGACCTACCGTGGCAGGGGCGCGACGCAGCGCACTGGTCGACGGCTGCTGCAGCGTCGGGCCGCGTCGTGCTCGCCGGCGGCCTCGGTCCCGAGAACGTCCGCGACGCGATCGCAGCGGTGCGGCCGTGGGCCGTCGACGCGTCGTCGTCGCTCGAGCGGGAGCCGGGCGTCAAGGATCACGACAAGGTGCGGGCGTACGTCGAGGCGGCACATGGCTGAGCTGTTTGGCACCTACGGCGGGCGCTATGTCCCGGAGACGCTGATCCCCGCGCTCGACGAGCTCGAGCAGGGCTGGCGCGAGGCGCTCGCAGACGACGCATTCCGAGCCGAACTGCACCACCTCGCGACGACATACTCGGGACGGCCGACCCCGCTGACGCTTGCCGAGCGCTTCGCACCCGGCAGGCGCATCTACCTGAAGCGCGAGGACTTGATGCACACGGGTGCGCACAAGCTCAACAACGCGCTTGGCCAGGCGGTGCTCGCGCGCAGACTCGGCAAGCGGCGCATCGTTGCCGAGACCGGCGCCGGCCAGCACGGCGTCGCGACCGCGACCGTGTGCGCGCGCTTCGGCTTCGACTGTGTCGTCTACATGGGCGAAGAAGACATGCGGCGCCAGAAGCCGAACGTCGAGCGCATGCGCCTGCTCGGCGCGGAGGTGCGCAGCGTCGACTTCGGCACGAAGACGCTGAAGGAGGCGACGAGCGAGGCGATCCGCGACTGGATCACGAACGTCGAGACGACGCACTACCTGATCGGCTCGTGCGTCGGCCCTGCGCCGTATCCCGAGCTCGTGGCCGAGCTGCAATCCGTGATCGGGCACGAGGCGCGCGAGCAGATGCTCGCGGCCGAAGGCCGGCTGCCGGAAGCGGTCGTTGCGTGTGTCGGCGGCGGCTCGAACGCGATCGGGATCTTCCACGGCTTTCTCGAGGACGAGGGCGTGCGTCTCGTCGGCGTCGAGGCGGCCGGCGCCGCGTCGCTCGGCACCGGCCGGCCCGGGGTCCTGCACGGCGCGCGATCGTCGATCCTCGCCGACGACGACGGGCAGATCACCGACGCCCACTCGATCTCCGCCGGCCTCGACTATCCCGGTGTCGGTCCGGAGCACGCGTACCTTCGGGACATCGGCCGAGCGGAGTATCTCGGCGCGACGGACGAGGAGGCGCTCGCGGCGTTCCGCGATCTCGCACGGACGGAGGGGATCATTCCCGCGCTCGAGCCGGCACACGCGCTCGCGCGGGCGAGAGAGCTCGACGCCGAGCTGATCCTCGTCGGGCTGTCCGGGCGGGGCGACAAGGACCTCGCCGAGGCGCTCGCGCATCTGACGTGAAGAAGCTCGTCATTTACTTGATGGCGGAGCCCGAGACGCCGGAGCTCGCGCGCGCGGCGGTCGACGGCGGAGCCGACATCGTCGAGCTCGGGTTTCCGTTCTCCGATCCGCTCGCCGACGGCCCCGTTGTCCGCCGTGCCGGCGAGCGTGCGCTCGCGCGCGGTATGCGCACGAAGCAGTGCATCGAGGTGCTCGCCCGCACGCGCGAGCTCGTCGGAGACACGCCGATCATCCCGATGACGTACTCGTCGCTGCTCGAGGCGTACGGCTGGGACCGCTTCGCAACCGCAATCGCCGATGCAGGCGCGACGAGCATGATCGTCGCGGACCTGCCGGCGGGAGAGCACGCAGACGTCAGCCGCGTGCAGATGGTCGCGCCCACGTCCACCGACGAGCGCATCGCACTTGCAGGGCAGCAGACCGACGGCTGGCTCTATCTCGTCACGGTCACGGGCACGACCGGTGCACGCGACGAGGTCTCTCCCGCGCTGACCGGGCTCGTCGAGCGAACACGGCGGCTCGTGAGCGTGCCCCTCTACGCAGGATTCGGGATCTCGACGCCCGCGCACGCGAAGGCCGCGGCCGAGCAGGTTGACGGCGTCGTCGTCGGCTCGCGCGCGGTGCAGGTCGCCGAGGAAGGACCGGACGCGCTGCGCGCGTACGTCGCGTCGCTGCGCGAGGCGTTCTAGCCGGCGGAGTCGAGCGAGACCGGCGGCAGCTCGGGACCGTCGCCGGCGAGGCGCGGTCCCACGGGCGGAGCGACCGCGACCGGAGGCGTGGGCACAGCGGGAGGAGGCTCGTGCACCGGAACCGGTGTCATGGGCGCGACAGCGATCAGCGGCGGCGCCGCAGGCTGCTCGGCCGGAACTGCCGCGAGCGGAACGGGAGCGAGGTGCAACGGCTCCGGCTGCGGCTCGGGCACGACGACCTCGGCGGCGACCGGCTCGGGCTCGGGCATGACCACCGGCGCCGGGACCGGCGGGGCCACGACGGGTGCGGGAATCGAGACTTGCACGGGTGCGATCACCGGGACGGGTGCGACAAGCGGCGCGCGCGCGATCGGCGGAGGGGCCTCGTAAACCGGCTGGGGAGCGACGGCCGGCGGGGCGACGGGCGCCGGAGCGACCGGCACCGAGACCGGCGGCTCCGCGGGCGCGATGGGCGCGACCGTCACGGGGGCGACGAGCCGGTGCTCCACCTCCAGCTGACGGAGCGACATCTGAGCCTGGAAGCGCAAGTCGAGCGCCCGCTTTTCGCCGGCGGTGCGACCGGCGATGCCGCCGGCGAGCGCACCGAGCACGACCGCGAGCTTCCCGGCCGCGCCGTGCGCGATGAAGTTGTGCTCGAGGAAGGTCGGCGCTGCTCCGAGGACGGCCCCGAAAACGACCCCGCCGATCGTCCAATTCCGCACCACCGAGCCCGCCTTCGCGAGCAGGTGCTGGGCGTACTGCTGGACGATCGTTTCGTCGAGGCCCGCCATAGTTCACTCATCGGCGCCCCCGCCCCGGCCCTTGAGCAGGACTTAATCAACCCTTCACCGACTCTCATTTACGTCCTAACCAAGCCGGGCACATTGGCCGCAGAACCTCTCAGAAACCAGGAGATCGCCCAGTGAACAAAACCTTTCTCAGACGCGCCCTCCCGGTCGGCGCCGCGCTCCTCATCGGCAGCGGGGCCGGGGCGGCGATCTACGCGGGGACGACCGGGTCATCGGGGAGCTCGCCGTCGACCGTCGTCGCATCCGTGCCGGCGCAGCCGGCCGCGACCACGACGACCGGCCTCGTGCAGCTCTACAAGAACGTGTCACCCGGGGTCGTCGACATCACGGTGCAGACGAACGACGGCGGCGGCGGCTTCGGCGACCAATCGGCGACCGCTGAAGGCTCCGGCTTCGTGATCGACGCGAACGGCGACATCGTCACGAACCAGCACGTCGTCGCCGGCTCAACCGGTATCACCGTGCGGTTCAACGACGGCTCGACGGCGAAGGGGACGCTCGTCGGCAGCGACGCGTCGACGGATCTTGCGGTCGTCAAGGTGAACGTCGATTCCTCGAAGCTCCACCCGCTCACGTTCGGCGACTCGTCGACGGTGCAGGTCGGGCAGCAGGTGGCGGCGATCGGCAGCCCGTTCGGTCTGCCGGAGTCGCTCACTGCCGGAATCGTCAGCGCACTCAACCGCACGATCACCGCGCCCCAGCCGAACAACTACTCCATCTCCGGCGCGATCCAGACCGACGCCGCGATCAACCACGGCAACTCGGGCGGTCCGCTGCTCAACGCGAGCGGCCAAGTGATCGGTGTCAACTCACAGATCGAAAGCGACGGCGGCGGCAATGAGGGTGTTGGCTTCGCGATTCCCTCGGACACCGTGAAGAACGTCACCGACGCGCTCATCGCCGGCAAGACGCCCCAGCACGCGTACCTCGGCGTGACGGTCGGCGACTCGACGTCCGGCGCCGGTGCAGCAATCGAGTCCGTGAAGTCTGGCACCCCGGCCGACTCCGCCGGCGTGAAGGCGGGCGACGTCGTCACGAAGATCGACGGCGATGCAGTCGACAATGCAGACGACCTCACCGCAAAGATCAGCGCACACCAGCCTGGCGACAAGGTGACGCTGACGGTGACGCGAAGCGGCGCGACGAAGACGATCGACGTCACGCTCGGAACGCGTCCCTCCTGACGTTCCGGCCCTCCCCTAGCCGGAGCTGACTCACAGGGCCTCCGCTGACGCGGGGGCCCTGTCCATCTTGTTGTCGTTTGTAGCTGGCCCTCTCGGGCGTAAGGACGCTCGCACAGGCGAGTTCTAGGATGAGAGTGTGCCGAGCGACCTCACTCCGTTCCCGAGGCCGGGGGAGCGTCTGGAAGGAGGTTCACTGCTTGCTTCCACGGAGGGCCTGCCGTCCGGATATCAGTCTCTCTTACGTGACACCCTCAAGCTGACTGGCGTCGCGCGGATCGCCTTCAACGGCCTGCTCGCTCTGGGCTTGCTCGCTGGACTTGCAGGCACCGCCGCCGCTCTCTACAACGTCGAATCTGGAATTGACCCGGATGCGGCTGGCAGCCTTCAGATCGGCTTCGCCTGGATCGTTGTTGCCATGTTTGAAGTTGTGGCGCTCGGCATTGTCGCCGGGCTGAACGGTGCGTTCCTTGGAGTTCGATGGCTCATCCGTCGCTCGAATCAGGGGTGAATGTGGCGCAGTCGAGAACTTCGTGAAGTTGTCCTGAGTGATCGGCCGGTTGTCAAAGCCCGCGCGGATCGCGCTAATCGTCCTATGGGTGGTCGTCGCCTTGTTCGTTCTCGCTGACCTGAGCGAAGATTCGAGGGGCGATCCGTACCTGACTCGCGCGATTCCGTGGGACCTCGTGGCCGGGTCCGTCCTCAGCGTTCTCGTCCTCGCAATTGACGCAATGGTACGAGGGATGAAGCGCCCGCTCGGGTGAGACGCCTCAGGCGTCATTGCTGAACGCTCGCGCAGCGGACGCTTCAGTGGCCCGAGGCGTCCTCGGCCACTCCTGCAACGACTTCGAGAACCTCTCCTCGACCCACGACGCGCGAACCCTCGTACATCTCAACATCGGGTCCGGGCTGCACATTCACCCACAGCTCCGGTACCAGCGGATGGATTCGGGCAACGCCATCCCCACCGGGCGCGATCCACTCGTCGCGGCTCTCATACAGCATCGGAGCGTCGTTGAACATCCGCTCGCCACTCTCCGTTCGATTACCGATGTCCCAGCACGCGCGGTACCCGTCCCCGATTGGTGCGTGACGCCCGCCCTCCTCAGTCGTTAGCAAACGAAAGCGCACCCGGACGAAGCCCTCCTCGCGCTCGCGCCGCTCCCACTGTTCCCGCTCAGCCTTCTCCACGCGGCCACGTTAGCGCGTCTTTTCGGGCGTCATTGCGGCACACTCGCGATGCGAGTTCCGCCGCCTTTGGGAGTACTTTGCCGTTGTGAATCCGTGTCAGTGGTTCCGGTTGATCCTCGGAGTCGCCGTCGTCGTGTTGGTTTCGGCCACCCTTGCCTCTTCGTCGTTTCCCGCGAGCACCGTTGTGCGTGTGTTGGTGGTCAAGGCGACCTGGGGTCCCCAGCCGCAGTCCGACGTAACGGATCTGACGCAGCCAACCGCGAAGTTCTACGCCAACGCCTCGTTCGGGACGGTGCAACTCTCGTTCACCGAGACACCGTGGCTCAACGCCTATAGCGATGCTTCGATTTGTGCGGATATCCCGCAGGTGCTCGATCAGGGTCAAGCAGCCGCTGCCTCTTATCAACCCACCACCTTCGACCACGTCATCTACGTGACGCCGTGCAAGCTCGTCGATGTTGGAAGCGACGCCTTCCATCGTGGAACGGTGGGACTTCCCGCTAGCCCTCAGCTTTTTGAGCACGAACTCGGTCACACGTTCGGGATTAGCCATGCGGGGTCGTATGACTGCGATCCGAAGTGCAGCCTCAATGTGTACGGGAACTTGCTCGATGTGATGGGCGGCGGGATCGGTGACTTCGGCGCGCTCCAGAAAGCCGAAGCAGGATGGCCGGTCAACGTTCGTTACGTCCCAACGCATGGCACGTATCGACTCGCCGCACTCGAGGCTCCGAGCACACTCCCGCAAGCGCTCGTCATCCATCGCGGAGCCGTTGATCTTTGGATTGACCACCGCGAGGCAATCGGCAACGACGCTTCCCTCAAGACCTCACTCTGGAAGCGGGTGACGAACGGCGTTCTCGTTCACGAGGCCCCCGCCAATGCGCCCGAGATTCCCTTCAACACCCGCCGCCCCGACTTCCTCCTTGGAAACGGCGGCCCGAAGGGGTTCTGGCTGATGCGTGGCAAGACGTTCACGGTGCCGCACGTCGTAAGAATCACGGTGTCCAAGCACGTTGGGACCGTAGTCACCGTTCGACTGAACCCGCTGACCTAACCCGACCTTCGGGGGGTCATTTCGGAACACTCGCGCAGCCGAGCGGCTCATACTCAGCCGAGATGCGTGTGCTCGACGCTGGCCCGATCCTTCACGCTCACATCGAGCGGTTCGACGATCCCGACATCGAAACCGGTCTAGAGCAGTCGGGCCTCGACGTCGAGGGCGCGGCTTACGGGCTCATCGAGCTTGACGTGAGCGAGATCGACGTCACAGCGTGGTTCCCGATGAAATGGACGCCGACGAGAGCGATGCAGGCAATACAACGCGGCGAGCAGGTACCGCCCATCGTTGTCGTCCGAGCAGAGCAAGGAAGCGGGTACGCACTCATTGATGGCGTCAACCGCACGTATGCGCACTGGTTCCTGAGGCGTCCGAAGGTGCGCGCCTACGAGCTACTTGTCGGGGGTCATTCCTGAACACTCGCCCACCGGAGCGTGCGCTGGCTAGGCGGCGTACGCGAGCGCCGAGGGCGTTTGGCGGCCCACGATCGCGGGAGCTTCGTGAACCAGTTCGTCGTTGTCGAGAGCTTCCACCATGAAGAGGGCGAAGTCGACGCGGCGCGTGATGTTGCTCTCGAGAATGGGATCACCCACATGGCGGCTCCACACGGGCAGGCCCTGACTCTCACCCTCCTCAAGGTCGCTGCCGCGTACGACCGTCCACCGCCTGTCGCTGGCGAAGATCCGCCGGGCCGCCTCCACCTGGTCGTTGAGATCGGCGAAGCGAGCAAGACGCGCGAGCCGACCGAAGACCTTCACGAGGGCCTTGAGCTTCAGCGAGTACACATCCTGGCCGTCGAGGGTGATGTGCCATCCGCACGAGAAGACAAGGCGCGCGCCTGGAGGCGCATAGTCGAGCACCGCCTGGGTCGTTCCCGTCGAGTACCCGTGGACGCCTCGCGGGGTCATCACGACGAGAACTCCGTCGCATCCCGCGACGGCGCGCTTGATGACCTCGCGGTCGTCGGTAGCTCCCGGGATGACACTGATACGCCCCTTGAAC
>DATCJJ010000183.1:0-7195 GCA_036562845.1 Gaiellaceae bacterium | reverse complement strand
GAGCCGTCCGAGCGGGTGCCCGCCGAGCTGCTCCTCGACGATACGCGCCTCGTCCTCAGCGTCCGGATACCCGAGCGCGGTCTTGACGAGGAAACGGTCCAGCTGCGCCTCCGGGAGCGGGAACGTGCCTTCGTACTCGATCGGGTTCTCGGTGGCGAGCAACAGGAACGGGTCGGGAAGCACGCGCGTCTCGCCGTCGACCGTGACCTGCTGCTCGGCCATCGCTTCGAGCAACGCCGACTGCGTCTTCGGCATCGCACGGTTGATCTCGTCGACGAGGAGGACGTTCGAGAAGACCGGGCCGGGCCGGAACTCGAAGTCGCGCTCGCGCTGGTTGAAGATCGAGAGCCCGGTGACGTCGGTCGGCTGGAGGTCCGGCGTGCATTGGATGCGCGTCGAACGGGCGCCTTCGATCGAGCCGGCGATCGCGCGGGCGAGCACTGTCTTCGCGGTGCCGGGGACATCCTCGAGCAGGGCGTGGCCGCCGCACAGCAGCGCCGCGATCACGAGCTTGATCTGCTCGCGCTTGCCGTGGACCACGGTTTCGATGTTGTCGAGGAAGCGCTCGGCGACGCTCGTCGCGGCGGTCAGCTCATCGGGGCTCACACACGACCTCCCAGTCGGGGTGTTTGCTGGTTAGACGCCGATCTCGTGTTTTGGATTGCTTATCAGTTGTGGCGCAGGCGCGTACGAATTTCAAGCGATTGGCGGCCGTGGAGGAGCGGCTCGTGGAGGTCCCCGAGCTCGGCGACGCGCTCAGGAACGGTACGCAGGTTGTGCTCCCGCGGGTCGAGCGTCCGCGTCACCTCGTCCCAGCGGAGCGGCGTCGCGACGGGGGCGTGGGGGAGCGGCCGGACCGAGTAGCCGGCGACGACCTGTTGTCCGTGGCCGATCATCTTCGTGTCGATCTTCGCCCTCGGGAGGCGAAGCGCGCCGGCGACGACGTTCGCGAATGCCCGCGCCTCCTCGTGGGTGTGGCGGCGGGCGATCGGGACGAGCACGTGCAGGCCTTCGCCGCCGCTCGTGCGGACGTAGCTCTCGAGCTCGAGCAGGTCGAGCGCCTCCTTGACGCGGTGGGCCGCCTCGACCGCGTCGCGGATCCGGTCTGCGTCGATGTCGAAGAGGACGAAGTCCGGGCTCGCGGGACGGTCGCAGCGGCTCGGCCAGACGTGGAGGTCGACGGCGCCGAGCTCCACCATCCAGAGGAGGCTCGTCCGGTTGTTGATCACCGCGGAGTTCACGATCCCTCCGCGTCGCGACTTCGCCGGCTGCGGGCAGCGCTTGACGACCGGAGGCAGCTCCGGCGGCGCGTCCTTCACGTAGCGGTGGGGCCCGCGGGGCACCGTGTAGTGCTGCTTGAGCGTGAACGGACGGTTGCGCAGGTGCGGGACGAGGATCGGCGCAAGCCTCTCGTAGTACTCGACGAGGTCGCGCTTCGTCGCGCCCAGCTCCGGCCAGTAGATCCGGTCGAGATGCGTGAACGGAGGGATCCTTCATACCCCCGCGGGGTATAGTGACGGCATGCCGACCATTACCTACAGGGTTCCCGGGGTCTCGTGCGCGCACTGCCGTCAAGCGATCGTCGACGAGGTCTCCGCCGTCGCGGGCGTCGTGGCGGTCGAAGTCGATCTCGAGGCGAAGCAGGTCACCGTCAGTGGCGAGGCGCTCGACGAGCCGACGATCGTCGCCGCGATCGACGATGCGGGCTACGAGGTCGCCCCGTAACGATGGCCGCGGCCGCGCAGGATCGCACCACGCTCGCGCTCGAGGGCATGACATGCGCGTCATGCGCAGTCCGGATCGAACGGAAGCTGAACAAGCTCGACGGCGTCGAGGCAACGGTGAACTTCGCCACCGAGCAGGCGACCGTCAGCCACGACGTCGCCGTCGGCGTCGACGAGCTCGTCGCCGCCGTCGAGTCGGCCGGCTACCACGCGCACGTCGCCGAAGGACACGCGCACCACGGAGACGCCGGAACGATCCGAAGCCGGCTCGCCGTTGCAGTTCTCCTTGCGATTCCGGTCACGGTCTGGGGGATGATCCCGGCGGCGCGCTTCAGCGGCTGGCACTGGGTCTCCCTGCCGCTGTCGACGGTCGTCGTCTTCTGGTGCGGCGCGCAGTTCCATCGCGCCGCGCTCGCCAACGCTCGCCACCGCGCTGCGACGATGGACACACTGATCTCGCTTGGGACGCTCGCGGCGTGGGGATGGTCCGCGCTCGTGCTGCTCGCGGGGCTCGACGCCGACGTCTACTTCGAGACCGGCGTCGTCGTCACGACGCTGATCCTGCTCGGCCGCTACCTCGAGGCGCGTGCGAAGGCGCGGTCGTCGCAGGCAATTCGAACGCTGCTCGAGCTCGCCTCGGATGCCGGCTGGGAACTGAAGGTCGGGGACGTCTTCGAGGTGAAGCCGGGCGAGAAGATCGCGACCGACGGCGTCGTCGTCGACGGCGAGTCCGCTGTCGACCAGTCGCTGCTGACCGGCGAGTCGGTGCCGGTCGAGGTCGGCGTGGGCTCCGACGTCGCCGGCGCCACGATCAATACGTACGGGCGGCTGCGTGTGCGCGCCACGCGCGTCGGCGCGGATACAGCGCTCGCGCAGATCGCGCGCCTCGTCGAGAACGCGCAGTCGGGGAAGGCGCCGGTGCAGCGGCTCGCCGACCGCGTCTCCGCCGTGTTCGTCCCGGCGGTCATCGGCGTCGCGGCGGCGACAGCCGCCGGGTGGATCACAGCGGGCGCGTCGGCCACGAGCGCGTTCACCGCTGCGGTGGCGGTCCTGATCATCGCCTGCCCATGCGCCCTCGGGCTCGCGACGCCCGTCGCGCTCATGGTCGGGACGGGCCGCGGAGCGCAGCTCGGCGTCCTCATCAAAGGGCCGGAGATCCTCGAGCGCGTCCCGCAGCTCGACACGATCGTCCTCGACAAGACCGGCACGGTCACCGAGGGCCGGATGCGCTTTGTCGAGAACGGCCTTCCGCCGGACGCGCTCCGCCTTGCCGGTGCCGTCGAGAGCGCGAGCGAGCACCCCATTGCGCAGGCCGTCGCCGCAGCGGCGCGCGACCGCTTCGGCGAGCTGCCGCCGGTTAGCGATTTTCGAGCGATTCCGGGCTCGGGTGCCGTCGGCACCGTCGAGGGCAAGCGCGTGGAGGTGTCGCGCGCAGGCGTCCTCGTCGACGGCGCTCGAGTCGGCGCGCTGACGGTCGAGGACACAGTGAAGCCGACGAGTGCGGCTGCGGTGGCCGAGCTGAAGGCTCTCGGCCTGACGCCGGTGCTGCTGACCGGCGATGCGCGCGCGACTGCGGAGAGGGTCGCATCCGAGATCGGAATCGACCGGGTGCTGGCCGAGGTCTATCCGGCGGACAAGGTGCGGGAGGTCCAGCGGCTGCAGGGCGAAGGGCACAACGTCGCGATGGTCGGCGACGGCATCAACGACTCACCGGCACTCGCGCAGGCCGATGTCGGCGTTGCGATCGGGACCGGGACCGACGTCGCGATCGAGGCGTCCGACGTGACGCTTGTCTCCGGCGACCTGCGTGCAGCCGCGGATGCAATCCGACTGGCGCGGCGGACGTTCGCGACCATCAAGGGCAACCTCTTCTGGGCGTTTGCATACAACGTTGCCGCGATTCCGCTCGCCGTCGCCGGATTGCTGAATCCGATGATCGCGGCCGCCGCGATGGCGGCGTCCTCGCTGTTCGTCGTCTTCAACTCGCTGCGGCTGCGGCGTTTCAAGGGGGTACGTACGTGAGCGCGCAGGTCCATGGCTATTCGAAGGACAAGGACGCCGTGATCAAGCGGCTGCACCGAATCGAAGGGCAGGTGCGCGGGATCGAGAAGATGGTCGAGGACGACCGCTACTGCATCGACATCCTCACGCAGATCAGCGCCGTCAACACCGCGCTCGAGTCGCTCGCATTCAAGATCCTCGACGAGCACGTTCGGCACTGCGTCGCCGGCGAGCCGTCGCAGGAGAGAGTCGAGGAGCTGCTCGCGGCAGTGCATCGGTTCGCGCGCACGAAGTGAAGCTCGCCCTTCAGGCGACGCTCCACTGTCTGCTCGGCTGCTCGATCGGCGAAGTGCTCGGCATGGTCTTGGCGACCGCTCTCGACTGGGGCAACGCAGGCTCGGTCGCGGCGTCCGTTGCGCTGGCGTTCTTCTTCGGCTACCTGCTGACGTACCGGGTCGTCCGCAGCATCCGCATCACGGTTGCGTCCGAGAGCGTCTCCATCGCGACGATGGAGCTCGTCGACAACGCGTTCATCCTCCTCGTCCCGGGAGCGATCGCCGCCGGCCTCGGCGACGGGCTCTTCTGGTGGAGCCTCGCCGTGAGCCTCGCAATCGCCTTCGTGGTCGCATTGCCGGTCAACTGGCTGCAGATCCGGCACGGCCGCGGGCACGCGGCGATGCACAGCATGCATTAGCCATGTCCAAGCGTGGTCCGGCGAGTGCTACCGGTCCGTTGCCGGACATGGCTACCCGAGCTTGAACGCGGCGTGCTTGACCTGCGTGTACTCCTCGAGCGAGTAGGTCGACATGTCCTTGCCGTAGCCGCTCTGCTTGTAGCCGCCGTGCGGCATCTCGCTCGTGATCGGGAGCAGGTGGTCGTTCACCCACACCGTTCCGAACTGGAGCGTGCGAACGGCGTCCATCGCGCGGCCGACGTCGCGCGTCCACACGGACGCCGCCAGCCCGTAGCGGACGTCGTTCGCCCACGCGATCGCCTCCGCGTCGTCGCCGAACCGCTGCACCGTGACGACCGGGCCGAACACCTCGTCCTGGACGATCTCGTCCGTCTGCTTCACGTCCGTGACGACCGTCGGCTGGACGAAGTAGCCGCCCGAGCCGCTCCCCGTGCCGCCGCCCGTCACGACGGTCGCCGACGACGCCCGCTCGAGGAACCCGAGGATCCGCTCCTGCTGGGCCGCAGAGATCACCGAGCCCATCTCGATCTCGTCCGACTCCATCGGATCGCCGACCTTCAGCGACTCGACCTGCGGCACGAGCGCCTCCATCAGCCGCTCGTAGATCTTCGGCCCGGCGATCACGCGCGAGCCCGCGGTGCAGTCCTGCCCGGAGTTCCAGTAGCCGGCGAGGCGGATGCCCGCCGCAACCGCCTCCGGGTCGGCATCGTCGAAGACGACCATCGGCGCCTTGCCGCCGAGCTCCAGGTGGACGCGCTTCAACGTCTCGGACGCGACGCGCGCGATCGTCTTGCCGGTCGACACGTCCCCGGTCAGGGACACGAGTCGCACGTCGGGATGCTCGACGAGCCGCTGGCCGACCGGCACGCCGTCGCCCGTCACGACCTGCAGCACGCCCGGGGGCAGCACGTCCTTCTCGACCAAGAGCTGCACGTAGCGGAGGAGCGTCAGCGGCGTCTGCTCCGACGGCTTGAGGATCTGGACGTTCCCCGCCGCAAGGGCAGGCCCGAACTTCCAGACGGCCATCATCAGCGGGTAGTTCCACGGGCAGATCCCGGCCACGATGCCGAGCGGCTCGCGCCGGATCAGCGACGTGTACCCCTCGATGTACTCGCCGGCCGACTTGCCCTCCAGCACGCGCGCGGCGCCTGCGAAGAAGCGGATGTTGTCGGCGGAGAACGGCATCTCGTCGCGCGACGCCATCAGCGGCTTGCCGACGTTCACCGACTCGAGCTGGGCGAGCTCCTCCGCGTGCTCGTCCAGGACGTCGGCCATCCGGTGGAGGAGCTCCGACCGGTCCTTCGGCGTCCGCTCCGACCACTCCGGCCACGCCGCCTTCGCGACGGCCACAGCCCGGTCGACGTCCTCGGCCGAGCACGACGGGACGGTCGCGATCACCTCGCCCGTCGCCGGCGCGATCACGTCCATCGTCTCCTCCGTTGCGCTCTCGACGAGCTCGCCGCCGATCAGCACCTTGTACGACGTCGCCGTCGCGCTCATCTCATGCCTCCTTTGCTCCCACACGAAGCACGCCCGTGTCGCGCATCAGCCGCTGTGCCAGTCCGACGGGGATGACGGTGACGACGATCATCGCGAACGCGATCGCGTTCACGACGGGCAGCTGTTGGCCCTGCCGGATGAAACCGAGGATCAAGAGCGGCAGCGTGTTCTGCGCCCCTGCCGTGAAATATGTGACGACCACCTCGTCGAAGGACAACGCGAACGCGAGCAGGCCGCCGGCGACCAGCGCGGTCGAGAGAATCGGCCAGACGACGAAGCGAAACGTCTGCAGTCCGTCGGCGCCGAGGTCGCGGGACGCTTCGATCAGCGACGGCGACGACCGCCGCAGGCGCGCCAGCGCATTGTTGTAGACGATGACGACACAAAAGGTTGCGTGCCCGATCACGATCGTCCACATCGAGACCGAGATGTGGCCGGCGATGAAGAACGCGTTCAGGGCCATGCCGGTGACGATGCCGGGCAGCGCGATCGGCAGCACCAGGAGAAACGAGACGAAGTCGCGGCCGAAGAACGTGAAGCGGGCGACGCCGAACGCCGCCATCGAGCCGAGAACGAGCGCGACCCCGGTCGCCACGAGCGCGACCCGGACCGACAGCCAGACGGCGTCGCGAACGTCCTGCGAATGCCACGCGACCGAGAACCAGTGCGTCGTGAACCCGGGGATCGGCCACGACTGCACGTTCGACCTGTTGAACGCGTAGACCATGATCAGCGCGAGCGGGAACCACAAGAACAAGACGACGAGAGCCGTCCAGACGCCGAGCGCGATGCGCGTCGAACGCGTCTCCACCTACATCGCCTCGAACGCGCCGAGCCGGCGCGCGATCACGAGATAGACGGCCATGACGCAGAGAGGCACCGCCGCGAATGCGGCCGCGAACGGCACGTTGTTCGAGATGCCGACCGACTCGTAGACGACGTTGCCGATGAACTGCGACGACGCGCCGCCCGCGAGCAGCGGCGTCACGTAGTCGCCCAGCGTCAAGGAGAACGTGAAGATCGAGCCGGCGATCACCCCAGGGAGCGCGAGCGGCAGCACGACGCGCCGGAACGTCGTCCACCCGCGCGCGCCGAGGTCGCGCGATGCCTCGATGTACGAGTGCGGCACCCGCTCGAGCGCGCCGTAGACGGGCAGGATCATGAACGGCAGCCAGACGTACGTGAAGATCAGCCAGACTGCCCAGTTCGAGTAGGCGATGGCGAGATGGGCACCGAAGAGCTTGCCGAGCGTCCAGTTGAGGACGCCGTCGTGGTT
>DATCJJ010000068.1:0-15362 GCA_036562845.1 Gaiellaceae bacterium | reverse complement strand
CGCTGCTCATCAACGACAGCACGAGCGTGCGGAAGCTCGCGACCGCCTTCGCGGGCGCCGTGCCGACGCCGGCCGCCTCGCACCGGTCCATCGCCTCCCAGAGCGACATCCCGGCGTCGTCGGCGAACGACATCAGCTTCGCCAGCGTCGAGTCGCCGATCCCCCGCCGCGGCCGGTTGGCGACGCGCAGCAGCGACACGGCGTCGTAGGGGTTGTCGATCACCTGGAGGTACGCGACGAGATCCTTGATCTCCGCCCGCTCGTAGAAGCGGGGCCCGCCGATCACTTGGTAGGCGACGCCCTGCCGGACGAGCACGTCCTCGAGCACGCGCGACTGCGCGTTCGTCCGGTAGAAGACCGCGATTTCGCTGCCGTTGTAGCCCTGCTCGACGAGCATCGCGATCTCTGCAGCGACGTAGCGCGCCTCCGCGTGCTCGTCCTCGACCTCGACGGCGCGCACCGGATCGCCCTCGCCGAGGTCGGACCAGAGGTTCTTCGGCTTGCGCTCGCGGTTGTGCGCAATCACGCCGTTCGCCGCCTCGAGGATGTTGTTCGTCGAGCGGTAGTTCTGCTCCAGGGCGATTGTCTTCGCGCCGGGGAAGTCGCGCTCGAACTCGAGGACGTTGCGGATGTCGGCGCCCCTGAACGCGTAGATCGACTGGTCCGGGTCGCCGACCGCGAACACGTTCAGATCCGGCTCGGCGAGGAGCTGCAGCAGGCGGTACTGCGCGTGGTTCGTGTCCTGGTACTCGTCGACGAGGACGTAGCGGAACGCCTTCTGCCACTTCTCGCGCGCCTCGGGGAAGCGCTCGAGCACGTCGACGGTGAGGTAGAGCATGTCGTCGAAGTCGACAGCGTTCGAGCCGAACATCCGGCGCTGGTAGAGGTCGTAGACGTCCGCGACCGTCTGGTCGTAGAAGCTCGCGACGCGGCTCTTGTACTCCTCCGGCCCGATCAGCTGGTTCTTCGCGTTCGAGATCTGCGAATGGATGCCGCGCGGCGTGAAGCGCTTCGGGTCACGGTCGAGCTCCTCGAGGCACTGCTTGACGAGCCGCACCTGGTCGGCCGAGTCGTAGATCGTGAAGTTGGTGCGGTAGCCGAGCCGCGGCGCCTCGCGGCGGAGAATCCGCCCGCACGCGGCGTGGAACGTCATCACCCACGCGGCGCGAGCCGGGGGGCCGACGAGATCGACGAGCCGCTCGCGCATCTCCCCGGCCGCCTTGTTCGTGAACGTGATCGCGAGGATCTCGGGCGGCTTGACACCGACGGCGTGCAGGAGATGCGCGATGCGCCGCGTGAGCACGCGCGTCTTCCCCGAGCCGGCGCCGGCGATGACGAGGACGGGGCCTTCCGTCGTGAGGACTGCCTCCCGCTGCGCAGGATTCAGGTCCTGGAGGTATGTCTCGGGCGTCGTCGCGGCCACCGGCCCACCGTATCTACGGTTCCGGCGAATGCGCGCCGGCCGTGGAAGAGACCCGCAGAGGGAGATGTCCGCCGAGGACGCAGTGGCGATCCTCGACCGGCTCGAGGCGGCCGGCCTGACCGTCTGGGTCGACGGCGGCTGGGCGATCGACGCCGTCGTCGGACGCCAGACGCGGCCGCACGACGACCTCGATCTCGTCGCACGGCGCGAGGAGATCCCTGCGCTCGAGCGCGAGCTCGCGGCGCTCGGCTACGAGCGCGCCGGCGGCGAGCCGCCGATGAGCTTCGAGAGCGTCGACGCGGACGGACGGCAGGTCGACGTCCACCCGGTGGCCGACGACGGCGCCTACGCGATGCGCGACGGCGGCGTCTGGCACTACCCCGTCGACGGCTTCGACGGGCGCGGCGTGATCGGCGGCCGCACCGTGCGCTGCCTGACGGCGGAGGCGCAGGTGTATTGCCGGAGCGGCTACGACCCGGTCGACCCGGCGAAGCACGACCGCGATCTCGAGCTCCTCCGTAGGCTGCTGGCGTGAAGCTCGCGCTGATGATCGAGGGCCAGGAGGGCGTCACGTGGGAGCACTGGTGCGCGCTGGCCGACGCCTGCGAGCGGCACGGCGTCGGCACGCTCTTCCGCTCCGACCACTACATCTCGCAGTCGGCGGAGGCGACGAATGTCGCGCACGACGCGTGGACGACGATCGCCGGCCTCGCAGCGCGGACGAAGACGCTCCGGTTCGGCACGCTCGTCTCGCCGGCGACCTTCCGGCTGCCGGGCCTGCTCGCGAACGCCGCTGCAACCGCCGATCACATCTCGGACGGACGGATCGAGCTCGGCCTCGGCGCCGGCGGGATGGAGCGCGAGCACCGCGCGTACGGCTTCCCGTTCCCGGACACGCCGACGCGCGTCGCGATGTTCGCCGAGCAGCTGGAGATCGTGCACCGGCTCTGGACGGAGGAGCGCGTCACGTTCCGCGGCGCGCACTACACGCTCGACGACGCGCCCGCGCAGCCGAGGCCGCTGCAGCAGCCGCATCCGCCGCTGATCGTCGGCGGCAGCGGCAAGCGCGGCACCGTCGAACCGGCACTCCGCTTCGCCGACGAGTACAACACGCCGTTCGTCTCGCCCGAGGAGTTCACCCGCATCAAGGCGACGATCGGCGATCGACTGCCCGTCTCGACGATGACGGGCTACATCGTCGGCGAGACGCGCGACGAAGCCCTCGACCGCGCGCGGACGCTCTACGGCCGGGTCCCGCGCGAGCTCGACTTCGACACGTGGCTCGAGCGCTACTCGCAGCGCGCGATCATCGGCTCACGCGACGAGGCGCGCGCCCGCCTGCGCGAGTACGAGCAGGCGGGCTGCCATCGAGTGATGCTCCAGCATCTCCTCCACACCGACCTCGAGCCGATCAGGCTGCTCGCGGAACTGTCGGACTGACGTCGAGCCTGAACGGCGGGTACTCGGGCGTGAGGAACGCCGCGTACGCCGTGACGCGCAGAACCCACCTGTTGAGCCCGATGACGAGCTCGAAGATGTCGCGCGGGTAGCCGCGGCCGACGAGCAGGAGAACGCCGGCGACGAGCACGAGCACCGTGATGAAGCTGACGTGCCAGCCGAAGCCGCCGGAGATGATCGACGCAATCGCGTACTGCGGGAGGCCGAGCAGCCACCAGCCGATCAGCGGGAGACCGCGGCGCTGCCGCTCCGGGTACGCGATCTCGAGCCGCGCCGGGTAGTCCGGCACGTCGGCAAGCGTGAACGGCGGGTAGCGGTCGGTGCCGATCGCGTCGGTTGCGTAGAAGGAGACGCGCCACGTCCAGCGGAGAACGCCGACGTTGTAGTCGAACAGCCGACGCGGGTAACGGCCGGTGAAGAGCAGCACCCAGAAGGCGGCGAACGCCGACAGGACGAAGCCGGCCCAGAGGAAGACCAGGCAGAACCAGTGCGGCAGCGCGAGCAGCCATTTGACGAGCCAGCGCCACCGCGAGAGGGGCTCGTCGAGCGAGCCTTCGAGCGTGATGGGATAGGTGTTCATGTCTCCAGTGTGCGCTCCGCCGGGGTGCTGCGACATCCGGGAAGACCCGGACCCGCTACGGGCGCAGCCGCTTCTCGAACCAGTGGTGCGCGTAGCGCTCGTCGTTGAACGCGTCGACCTCGCGCCAGCCTGACGAGCGGTAGAGGGCGATCGCCTCGACGAGGCTCTTGTTCGTCTCCAGCCGGAGCGTGCGCACGCCGTTTTCGACCGCCAGCCGCTCGAGCTCGGCGAGCAGCCGCCGGCCGAGGCCGAGGCCGCGGGCCTGCGGCGCGACCCACATCCGCTTCAGCTCGGCCGGCCTCCGGCCGTGGAACTTCAGGGCGCCGCTGCCGATCGGCTCTCCGTGCAGGAACGCGACGACGAAGAGGCCCGCGGGCAGGCGAAGCTGCTCGGGCGTGGCGGCGAGGCTGATCGTGTGGTCGAAGCCGCCCTCGAAACGGCGCCCGATCTCGGCGTAGTACTCGCCGAGGCAGTAGGCGGCCGCCGGGCTCTCCGGGTCGACGACGTCGATCCGGACGAGACCGGCGGTGAGCAGGCGCTCGACCTCGCCCATCGCGGTGACCAGGCGCTCGCGCTGCGACTCGCTCAGCGGTGCGAGCAGCGAGTGCGCGAGGTCGTCGCTGCGCCGGTCGAGGAGGCCGCGCTCGCGCCGGCCCGCGGCGGTGAGCGACGCCGTGCGGACGCGGCGGTCGTCGGCGCTCGGACGCACGCGCACGAGGCCCGCGGCCTCGAGCGACCGGAGCAGCCGGCTGAGATAGCCGGAGTCGAGGTCGAGCCGCGTGCGAAGCGTGCGGACGTCGCAGCCGTCCGGCCCGATCTCCCACAGCACCCGCGCCTCGCCGAGCGGCAGGCTCCGCGACAGGTAGTGATCCTGGAGCGCGCCGACGGACTGCGTCACGAGCCGGTTGAAGCTCCGAACCTGCTCGATCATTCTCTGATCTTAGTCAGGTAATGACTACGGCAGCAACTCGTCGAGGTCGATGCGGCGCACCTGCCAGACCCGAGTCGGCGACGGCACGGCACTCTTCGTGAGCGACGCTGCGATCACCGAGACGAAGAAGTTCGCCACCGGAGGCAGGCCGAGCGCAGCGAAGAGGAAGGCAAAGCCGGTCGCCGCGGCCGGCCAGACGGCCTTGTAGAGCGCGCCGTCGGTGCGCCCGCGGACGAGCGCCCCGATCACCCTCCCCGCCCCCATCGCGACGAAGAAGGCGAGCAGCCCGTACCAGAACGAGTCGCTCCGGTTGCCCGTGAGAACGGCCGCGACGATCGCGAGCACGAACGTCACCGGGCGCAGGATGACCGCTGCCGTCCACCGCATGCGGTCAAATCTACGTCGTGGAGGGAACTTCCCGGCTGGAAGCGTTCAGCGACGGCATCTTCGCGATCGCGGCGACGCTGCTGATCCTCGAGATCGGGGTCGACACGTCGCGCCACGACGTCGGCGCGCAGCTCGTGCACCTGTGGCCGTCCTACCTCGCGTACGTGACGAGCTTCCTCACGATCGGGATCATCTGGATCAACCATCACCACACCGTGTCGCTCATGGGCCGAGTCGACCGGACCTTCCTCTTCATCAACGTCATCCTGTTGATGACGATCTCGTTCCTTCCCTTCCCGACGAAGCTCGTCGGTGACTATCTGCAGAAGCCCGGCGAGCGGTCGGCGGTGCTCGCCTACGCGGCGACGTTTGTCGTGATGGCGGCAATGCACCTGCTGTGGTGGCAGTACGCGCGCCGCAGCCGGCGACTGATTGCAGACGAGGTTCCCGAGTCGGCGCTGCGGAGCGTCGACCTCGCCTATGGGCCGGGAATACCGATCTACGGGACCGCGCTGCTCGTCGCGTTCGCAAGCCCGCTCGCAAGCGTCGTGCTGACGTTTGCGATCGCCGCGTTCTATCTACCGTCCGCCGCGCTCTTCGATCGCTGACTCGAGCCAGGCGGAGGCGGCCGCGAGCTCCTCCGCGTCGCTCGACTTCACGACCACCTCGACCGTCGGCCCGCCGTCGTCGAACATCGGGTACGAGCCCACGAGCACGCCGGGCCAGCGCTCGCCGGCCTCGGCGAGCGCCGTCGCGATGACGCTCTCACGCGTCCGGTAGACGCGCCGCCACGCGGCGATCGGGCTCCCGCGCCGGAACTCCTCCTCGATCGCGAGGAACATCGCCTCCATCTCGCTCGGCAGCCCGGGAAAGACGTAGACGTTCTCGATCGCGAACCCCGGCGCGCCGCCGAGCGGGTTCGCGAGCGGCCGGCTTCCCTCCGGGAGCGACGCCCAACGCGCGGCGTACTCGGGGTCGCCGCGGAAGCGGCCGCGCAGCTCGACGGCGAGCTCTGCGACCTCGACCTGCGTGACGCCGAACGCGTGCGCGAGCGCCTCGCGCGTGATGTCGTCGGGAGTGCCGCCGAGCCCCCCGGTCACGAGCACGAAGTCGTGCCGCGCCGCCTCGCCGAGAATCGCCTCGGCGATGACGTCGATCTCGTCGGGGATCGCGACCAGCACGCGCGTTCGCACGCCGAGCGGCGCGAGGCGCTTCGCGAGCCACGAGCCGTTCGTGTTCGGCACGTCGCCCGACACGAGCTCGTTGCCGATCGTGACGATCGCCGCTGTCGCGCTGGTCACATCTCGATGGTACGGGTGGCGCCGAACCGGTCGAGGAACACGCGGTCGTGCGTCACGAGCAGCAGCGTGCCCTCGTAGCCCGCCAGCGCACGCTCGAGCTCCTCGATCGCCTCGACGTCGAGGTGGTTCGTCGGCTCGTCGAGCAGGAGGCAGTTGACGCCTCGGGCGGAGATCAGCGCGACCCCTGCGCGCGTCCGCTCGCCCGGCGACAGCGACGCGCCGGCACGCAGAACGTCGTCGGCGCCGAGGCCGAACTTCGCGAGCAGCGTCCGCGCGTCCTCGGTGAAGAGCCCGCTCGCCGTGACGAATGCGTCGAGCAACGGCGCGCGCGTGGCGAACTGGCCGCGCCGCTGCTCGAGCTCGCCGAGGACGACACCGGTGCCGATGAGGCGCGTGCCCGAAGCGAGCGGAACGCGCCCGAGAAGCGCAGCGAGCAGCGTCGACTTGCCGCTGCCGTTCGGGCCGACGATCGCGATCCGCTCACCCCAGGAGATCTCCAGCGTCGACGGCCCAAGCCGGAACCCACCGCGCTCGACGACGGCGTCCGTGAGCCGCGCGACGACGTCGCCGCTGCGGGACGCCGCGGCGAGGCCGAGCCGCAGCTGCCACGGCTCGTACGGCTTCTCGACGCGATCCAGCGTCGCGAGCTTCTTCTCGTATGCCTTGCGGACATCCTTTGTCTTCTTCTTCTTGCGGCCCTGGCCGTATCCGCGCTCCTCCCACCGGCGCATCTGCCGGGCCTGGACCTCGATCCGCTCCTTCTCGGACTCGTACGACTGGTACCGCCGGTAGTGCCGGTCGCGGCGGCGGCGGCGCTCGGCCTCGTACTCGCTCCAGCCGCCGGCGTACTCCGTCGCGCCGTGGGTCCATTCGTCGAGCTCGACGATGCGCGTGACGACGCGGTCGAGGAACGCACGGTCGTGCGAGATCACCACGACGCCGCCGGCGAACTCCGCGAGGAATCCCTCGAGAAGCGCCAGGCCCGCGAAGTCGAGGTCGTTCGTCGGCTCGTCGAGGAGGATGACGTCGAAGCGCGAGAGGAGGATCGACGCGAGTGCGGCGCGCGCCGCCTCGCCGCCCGAGAGCGACGCGACCTCGCGGTCGAGCGGCAGCTCCGGCAGCACGGCTTCGGCACGCGCCTCGAAGTCCTCGCCGCCGCGCGCCAGGAACGCGTCGAGCGCCGCGGCATAGTCGGCCGCCAGCTCGGGCTCCGCCGAGAGCCGCGCGGCAAGCGCATCCATCCGCGTCTCCGCCGCGCCGACGCCGGTGCGCCGCGCGAGATACGCGCGCACGGTCTCTCCGGCGCGCGCGTCACGCTCCTGGGGCACGTAGCCGACCGCGCCGGTCGCACTGACCGCCCCGCCGTCAGGCGGCTCGACGCCGGCCAGCACACGCAGCAATGTCGACTTCCCGACGCCGTTCGGCCCGACGACGCCGATGCGCGCGAGCGGCGATACGACGAGATCGACGTCGGCGAGGACGACGTTGGCACCGTGGAACTTCGAGACGCCGGTGGCGGCGAGCAACAGCAGGACCTCCTGACGAGAAACGGGACGGGCGGAGCTATGTGGCTCGTCAGTCGGTCACTACGTCGCTCAGAGTACCGCCTCGGCCCAGTCGAGCGCGACCGCGGCCTGAGCACGCTGGAACTCGCGCACCTGCGGCGCGCCCGCCGGGCGCGGCAGGCCGGCGCGTGCGGCGAAGAAGCCGGCGACGACCGGCGCGAACTCGTCGACACGGAACCGTTCGGGCCTCGGCCCGCGCTCGAGGACGAGGCTCGGCAGCCAGAAGGCGATGTCGAAGCGCGGGTTGCCGATGCGCGCGTGATTCCAGTCGACGAGCACGACGTGTCCGTCCTTGAGGCAGAGGTTGTCGCTGCGAACGTCGCAGTGCAACAACGCGTCGCCCGCGAGCGAGACCGCGTCGGCGGCCGCGACGAGCGTCGGCAGCATCCGCTCGAGCCAGGCCGCGTCGCGCAGCTCGGTCGAGAGGAACGGCTCGGGATCGTCCTCGATCGCGCGCCACCCGTTCCAGTCGTCGTGCTCGAGCCGCGGCACCTCGGCGCGGGCCTTCCCGACCTCGGCCAGGGCGCTGAGCACCGCTTCGACGTCGCCCTCGCGCCACGGCGGCGGCCACCGGGCGGGCATCAGATCCTCGAGAACGAGCAGCGGGTCGCGCCCGTCGTCGAACGCGATGAACCGCGGCACCGACGGCCCCTGCACGGAGGCGAGGATCGCCGCCTCGTCACGCAGCCACTGCGGGCTCGGGTCGATCCGGGCGAGCTTGAGGAAGGCACTCGTGCCGTCGGCGAAGGTCGCCGTCCAGTGCTCGTTGAGCGAGTAGCCCTTCCGCACGACACGTGCCCAGGCCTCGGCCTCGGTGTCGAGCAGCGCCTCCGCCCGGGCAACCGCCTGCGGCTTCACATCGGGACGCTAGCGGCTAGCCGTTGAGCACGCGGACGACAGGCTCGTCGCCGATCCACTCGACGACGGTGACGCCGCAGTACCGCTGGTCGAGCCGGAAGATCGCGTGGTCCGGCAGCTCGAGCCACGCCGCGAGACCGGCACGGATCACGCCGCCGTGTGTCACGACCACCGCGCTCTCGGCCCGCGAACGAGCGTCGGCGAGCGCGGCCGTCGCACGGCGGCGAAGGTCGGCGTAGCTCTCGCCGTTCGGAAACCGAACGGTGGTCGGGGACGACATCCAGCGACGAAAGAGCTCCGGCTCGTCGCGCTCGAGCTGCTCGTAGGTGCGGCCCTCGAAGTCGCCGAAGTCGAGCTCTGAGAGCCGGTCGTCGACCTCGAACGTCCGTCCCAGCGCCGCCGCGGTCTGGACGGCACGCACCCGTGGGCTCGAGACGACGAGGTCGATCGGCTCGTCTCGCAGCGTGACGGCGAGCGCGTCCGCCTGCCGGCGGCCCTGCTCCGAGAGCTCGACGTCGAGTCGTCCGTAGCAGCGGCCGCGGGAGTCGGCGACGGGCTCGGCGTGGCGGACGAGGACGAGCCGGCTCACGTGAGCGCGACGGCGAGCACGAGCGCCGCCGCCTCCGTCACCTCAGCCGAGGCGCCGAGCACGTCGCCCGTGACGCCGCCGAGCCAGCGCAGGAGGACCGGCGCCAGCAGCGCGACCGCGGCGACGGGGACGAGCCCGAGCGGCCAGGCGCGCAGGAGGACCGCCGCAGCCAGCGCCGTCGCGACCGCGATCGCCGTCCCCAGCGGCCCGGCGGCGGCGGCGAACCCGGCCTTGCCGGAGGTGCGCGCATACGGCAGCGCGACGCCGAGGACGACCGGCACGATGCGTGCGACGCAGGCGGCGCAGGCGCAGTACCGCAGGGCATCGCCGTGCGCGGCGAGCACCGCAACTGCGGTGACCCTCAACCCGACATCGAAGAGCAGCCCGAGCGCGCCGTACACGCCGATCCGGTGGTCGCGCATGACCTCGAGCGCCCGCTCGCGCGTCGGTGCGCCGAGTGCGTCGGCGGCGTCGGCGAGCCCGTCGAGATGCAACGCGCCGGTCAGCGCGGCGCCGACGCCGACGGCGAGGACCGCTGCGAGCGGTGGGGAGAGCGGCGCCGCGAGCGCGTCGGCGAGCGCGCCGACGACGGCGCCGATGCCCGCCCCGACGAGCGGAAAGAGCGCGGTGCCGCGCGCGACGTCCGCCGCGTCGAGCTCGACGACGCGGCCGACCGGCACGCGCGTCAGGAACGCCACCGCCGCAGCCGCCGCCCTAACGCCCGGCATCGGTCACACCGGCCTCGCCGAAGGTGGCCATCTCGTTGAGGATCGCGATCGACGCGTGGAGGAGCGGCAGAGCGAGCGCGGCGCCGGAGCCCTCGCCGAGCCGCAAACCGAGATCGAGCAGCGGCTCGAGCCCGAGCGCGTCCAGCACGAGCGCATGCCCTGGCTCGGCACTGCGATGCGCCGCGATCAGCCCGTCGCGAACGCCCGCGGCGAGCACCGCCGCGCTCGCGATGTAGCCGTCGAGCAGCACGACGATGCGGCGTTCGGCGCAGCGTCGCGCGACGCCGCCGAGAAATGCGAGCTCGTAGCCGCCGAACGCCTGCAGCGGATCCGCGCCGGGGTTCGCGGCGAGCGCACGCCGGACGGCGTCGACCTTGCGCGCCAGCCCGTCGTCGTCGACGCCAGTGCCGCGCCCGCACACGCGCTCCGGCTCGGCTCCGAGCACGGCGGCCGTCAGCGCGGCGGCGGCCGTCGAGTTGCCGATGCCCATCTCGCCGAGCGCGACGACGTCGACCTCGCCCAGCTCGTCGACGAGCCTCTCGCCCGCGGCGAGCTCGCGCTCGAGCTCGGCCGGAGCCATCGCCGGGCCCTCCGTCATGTTGCGCGTCGGCGCGCCGACGCCGCGGTCGGCGATCACGACCTCGGCGTTCGCGGCGCGCGCGAGCACGTTGACGGCGGCGCCGCCGGCTCGAAAGTTCGCGACCATCTGCGCCGTCACCTCCTGCGGATACGCCGAGACGCCTTCCTCGACGACGCCGTGGTCGCCTGCCGCAACGACGACGACCGCCCGCAGGCGCGCGGGGACGCGGCCGCGGATCTCGACAATCCGCATCCCGATCTCCTCGAGCCGGCCGAGGCTACCGCGCGGCTTCGTCTTGGCGTCGTAGAGGTTCATGCGAGCCGGAGCGTCTTGCCGGCCACGACGAAGTACGCCTCGTCGGCAGCGGCGACCCAGGCGGCGTTGACGCGGCCGAGCGTATCGCGGTAGTCGCGCGCGAGCGCATTCGCCGGGACGATCCCGAGCCCGACCTCGTTCGTGACGGCGATCGTCAGCGCGTTCCGCGCCGCCGCCGTGGCGGCCGCGCCGTCGTCGCCGCCGCCGTTTGCGACCCAGAGCGACAGGCAGTCGACGAGCACCGTCGCGTCCGTCGGCGCTTCGCGCAGCGCACGTTCCAGCGCAAGCGGCTCCTCCACGGTCTGCCACTCGGCAGGCCGCTCCGCACGATGCCGTGCGATGCGCTCCGCCATCTCCTCGTCGCCCGCCTCGCCGGTGGCGACGAACACGACGGGCGCTCCCTCTGCCGTCGCGCGCTCGACGGCGAGCCGCGACTTGCCGCTGCGCGCACCGCCGACGTAGACGACGAGCGTCATCCGCGATACGGCAGGACGAACACGCCGTCGTCGTCGCGAACGATGCGCACCGAAGCGCCGTAGAAGCGCGCGATGTTCGCCGCCGAGAGGACCTGCTCGGCCGCCCCTTCGTCGACGACCTCGCCGCGGTCGAGCAGCACGAGCCGGTCGGCGTACTGGCCTGCGAGCGTCAGGTCGTGCATCGCCGAGACGATCGTCAGGCCCTCTTCGCGGAGCGAACGGACGAGCTCGAGCGCCTGCTGCTGGCGGCCGAGGTCGAGCGCGCTCGTCGGCTCGTCCAGGAGCAGGATCGGTGCCTCCTGCGCGAGCGCGCGCGCGAGGACGGCGCGCTGCAGCTCGCCGCCGCTCAGCGATCCGAGCGGCCGCTCCGCGAACGGTGCGAGCTCGAGCCGGTTGAGCGCCCGTGCTGCAGCCGCACGGTCGTCGGCACCCTCGGCGGCGAGGTAGCCCAGATGCGGCGTCCGGCCGAGCAGGACGTACTCCGCGACCGTCAGCTCGGGCGGCCGCTCGGGCAGCTGCGGTACGACCGCGATCCGCCGAGCGCGCTCGCGCCGGCCGAGCTCTCGCGCGTCGTGCCCGTCGACGGCGACCGCACCCGAGTACGCGACGAGGCCGGCGAGGGCACGCAGCGCCGTCGTCTTCCCCGCACCGTTCGGGCCGAGCAGGCCCAGCCACTCGCCGCGCTCGACGGAGAAGGAGATGCCGTGGAGGACCGGCGTCTTGCCGAGCGTCACGCGGACGTTCCGGAGCTCGATCATCGGCTCCTCGCGAGGACGAACGCGAAGAACGGCGCGCCGAAGAACGCCGTGATGACGCCGATCGGCAGCTCCTGCGGCGAGAGAACCGTGCGCGCGAGGACGTCGGTGAGCGCGAGGAAGCCCGCGCCGGCGAGGAGCGAGAGCGGGAGAACGGCGCGATAGCTCGTCGAGATGAGCAGGCGGACGGTGTGCGGGACGATGATCCCGACGAACGCAATGAGCCCGCTGACGGCAACTGCTGCGGCAGTGCCGACTGTGGCCGCCACGACAATGACGATTCGCACGCGCCCGACGTCGACGCCGAGGCTCGCCGCCTCGTCGTCGCCGACGCTGAGCACGTCGAGCACACGGCGGTGCAACAGCAACGCGACCGAGCTGACGCCGATGTAGGGCGCCGCGACGGCGACATCGGTCCAGTTCGCGGTCGTGAAACCGCCGAGCAGCCAGTTGAACACGCTGACGACGGTGTCGGTGTGCTGTTGCTGGATGAACGTCTGGATGGCCGTGACGAACGTCGCGACCATCACGCCGGCGAGGACGAGCGCGCCGGTGGCGCGCGCGCGGCCTGCGGAGCGGCCGAGCGAGTACGTCAAGACGACGGAGAGCGCGGCTCCGCCGAACGCGGCCGGCGGCAGCAGCTGCGGCGAGCCCCCGCCGTACGCGATCACGAGCGTCGCACCGAGGCCGGCGCCGGCGGCGACGCCGAGCAGGTACGGGTCCGCGAGCGGGTTGCGGAAGACTCCCTGGTAGGAAGCTCCTGCGACGGCGAGCATCGCACCGACGAGCGCCGCGAGCACGACGCGGGGTGCGCGCAGCTGCCAGAGGATCGCCTCCTGCACCGACGAGAGCGGCGTGGTGCCGATCCCCAGGTGTGAGAGCGCCGACCGGACGATCGCACCGGGCCCGATCCCGACCGCGCCGACACCGAGCCCGACGAGGAGCGCGAGCACGAGGAAGCCGGCCGCGCAGAGCCCCCAGGGCCTGGGGACTCCGCGCGGCCGTACCTGTGCCGGCACCGCGATCATCCGCTGGCGCGTGCGACGCGCGCGACCGCGGCGGCGAAGGTCACGAGCCGCGGGCCCCAGCGCGAGGCGATGCTGTCGTCGACTGCGACGACGCGGTGCTGCTTCACGGCGGCGAGCTCCGACCAGCCCGGCCGCGCGGCGACGTTGGCGGCGGTGGTTCCGCAGCAGACGGAGTCGGCGAGGACGACGATCTGCGGATCGGCGGACACGACGTACTCCGCCGAGAGCTGCGGGTAGTCGGTGTTCGTGTTGTCGGCGCCGTCGGCGATGTTGGAAAAGCCGAACAGCTTGTAGACGCGCCCGATGAACGTCGCGGACGTCGCGGAGTAGAAGTCGGGGCTGAGCTCGTGGAAGACGCGGAGGTGCCGGCGGGACTTCGGGACGCTGCGGATCAGCGTCGTCAGCTTCCGCTGCATCGCCCGCACGACCTTCGTCGCGCCGCCGGGCTGACCGGTGGCGATGCCCAGCTGGCGAATCTGGTCGTACGCCTGCGCGATCGTGTCGGCGGCCGGCTCGAGGAGAACGGGGATGCCGAGCTTTTGCAGCTGCGCCACGATGCCGCCGTCGTTCGAGACGACGACGAGGTCCGGGTTGTAACCCGCGACCGCCTCCGCGTTCGGCGTGAAGCCGGAGAGCTTCGTGCGCGGCGCCTGCTTCGGATAGTCGGAATCCTCGTCGACGGCGATCACCTGCCTGCCCGCGCCGAGGGCGAACAGATCCTCCGTGGCGGTCGGCGAGAGCGAGATGACGCGGGTCGGCCGCTTCGTGATCGTGACGTCGCCGTTGGCGGCGTGGACCGTCACGGGGAACGCAGCGGCAGTGCGGTGCGACGAGGCGGCGCCGGCGGCGGCGAGCGCCACGACGGCGACGATGAGGGAACGACGAAGCAACGAATCCTCCTTCCGCGAGGGGTTCGATCGTCTGCGGCGGGCGGCAGGTCTTCTGACTCGGGGCTCCCTCCTCCACCGCCTTCCCGGGCCTTGCGGCCCAGTGGCGTCGTGGCAGAGGAGCGTCTCCCCTTACAGCGGCGGGACCGTCCCGGACTTGCACCGGAGTTCCCTCACCGCTCGCCGGTATCGATTGAGGGCGCGAGTCTAGCATCGGCCTGTGGCGTCGCTCGCGCTCGACCTGGACGGGGTGCTCGCGGACACGCGGCCGTTGTGGCGCGACTGGCTCGCGGATGCGGCGCGGCGCGCGCGCGTGGAGCTCGACGACGTGCCGGAAGATCGCGCCGCGGCGGCGCGCATCCTCGACGAACGGCTCGGGGACTGGCGGCCGCTGCTCGAGCGCTTCGCGGCCGACCGCGCGCCGCTGCACTTCCGCCCCCGCCCGGACGTCGGCGCCGCCCTGCGCCGCCTGCATGCGGCCGGCACCCGGATCGTCGTGGTCACCGACGCGCCGCGCGAGCTCGCCGAGCTCGCGCTCGCGCACCTCGGCGTCGCCCGCCGCGTCGAGCTCGGCGAGCCCCCGCCGGACGCGATCACGGTGCATTCCCGCGAAGAACTCTTGACCCTTTCGTAACGGGGCCTGGCCCTAACCTGGCCCGGGCCTGGCCCTAACCTGGCCCGGGCCTGGCCCTGTTTCTAGAATTCGCCTGCATGGACCGGAACGATCTCTCCGATCGGCGATTCGACGTGCTGCTCGAGCGGCTCGACCGGATCGGCGACGAGCTCGCGAAGCTGAACCGCCGCGCCGAGGCGGACGAGCACATGCTCCGCCTGAGCCGCGAGGTGGCGAACCTCAACGAGGCGCTGCAGGCGATCGCCTACGCGGCGCTCGGCCAGCAGGGGCCGCAGGTTCGCCGCCGGCGCACGGGCTAGGGGACAGTCGACCGTCGGCGCGACGAAGGACGCCGCGATGCGCGCGGCACAGCGCGGCCGTGCGGCATGAGCTCTATCGCGCCGACCCTCTAGCCGAGCTTGTACAGCCCGCCGTCGAGCGAGACGGCGTAGAGCGTGCCGTTCCCGTCGAGGCCGAACGACGAGAGGTTTGCGATGTGGCCGGCCTGCACCGGCGCGGACAGCCGCCCGTTGCCGGCGCGGAAGCTCCAGATCGTCCCGGAGCAGAAGTCGCCGTAGTAGTACCGGCCCCCGACGACGTAGCCGCCGGTGACGGAGCAGCCCTGGCCGTGCGAGTACGTCTGCACCGGCCGGACGAGCGGTGCCTTCGTCGTGAACGGCCGGCTCGCGTCGTACGTCGCCCGCCCTTCGAACTTCGGCCAGCCGTAGTTCGCGAGCGCGCCGACCTTCGCGGCCGGGCGGAAATCGATCTCCTCCCACGCGTTCTGCCCAACGTCGCCGATCCAGAGATTGCCGTTCCGCCGGTCGAACGAGAACCGCCACGGATTGCGCAGCCCGTAGCCGACGATCTGCCAGCGCGCGCCGGCGC
>DATCJJ010000156.1:0-23064 GCA_036562845.1 Gaiellaceae bacterium | reverse complement strand
TTGCTGCTGCCGCACCCGGCGGCAACCAGCGCGAGCCCGGCGGCTGCGAAGGCGGCGGTTGCGACCAGCCATCTCCTTCTGCGAGTCAAGTGGGTACCTCCCCGGTCGTATCGCGTTCGCGGCAGGCGCAACCTGTGTGCCCAGCGCGCGGGAGATTGTTCCAGACTGCGATATGCAGACGTTGGAAGAACCTTCCTTGTTAGAGGCGAATTACACGACGCCGTCGGAGACGCAATTCCACCGGCTCCGATTCCTCAACCACTCCATCGACTCCATCGCGCTGCGTCGAGTGCAGGATGCGGCCCTCGCCGACCCAGAAGGCGACGTGGTCGGCGCGCCTTCCGGGATCGCCGTAGGTGATCAGATCCCCGGGTTGCGGCTCGTCGACTGACGCCCCCGCGTCCTCCTGTTGGTCGGCGTCGCGCGGCACGAGCCGTCCCGTCGCCCGGAAGCTCATGTGCACGAGCCCGGAGCAGTCGATACCGGAGGCGGTCATCCCGCCCCAGAGGTACGGCGTGCCCGCGAGCGTGCGCGCGTAATCCACCGGATCCGTTGCAATCGTCGCGAGCCACTTCGGGTCGCGATCGCCGCCGAGCTCGGTGGATCGGATCCAGCCCGCGTAGTCGTACGCCGTCCGGATGCGCGCCCATTCGCCGGCCCGCTCCTCCACGATCAGCGGTTCGCCGCGCAGCACCTGCGTGACCTGCTCGGCCCCCTCGCTCGGCTCCGCCCTGACCGCGGCCAGGTGGCGAGCGAACGTATGTTCGCCTAGGCTCTCGGTCATGCAGCTCAGGCTAGACGCGGCCGACCGGCTGGTGGAGCTCGTGGAAGAGCGGCGCGGACCGGTGGTCGCCGACGAGGCGGCCCGTCGCTTGTTCGCCCTGCGCGCCGCTCCCGTGGCGCTCGCCCGATCCCTCCTCGCCGAGGTCGTCGAGGCCGACGCACGCCTCGTCTGGAACGGCGACTCGGTGTCGCTCGCCGCGCCGCCGGGCGCCGATCTGCTCCTCGAGGACGCGACGTACGTCGTGGTCGACCTCGAGACGACCGGGCTCCGGCCGGGGTCGTCGCACATCTGCGAGATCGGCGCGGTACGCGTCGCCGGCCTCGAGCTCGCCGACGAGTTCCAGACCCTCGTCGACCCGAGCGAACGGCTCTCGCCGGCGGTCGCCGCGCTCACCGGCCTGAACGACCGCATGCTGCGCGGCGCGCCGCGGCCGTCGGTTGCCGTGCAGCGCTTCCTCGCGTTCGCCGGCGATGCGGTGCTCGTCGCCCACAACGCCCGCTTCGACCTCTCGTTTCTCGACCGGGAAGTCGAGCGGCTCACGGGGTCACGGCTCGCGAATCCCGTCGTCGACACCGTGCCGCTCGCGCGGCGCCTCCTCGCCGGCCGCGTGCCGCGCGCCTCGCTCGCGCACCTCGCGCACTTCGTCGGCACGTCGGTCGAGCCGTGCCATCGCGCGCTGCCCGACGCGCAGGCGACGGCCGAGGTGCTCCTCGTGCTGATCGGGCTCGCGCAGGAGCGCGGTGCGCGAACGGTCGCCGACGTCGTCGCACTCGCGGGGACGAGAACGCGACGGGTCTACGACAAGCGCCACCTCGTCCACGGCGCGCCGCCCCGCCCCGGCGTGTACGTCTGGCGCGACCGCCACGAGCATGTGCTGTACGTCGGCCGCGCGCGCGATCTGCGCGCGCGCCTGCGCTCGTACTTCCGCTCCGACCGGCAGCGGCCGGCGGTCGAGGCGGCGCTGGGCGCCGTCGAGCGGATCGAGTGGACGGTCTACGGCAGCGAGCTCGAGGCCGCGCTCGTGGAGCTCCGGCTGATCCGCGAGCTCCGTCCGCCCGCGAACGCGCGCGTGGCGCGGCCCGATCGGTACGTGTGGCTCCGCAAGCGCGGCGACGGTGTCGTCTGCTCGACGCAGCCGTCCGCAGTCGGCCCGCTCCGGTCGCGCCGGCGTGCGCAGCTCGCGGCGCGCGCGCTGCAGGCGGAGGAGCTCGAACGCCCGGCGCTCGCGCTGCCGCGCGTGCGGCGCCGCCTCGCAGAGCTGGCAGACGCGCGCCGCTTCGAGGATGCAGCGAGACTCCGCGACCGCCTGCAGGCGCTCGAGCGCGTCTGCCGGGAGCTCGAGCGGCATGCACGGCTCCGCGCCGTCGAGCGCTGCATCGTCGCGCCGGCGGCGGAGCTCGGCCACGCGAAGGCGTTCTTCGTCAGCGGCGGCCGCGTCTGCGCCGAACGGACGCTCCCGCCGGGCGGCGGCGCGTACCTCGAGATCGAGGCCGGCCTCGCGGCGACGCGCCACGGCCGCAGCGGCGACACAGACCTCGACGAGCTGTTCCTCGTCGGGCAGTTCCTGCGCCGACCGCCGCCCGAGCTGCGGATCGTCCCGCTCGAGCGCGACGCGATCCTGCGCGCCGCTACGTGGGCGGCGGCACCGGCTCCGCCTCGAGCCGAGGGCCGGGCTCGAACACCGGCTCCCGCTCGCGCGGACGGAGCGCGCCTGTTCTGATCTCCTCCGCCCAATGGCAGGCGACGGTGTGTCCCTGCGCGAGCGCCCGCAGCGGCGGCGGCTCGTCGCGGCACCGTCGCGGCTGCACGTATGGACAGCGCGTGTGGAAACGACACCCGGCCGGCGGCGCGGCAGGGCTCGGAAGGTCGCCGCTCAGGAGGATCGTCTCGCGCTGCCGCTCGACGATCGGGTCGGGGATCGGCACCGCGGAGAGGAGCGAGATCGTGTACGGGTGCAGCGGGTTCGCATAGAGGTCGTCGGAAGGCGACACCTCGACGACGGAGCCGAGATACATGACGGCGATCCGATCGGAGATATGCCGCACGACGGCGAGGTCGTGCGCGATGAAGAGGAAGGTCAGCGCGAAGTCGTCCTGGAGCGCCTCAAGCAGGTTGAGGATCTGCGCCTGGATCGAGACGTCGAGCGCCGACACCGGTTCGTCGGCGACGATGAAGTCCGGGTTGACTGCGAGCGCGCGGGCGACGCCGATCCGCTGGCGCTGCCCGCCGGAGAACTCGTGCGGGTAGCGCCCCATCGCGTCGGCGGGAAGGCCGACGACCTCCAGCAGCTCGCGCACGCGGCGGCTCACCTCGCCTCGCCTGCCGAGGTCGTGGGCGCGCAGCGGCTCGCCGACGATGCGGCCCACGCTGTGGCGCGGGTTGAGGGACGCGAACGGATCCTGGAAGACCATCTGCATCCGCCGCCGCAGCAGCCGCAGCTGCTCGCCGCCCACGTGGCTGATGTCCTGCCCGTCGAAGACGATCCGGCCGGCGGTCGGCTCGTACAGGCGGAGGATCGCGCGACCGAGCGTCGACTTGCCGCACCCCGACTCGCCGACGAGCCCGAGGGTCTCCCCGCGCTCGATCGTCAGCGAGACGCCGTCGACCGCCTTGACGTCTCCGACGTGGCGGTCGAGAACGAGCCCGCTCCTGATGGGAAACCAGACCTTGACGTCGTCGAGCTCGACGAGGCTCTGCGTCATGCCGTCGCAACCTCGCGCTGCCATGCGTCGGCGGGCACCGGGTTGAAGCATGCGACGTGATGACCGGGCGCGACCTCGAAGAGCGGCGGCACCTCCTGGCGCGACAGGTCGACCTCGTACGCGCAGCGCGGCGCGAAGGGGCAGGCGGCGGGGGGTTGCAGCATGTCGCGCGGTGCTCCTTCGATCGGGTGCAGCTTCCGGCCGCGCGGCGTGTCGAGGCGCGGCACGCTCTGCAGCAGGCCGAGTGTGTACGGATGACGCGGCGACCCGAACACGTCCTCGGCACTGCCGGTTTCCATCACCATGCCGCCGTACATCACGTGCACGCGCTCGCACAAGCCGGCGACGACGCCGAGGTCGTGCGTGATCATGATCAGCGCGGTGTCACGCTCCGCGACGAGGGTGCGCAGCAGATCGAGGATCTGGGCCTGGATCGTCACGTCGAGCGCAGTCGTCGGCTCGTCGGCGATCAGCAGCTTCGGTTCGCACGCGAGCGCCATCGCGATCATCGCGCGCTGTCGCATACCGCCGGAGAACTGGTGCGGGTAGTCGTCGGCACGTCGGCGCGCCTCAGGGATGCCCACCTGCTCGAGCAGCTCGACGACGCGCGACTGCGCCGTCTTCCGCGGCATGCCGAAGTGGGTTTCGAGCGTCTCGCGGATCTGCCGGCCGACCGTCAACACCGGGTTCAGCGACGTCATCGGATCCTGGAAGATCATCGCGATCTCGCGGCCGCGGATCCGTCGCAGCTCCGCGTCGGACAATCCGATCAGGTCGCGCCCGTCGAAGGTCGCGCTGCCCGACGTCACGCGACCCGCGCGCGGCAGCAGACCGAGGATCGCCAGCGACGTGACGCTCTTCCCGCAGCCCGACTCACCGACGATGCCGAGCGTCTCGCCGGCGGCGATCTCGAACGAGACGCCGTTGACCGCATAGACCGTGCCCCGCTGCGTCCAGAACTCCACCCGCAACCCGTCGACCGACAACAGGGTCATGTGCGTCCCCGCAGCTTCGGATCGAGCGCCTCGCGGAGCGCGTCGCCGATCAGGTTGAAGCCGAGCGCCGAGACGACGATCGCGCAGCCGGGGATGATCGCGAGGAACGGCGCCGACTGCAGGTAGGCGTTCGTCTCGGTCAACATCGCGCCCCACTCCGGCCGCGCCGGGTTCTGGTCGCCGAGGCCGAGGAAGCTGAGCGCTGCAACCTCGATGATCGCGGTCGCGAGCGCAAGCGTTCCCTGCACGATCACCGGCGAGATCGCGTTCGGGAGGATGTGCGAGAAGAGAATCGTGCGGCCGCGGACGCCGACGGAGCGTGCGGCGACCACGAAGTCGTTCTCGCGCTGCGCGAGGATCGAGCCGCGCAGCAGGCGCGAGAAGATCGGCACCTGCGTCACGCCGACGGCGATCATGATGTGGAAGAGGCCGGGGCCGAGCAGCGCGACGACGCCGATCGCGAACAGCAGCCCGGGGATCGCGAGCACGACGTCCATCGTCCGCATGATCAGCGTGTCGACGACGCCGCCGAGGTAGCCGGCGAGCGACCCGAGCAGCACGCCGATCGACAGCCCGACGGCGACGGAGACCACGCCGACGACGAGCGAGAGGCGCGCCCCGTAGATGATCCGCGAGAACTCGTCGCGGCCCAGCGTGTCGACGCCGAACAGGTGGTGCCACGACGGGCCCGGCGGGATTCCGTTCGCGCCGAGGAGCGAGAGGTCCTGGTCGAGCGGCTTGTGCGGCGCGATGAACGGCGCGAAGACGGCGCACACGACGAAGAGCAGGACGAGCGCGAAGCCGGCGATCGCACCCGGGTTGCGCCGCAGTCGGAACCACGCGTCCGACCACAGGCCGCTCGGTGCCTCGATGGCGACCTCGACCGCTTCGAGCTCGGCGACCGACATCAGCTGTAGCGGATCCGGGGGTTGATGATCGCGTACGAGACGTCGACGAGCAGATTCACGAGCACGAAGACGACGGCGACGAACATGATGCCGCCCTGCAACACCGGGTAGTCGCGATTGAAGATCGCCTCCGACAGCCAGGTGCCGACTCCGGGACGTGCGAAGACGGTCTCGGTGAGGATCGCACCGGAGAGGAGCAGCCCCGTCTGCAGCCCGATCACCGTCGTGACCGGGAGCAGTGCGTTGCGCAGCACGTGGCGGCCGTCGACGATCAGCGGCGCGAGCCCCTTCGCCCGCGCGGTCCGCACGTAGTCCTCGTTCTGGACGTCGAGCACCGCGGCGCGCGTGATGCGGGCGATGATCGCGAGCGGGATCGACCCGAGTGCGATCGCCGGCAGGATCAGGTGCTTGATGACATCCCAGAGCGTCGCCCACTTGCGCTCGATGACCGCATCGAGGATGTAGAAGTTCGTCGGGTGCCTGGTCGTGTCGAGGATGTCGATGCGCCCGACGCTCGGCAGCCACGCGAGACGAACCGCGAAGATGTACTTGAGCACGAGCGCGAGGAAGAAGATCGGGGTCGAGATCCCGACGAGCGACGCGACGAGGCTTGCGTGGTCGAAGATCGTCCCGTAGCGCTTCGCCGCGATGAACCCGAGCGGGATGCCGAAGAGGATCGCGAACAGCATCGCGGCGACGGCGAGCTCGATCGTCGCCGGGAACCGGTTCTCGAACTCGCTGACGACGGAGCGGTGTGTAGCGATGCTCGTCCCGAGGTCGCCGCGCGCCGTCGTCTTCAGGTACTCCCAGTACTGCTCCGGCAGCGAGCGGTCGAACCCGTAGCGGTGGTTGTACTCCTTGACGAGCTCAGGCGTCGCGCGCTCGCCGAGCAGCGACTGCTGCGGCGAGCCCGGCAGAGCGTGGATCCAGCCGAAGATGAGGATCGACAGCCCGAGCAGGATCGGGACGAGCAGGAGCAGCCGGCGGACGACGAACCGAAGCATGCGTTGTCGTCGTCCGCCGGCTGACTCGTCCTATTGCCCGCCCACGCTCACGGTCGCGAACGGATCGGTTCCGATCGGGCTCGCGATGTAGCCGTTCACCGACTTCTGGAAGCCGAGTGCCGGCACGCTGTGCGCATACGGGACACCCGGGACGATGTCGCGCATGATCATCTCGTTCGCCTGCTGATAGAGCTTGATCCGCGTCTCGAGGTTCGTCTCCTGCTCGGCCTTGTCGAGCAGCGCGGTCAGCTTCGCGTTCGAGAATCCGAACTGCGGGTTGAACTTCTGGAAGAAGACGCCGATGAAGTCGTCGGGGTCGCCGTAGTCGCCGGTCCACCCGATCAGGTTGATGTTCCCGGCGTCACCGGAATTGACCTTCGCGACGTAGTCCGGCCGCCACGGCGCGCTGTGCGCGACGATCTTGAAGCCGGACTTCTCGAGGCTCGCTGCGAATGCCTCGAAGTTCCGCTGCGGATCCGGCATGTACGGGCGCGAGACGCCCGTCGGATACCAGAAGTCGAGCGTGACGGGAAGCGTCAGGCCCGCCTGCTGCAGCAGCTGCTTCGCCTTGTCGGGGTTGTACGGGTACTTGACGACGTTCTTCGACCAGCCGAACAGCTGCGGCGGCTGGAACTCGTCCGCCACCTGCGCCCGGCCGGCGTAGAACGAGTTCACGACGGCCTGCCGGTCGAGGCCGTAGGCGATCGCCTTGCGGACGAGGAGGTTGTTCGTCGGCGGCTTCGCCTGGTTGATCCCCACGTACGCGACGTTGAACGACGGCCGGCTGAGCACCTTCAGGTTCGCGTTGCCCTTCACCGTCGGCACGTCCTGCGGCTGCAGGAGGTCCATGCCGTTGATCTCGCCGGTCTGCAGCGCCTGCACGCGCGCCGAGTTGTCGGCGATCGGCCGGACGACGACCGTCGCGAGCTTCGCCTTCGGGCCCCAGTACTGGTCGTTGCGGTTGAGGATGACCTTCTCCTTCACCGTCCAGCCGCCGAACTTGAACGGGCCGGTACCGGTCGGGTGCTGGAACGCATACGTGCCCGTCGGGCGGAACGAGCCGTTCACGATCTGCGCAGAGTCCGCGTCGTACTGCTTGAGCGCGGTCGGCGACTGCATCGCGAACGACTGCAGCGCGAGCGACGGAAGGAATGGGCCGTTCGGCTTCGTCAACGTGATGACGACCCTGAGCGCCCCGTGCGTCCTGCAGCCCTTGAACAGCGACGGGCTCAGCGTCGAGCTCGCGTTGTTCTTGAACCCGTAGAAGATCGACTGGTAGTAGAACGTCGCACCCGGGTCCTGGAACGGGCCCGAGAAGTTGTACCAGCGGTCGAAGTTGTAACAGACCGCCGCTGCGTTGAACGGCGTGCCGTCGTGGAACTTGACCTTCGGTCTCAGGTTGAAGGTCCACTTCGTGCGCGACTTGTCGACGCTCCACGAGAGCGCGAGCTTCGGCACCACCTGCGTCGTCCCCGGCTTCAGGTCGACCAGGCCCTCGAAGATCTGCTTCGTGACCCGGAACGACTCGCCGTCGGAGACGAGCGCCGGATCGAGGTACGTCGGATCGGCCGCGCCGGCGTAGATCATGGTGCCGGTCGCAGCCGCCTCGTGGTGCGCCGCAGTCGCGGTCTGTGCGAGTGCACCGACAGCGAGCGCAGCAGCAAGCAACAGCAACTTCGGACGTCGCTTCATTCCGCCTCCCTAAAGGATTCCCTTGGCGCGGGAGTATGGGCGGCGCGGGCTACCGCTTCAATGAAGCAACGGAAAGCGATCTATGCTGCGACGTGAATGAGGTCGCGCAGCGCGCCGAGGCGGGCGAGCGCCTGGCCCTCGAGCTGCCGGACGCGCTCGCGCGTCAGGTCGAGCTCGTGGCCGATCGCCTCGAGCGTCCACGGCTCGCCTTCGAAGCCGAAGCGCAGCTCGAGGATGCGCCGCTCGCGCTCCGGGAGCGCATCGAGCGCGCGGCGGACGCCCTGACGGCGAAGCGACTCCTCGGCTTCCTCGAACGGGTCCGCGGCCTCGCGGTCGGCGAAGAGGTCGCCGAGCTCGCCCTCGTCGTCCGCACCGACGGTCTGATTCAGCGAGACGGATGCATGCGCAGCGCCGAGCGCCTCGTCGATGTGCTGCATCGGCAGACCGGTCGCCTCGGCGAGCTCCTCCTTCGTCGGCTCGCGGCCGAGCTCGACCTCGAGCCGGCGCGCCGCGCGCGACAGCTTCTGCTGGCGCTCGACGACGTGGACGGGAACGCGAATCGTGCGCGCGTGGTTCGCGACCGCGCGCTGCACCGACTGGCGGATCCACCACGTCGCGTACGTCGAGAACTTGTAGCCGCGGCGCCAGTCGAACTTCTCGACGGCGCGGTTGAGACCGAGCGTCCCCTCCTGGATCAGGTCGAGGAACGGCACGCCGAGGCCGCGGTAGCCCTTCGCGATCGAGACGACGAGGCGGAGGTTCGACTCGATCATCCGCCGCTTCGCAGTCGGGTCGCCGCGCTCGATCGCCTTCGCGAGGATCACCTCGTCCGCGGCGGTGAGCAGCTTGTGCTTGCCGACGTCCGCGAGGAACAGCTGCAGGCTGTCGCCGGCGCCGCCGACCGCAGCCGCAGCCTCGGCCGCCGCGAGCTCGGCTTCCTTCTGCGCCTCCCGCTCCTTCTCCGCCTCGGCGATCGCCGCCGGGCTCGCGATCTCCAGGCCGATGCGCTCGAGCTCCGCGGTGAGATCCTCGACGTCCTGGTCGTCGAGGTCCAGCTCGACACAGAAGGCTTCCAGCTCGGTCGGATCGAGGTAGCCGCGCTCCTGCGCGCCCTCGACCATCGCCCGCGCCTGGTCAGTCTCGAGCAACTCGTGGAGCTGGTTCTGCGTCAGGGTCTGCTCAGTCCTTTCCGTGGAGCGTCGACGGTTCGAAAGACCTTCTCACCTTAGGAGCGAAGTCCTGTTCTTGCCAGGGGAGAACGCGCTCGGGGAGCGCCGAATTCCACTGCATTGTACGACGAGGGGCGGCTGCTGAAAGTTGAACCGTCAAGACGTGCGCCTTCTCGTCGTGCGCTTCTTCGCCGGTCCCTTCGCGCGCCGCTCGGCGAGCAGCTCGAGCGCGCGCTCCTGGGTGATCGACTCGGGATCGTCGCCCTGGCGCAGGCTCGCGTTCGTCTCGCCGTCCGTGACATACGGGCCGAACCGCCCCGACTTCACGACGATCGGCCTGCCCGAGCCGGGGTCGTTTCCGAGCTCCTTCAGCGGGCCCGACGCCGCACGCTGGCCGCGTCGCTGCCGCGGCTGCGCGAGTACGGCCAGCGCCTGATCGAGGTCGATCGTCAGCAGCTGCTCCTCGGTCTCGAGCGACCGCGACTCCTTTCCCTTCTGCACGAACGGGCCGTACCGGCCGTTGCGCGCAGTCACCTCCTCGCCGTCGGACGCGACGCCGACCACACGTGGCAGTGACAGGAGCGTCAGCGCATCGTCGAGGGTCAGCGTGTCGAGCGACATGCTCTTGAAGAGCGACGCCGTGCGCGGCTTCTCCTTCGCACCCTCCTCGAGCACCTCGGTGACGTACGGCCCGTAGCGGCCGCTCCGGGCGACGATCGCCCGGCCGCTGCCGGGGTCGGCGCCGAGCTCGCGCTCGCCGGACGGCTGCGAGAGCAGCTCCTCCGCCTTCTCGACCGTCAGCTCGTCGGGGACGACGTCGTCCGGGATGTTCGCGCGCTGCCCTTCGCGCTCGAGGTACGGCCCGTAGCGGCCGACGCGCACCATGATGTCGCTGCCCGGTATCCGGAACGAATTGACCTCGCGCGCGTCGATCGCGCCGAGGTCCTGCACGAGGTCGTGCAGTCCGACGTCACCGTCGCCGAAGTAGAAGGCGCGCAGCCAGCGATTGCGCTCCTCCTCGCCCGCGGCGATGCGGTCGAGGTCGTCCTCCATCGACGCGGTGAAGCCGTAGTCGACGAGCCGGCCGAAGTGCTGCTCGAGCAGCTCGACGACCGAGAACGCGAGGAACGACGGCACGAGCGCCGTGCCCTTCTTGAACACGTAGCCGCGGTCGAGGATCGTGCCGATGATCGACGCGTAGGTCGACGGACGGCCGATGCCGAGCTCCTCGAGCGTGCGCACGAGCGTGGCCTCGGTGTAGCGCGCCGGCGGGTTCGTCTCGTGCCCCTGCGGCTCCAGCTTCAGGAGCGCCACGGCGTCGCCCTCGCTCACGTTCGGCAGGCGGCGCTCCGAGTCGTCGCCGTCCGCGGCCTCGTCGCGGCCTTCCTCGTACGCGGCGAGGAATCCGCGGAACGTGATCACGGTGCCGCTCGCGCCGAACTCGACACGCTCGTCCTGGGACGAGGTGGCCGCGATGCGGAGCGACACGGTCTGCCCCTCCGCGTCCTTCATCTGCGACGCGATCGTCCGCATCCAGATCAGCTCGTAGAGTGCGTACTGGTCGCGGGAAAGCTCGTTCTTCACCTGCTGCGGCGTGCGGAACGCGTCGCCCGCGGGGCGGATCGCCTCGTGCGCCTCCTGCGCGTTCTTCACGCGGCGCTCGTAGCGGCGCGGCGCGTCCGGGACGTACTCCGCGCCGTACAGCTCCCGCGCCTGGGAACGGGCAGCGGTCAGCGCCGACTCCGACAGCGTGGTCGAGTCGGTCCGCATGTACGTGATGTAGCCGTTCTCGTACAGACGCTGGGCGATGCGCATCGTCGTCTGCGCGGAGTAGCGGAGCTTTCGGCTCGCCTCCTGCTGCAGCGTCGACGTCATGAACGGCGCGCTCGGCCGGCGCGAGTACGGCTTGCGCTCGACGCGGCCGACGCTGTACGAGGAATCCGCGAAGCGCGACGCGAGGCTGCGCGCCTGCTCCTCGTCGAGCTGCAGCGCCTCCGCGTTGCGGAGCTTGCCGTCGGGGCCGAAGTCCCGGCCGACCGCGAGGCGCCGGCCGTCGATCGTGACGAGGCGCGCCTCGAAGCTCTCCGGGTCGAACGTCGCGGCGAGGTCCCACCAGCTCGCCGCGCGGAAGGCCATCCGCTCGCGCTCGCGCTCGACGACGAGCCGCGTCGCAACCGACTGCACCCGTCCGGCCGAGAGACCGCGCGTGATCTTCTTCCAGAGGACCGGCGAGATCTCGTAGCCGTAGAGGCGATCGAGGATGCGGCGGGTCTCCTGCGCGTTGACGAGCCGCTCGTCGATGTCGCGTGTCTGCTGGAGCGCCCGGTCGATCGCGTCCTTCGTGATCTCGTGGAAGACCATCCGCTTGACCGGCACCTTGGGGCTCAGCACCTCGTTCAGATGCCAGGCGATCGCCTCGCCCTCGCGATCTTCGTCGGTCGCGAGCAGCAGCTCGTCGGCGTCCTTCAGGAGCTTCTTCAGCTCGCTGACCTTTTTCTTCTTGTCGGGATCGACGACGTAGAGCGGCTCGAAGTCGTTCTCGACGTTGACGCCGAGACGCGACCACTTCTCCTTCTTGTATTCGGCGGGAATGTCGGCCGCGCGCTCGGGCAGGTCGCGGATGTGACCGACGCTCGACTCGACGACGAAGTCCTTGCCGAGGTAGCCGGCGATCGTCTTCGCCTTCGCCGGAGACTCGACTATCACCAGGCGCTTGCCCGTCATGGGCGGTCAAGATAGCGCTGGTGCGTCCGACCGCCATGTACAGCGCCGTGGCCGGCCTCAGCTGGCCCCTGCTCCACCTCGCCTACCGGCTCCGGCCGCGCGGGCTCGAGAACCTGCCGGCGGACGGCGGATTCGTCCTCGCGTGCAACCACGTCTCGAGCTTCGACCCGTGGCCGCTCGGGATGCCGCTCTGGCCGAAGCGGCAGCTTCGGTTCATGGCGAAGTCGGAGCTCTACTGGTGGCCGCTGACAATCGTCCTGAAGGGCGCGGGCGCGTTTCCCGTCCGGCGCGGGCAGCGCGACACGCAGGCGATCGAGACCGCAGTCCAGCTCGTTCGCGAGGGCAACGTCGTCGCGATGTTCCCGGAGGGCACACGGCGCACGAAGGGCCTCGTGAAGAAGTTCGAGGCGCGGCCGCGCACGGGCGCGGCACGGATCGCGCTCGAGAGCGGGGTGCCGCTCGTGCCCGCCGCCGTCGCCGGCACCGACGGCCTGACCCGGTTCCGCGCGTTGCGCGTCGCGTACGGGCCGCCGGTCGACATCGACGACCTGCGCGGCGACGATGTGGCGAAGGTCGCGCACGAGGCGACCGAGCGGCTGATGGCGCACATCCTCGAGCTCGAAGCGTCGCTCGGATGAGCACGCTGCTGGCCATCGACGGCGACTCGTTCGCGCACCGGGCGTACCACTCGATGCCGAAGTCGATCCGGCGCAACGCGATCGTCGGCTTCACGAACATGCTCACGGGCCTGTACGGGCAGGAGCAGCCGGACGCGGTGCTCGTCGCCTGGGACACGCTCGAAGTCCCGACCTATCGGCACGAGGCGTTCGAGCCGTACCAGTCGGGGCGCGTCTTCGACCAGGCGCTGCTCGACCAGCTGGCGCTGCTGCCGCAGCTGTGCGAGGCCTTCGGCTTCGCGATCGGCAAGGCGGCCGGCTACGAGGCCGACGACTTCCTCGCCGCCGCGGCCGCGACGTGGCCCGGGTCGGTGCTCGTGGCGACCTCCGACCGCGACGCGTTCCAGCTCGTCAGCGACCGCGTGACGATCCTGCAGCCGGTGCGCGGCGTGAGCGAGATCGCCCGGATCGGCGTCGCCGAGGTGCGCGAGCGCTACGGCGTCGATCCCGAGCAGGTCCCCGACCTGATCGCGCTGCGGGGCGACCCGTCGGACAAGCTGCCGGGCGCGCGCGGCGTCGGCCCGAAGAAGGCCGCCGACCTGCTCGGGCAGTACCGGACGCTGGAGGAGGCGCTCGCCGCCGGCCGCTTTGCGGCCGAGGCGGAGGATTTGCGCCTCTACCGGAGAATCGCGCAGATGGACGCCTCCGCCCCCCTTCCTCTCCTCGCAGACCAGACACCGACATGGGCGGAGGCGTCTTCCTTTCTCCGGCAGCTCGGGTTGGACGCCTCGGCCGGGCGGGTAGATTCGCTCGCGTGAACGAGTGGCTCGCACAGCGCGCCGCGGCGCTCGGCGTCGACGAGTTGACGCCCGACGAGATGTCGCTGCTGCTCAACATCGCCGGCGACGCCGCGCACGAGAGCGGCACACGGACGAACGCGCCGCTCCTCTGCTATCTCGTCGGCCGCGCCCAGGGATCGGACACCGGCGGGCGGTCGCTGGCCGACTTGGCAGAGATCCTCCGATCGACGTCCTGACGCATCCGGCGCTCGCCGAGCTCCATCCGACCCGGGGCGGCCATCCGGAACGGCAGGAGCGGCTCGCCGTCCTGCTCGAGCGCTTCCCAGACTTCGTCGAAGGACGCAGCGCACGCGACGAGGAGCTGCTGCTCTGCCATGCGCGCGGCCACCTCGACGGGCTCGCGGCGATCGACGACTGGATCGTGATCGGCGGCGACACGATCGCAGGGCCGACGACGGACGAGGCCGCACGGCTCGCAGCGGGGACGGCGATCGAGGCCGCGCTCAGCGGCGGGTTCGCACTCGTGCGGCCGCCCGGCCATCATGCGCTGCCCGCGCGCGCGATGGGCTTCTGCTTCTACGACAACATCGCGGTCGCCGCGCGCGTCGCGCAGCGGGAGCTCGGGCTCGAGCGGGTCGCGATCGTCGACTTCGACGTCCATCACGGCAACGGCACCGAGGCGATCTTCGAGGACGACGACAGCGTCCTCTTCGTCTCGCTGCATCAGTGGCCGTTCTATCCGGGCAGCGGCGGGCCGGACGACCAGCGCGAGACGACCGTGAACGTGCCGCTGCGCGCCGGCTGCGGAGACGCGGAGTACGCGGACGCGTTCACGCGGATCGTCGAGCCGGTCGTGCGCGGGTTCGACCCGCAGCTGCTGCTCGTCTCCGCAGGCTTCGATGCCCACGTCGACGACCCGCTGGCCGAGATGGAGCTGACGCGCGCAGGGTTCCGCGACCTCGCCGCACGCTGCGCGCAGCTCGCGCCGCGGCTCGCCGCCGTGCTCGAGGGCGGCTACGAGATCGAGACGCTGCCGGGACTCGTCGAGGCCGCGCTCGAGGGCTTCACGTCATAGCCCGATAAGCCGAACGGCCCCTTCTCCGAGGGGCCGTTCGCGAATCCTCACGCGTAGAGGAGCTCGCTGGCTCCAATCATCGGCCCACGCGTGTTGACACGCACCGCCCGCGTGTGGGGAACCGCATCCCCCGCCGTGGGGGATGTCACGCCGCGCGGGCGACGGCCAGCTGCTCGAGCGCCTCGCGCCGCGAGGACACGCCGAGCTTCCGCAGCAGGCTCTTGACGTGCGAACGCACGGTGTGCTCGGAGATGAAGAGGCGCTTCGCGATCTCGTCCGTGCCGAGGTGCTCGTCGAGGAGGAGCAGCACCTCCACCTCACGCGCCGACAGCGTCGATGCGATCCGGTCGGGGACGCCGGAGCCGCGCCCGCCCGTGTGCCGCACCTGGTCGAGCAGGCGGCGCGCGATCGAGCCGGACAGCGCCGCCTCGCCCTGCGCGACGCCGTCGAGGAACGCGGCGATGCGCTCGGGCGGCTCGCTCTTCAGGAGGTAGCCGGCCGCGCCGCCGCGGATCGCGGCGAGCAAGTTCTCCTCCGTGCCGGAGGCAGTGAGCACGACGACCTCGCAGCCCGGCGCGGCGTGGCGGAGCCTCGGCAGCGCCTCGAGGCCGTCCATCCCGGGCATCGAGAGGTCGAGGAGCACGAGATCCGGCTGCAGGCGCTCGGCCTCGACGATCGCGCCTTCGCCGTCGGACGCCACGCCCACGACATCCAGTCCATGGGCGCGCAAGAGCGACGCGAGGGCATCGCGCGTCAGGGGATGGTCGTCGACGATCAGGATCCGCGCCGCCACCCCACCCTTATCGGCAGCGAGCCTCCTGCCGACAAGAGGAAGGTGGGAAACCAGCGGACCGAGATCCAGAGCTGGCTCTGGGGCGAGATCCTGCTCGCCGGGCTGCTCGGGGCGAGCCTCGCGCTCTTCCTCGCCTACCCGGTGCTCCAGACCCGGTACGACCTCCCCGAGCTCCGGCTCGTGCTCCAGACGGCGATGGCCGGCGCCGGCCTGCTCGTCGCGGTGCTGGGCGCCGCCCGCTATTCGGCGGACGGGCGCCGCGTCGACCTGCTCCTCGCCAGCGGCTTCTTCGTCACGGCCCTCTCGGCGATCGTCTTCGGGATCGTCCCGCAGCTCGGCGGCCGCGACCTCCACCCGGCCGAGGCCTGGTCGGCGCTGATCGGCGCGATCGTGGGCATGGCGCTGATCGCCGCGGCGCCGTTCGCGACGGGCCGCAGCAAGTACCGCGACTGGGCGATCGCGAACGCCGTCGCCGCCGTCGGCGTCGGGCTCTTCGTGTCGTGGTCGTTGCTCCGCGCGCTCGGCCCGGCCCTCCCCGCGCTGATGATCACCGGCTCCGACCAGCAGCCCTTCTATCTGATCGGCACGCTCGCGCTCCAGACGCTGATCACGCTCGTCGCGCTCGTCGGCTGGGGCGTGCGCTTCTTCCGGCACGGCGAGGACGTCGCACGCTGGCTCGCCCTCGGCTTCACGCTCATGCTCTTCGCGGCGCTCCATCTCGTCTTCCAGCCGCTGCTCGCCGGCGACTACGTCTCGCAGGGCGACTTCCTGCGGATCCTCGCGTACATCGTCATCCTCGTCGGCGCCTGGCGCACGATCCGCTCCGCCGAGTTCGGCCGCGCCGTCGCGGAGGAGCGCGCACGCGTCGCCCGCGAGATCCACGACGGACTTGCGCAGTATCTCTTTGCCGTCTCGACCCACACGTCGATGCTCGAGACCGGCGCGCCGGTGGAGGAGATCGTGCCGCGGCTCAAGGAAGCGGCGTCACTCGCGCAGCAGGAGGCGCGCTTCGCGATTCTCGCGCTCTCGTCCGCGGCCGGGAACGCGCCGTTCGACGCGGCGCTGCGCCGCTACGTCGAGTTCCTGACCGCAGACGGCGCACTCGAAGTCGAGCTCGAGGTCGACCGGTCGATCCGGCTCGCGCCGGACGAGCAGATCGAGATCTTCCGCATCGTCCAGGAGGGGCTCGCGAACGTCCGCAAGCACGCGAACGCGACCCGTGCGGAGGTGACGATCGCGCAGCGCCCGTACGGCGAGCGCTACGTGACGATCCGCGACGACGGCGACGGCTTCGACGGCGAGGAGGTCGCGGCCGGGCAGGGGTTGAAGAACATGCGCGCCCGCGCGGCGTCGATCGAAGGCGGCTTCTCACTGCGCTCGGCGCCCGGCCGCGGGACCGCGCTCGAGGTCGTTCTCAGGACGTAGTATCGTTTGGAACGAAGGAGGCGCGATGTCGCACCCGCACGTTCCGCATCCGCACGCCCCGCACCCGGACTTCGAGGACCATCCCTGGCGCCTGCTCCCGGCCGCGCTGATCGTGATCGTCGTGCTCGCGGCGCTCCTGATCGGGATCAGCTTCGCGCTCTCGAAGTGGCTGGCCGGGCAGGCGTACTAGGAAGGCCCGCACGCGCATAGCCGGCGCCCTCGTCGTCGAAGACAAGCGGCTCGACGCGCTTCGGCATCGTCAGCTGTGCGGCAAGGCCGAGGAACGCGACGCCGACGAGCACCCAGAAGACGACGTGGATCGCGTGGTAGAGCGTGGCGCCGCCGTGCAGCTCCGAGTTGACGATGCTGCCGAACACCGCGACGCCGACGGCGCTCCCAAGGGAGCGGATGAACATGTTCGTGCCGGTGACGACGCCCCGACGTTCCCAGCCGACGACCGACTGCGCCGACACGACGGTCGAAACGGATGAGAAGCCGAGGCCGAAGCCGGTGACGAAGCTCGCAACGGCAATACGCCAGATGCTCGACGCGTCGACGAGCAAGGCGAACAGCAGGCAGCCCATGCTCGCGAACACGCCGCCGAGCAGCGCAGTCCGCCGGTAGCCGAGCCGCAGATACACCCTCGGCGAGAGCGTCGCCGCGATCGGCCAGCCAACGGTCATCGCGCCGAGCGCGAGCCCCGCGACGACGGCCCCGACGCCGACGACGCGCTGCGCGAACGTCGGCACGTACGACGTCAGGCCGATGAGGATCGCGCCGATCACGAAGCCCGCGAGATTCGTCGAGACGAGGATGCGCGGCCGGAGAACCCACAGCGGGAGGATCGGCTCCGCGGCCGACCGCTCGATCGGCGGGAACGCGACGAGCAAGGCGCCGGCGGCCGCGAACAGGGCAATGCTCTGCGCCGACGTCCACGACCAGCTGACTCCACCTTCGAGCAGCGCGAGGATCAGCGCCGACAGTCCGAGCGTCAGCACGACCGCGCCGGCGAGGTCGATGCGATGGGCTCGCCGCGCGACGTCCTCGCGCAAGTGCAGCTGCAGCATCCACAGCGCGCCGAGGCCGATCGGGATGTTCACGAAGAAGATCCCCCGCCACGAGAGGTACTCCGCGAACAGGCCGCCGACCGTCGGGCCGACGATGGCGGTCACGCCCCAGACGCCGCTGATGTAGCCCTGGATGCGGCCGCGGTCGACGGGCTCGTAGAGGTCGGCGACGATCGTCGTCGTCATCGGGATGATCGCGCCTGCGCCGATGCCCTGCAGCCCGCGGAACGCGATCAGCGACACCATGCTCCACGCGGCGCCGCAGAGCACGGACGCGACGAGGAAGACACCGATCCCGAAGAGGAGCATCGGCTTCCGGCCGAAGACGTCGGCGAGCCGCCCGTAGATCGGCACGAGCACCGATTGGGTCAGCAGGTAGAGCGAGAAGAGCCACGGGAACTTCGCGAAGCCGCCGAGGTCGTGGACGATCTGCGGGACGGCAGTCGCCACGATGGTCGCGTCGATTGCGGCGAGCCCCGTTGTGAGCATGAGCGCGGCAACGACGAGGCCTCTGCGCTGGTCGGCCATCCTCGGCTGATTCTCGCCGACGCGTTGACTTCCAGGTCCCGGCACTGGAGAGTCGTGCCCAATCGCACATGGGAGGCCGAGGATGAGGAAGCTCGCAACAGCGGTCGCGCTCGCACTCGTCTGTGTCGGCGCAGCGGCCGGCTCCGCCGGGGCAGCACCGCAGAAGATCAACTGGAGCCCGTGCTTCCAGAAGCTCGGGCCGTTCCAGTGCGGAACCGTGCAGGTCCCGCTCGACTACGACGACCCGAACGGCGCGACGATCGCGATCGCGCTCACGCGCCTGCCCGCGACCGACCAGGAGCATCGAATCGGCTCGCTCTTCCTGAACCCCGGCGGCCCAGGCGGGTCCGGCATCTTCGAGGTCGTCTTCGGCGGCCCGTTCCTCTTCACACCGGAGGTGCGGGCGCGCTTCGACCTCGTGGGCTTCGATCCGCGCGGCGTCGGACACAGCACCGCCGTCCGCTGCTTCGGCACCGACAAGCAGTGGGCGCCGTTCTTCACGCCGTTCGCCTTCCCGAGCACGCCGCAGGAGGAGCAGGAGTGGATCGACGCCGACCTCTATCTCGACGCAGCCTGCGCGCAGCGCGCGGGACGGATCGTCGAGCACATGTCGACGGCGAACGTCGCCCGCGACCTCGATGTGCTCCGTCAGGCCGTCGGCGACCCGCAGCTGACGTTCGACGGCGTGTCGTACGGGACGATGCTCGGCCAGACGTACGCGAACATGTTCCCCGGCAAGGTCCGCGCGATGATCATCGACGGCGTCCTCGACCCGATCGCATGGACGACCGGCTCGGGCGACGGCTCGACCGTTCCGTTCTCGGCGCGGCTGCACAGCGACGCCGGTGCGCAGGCGACGTTGCAGCAGTTCTTCGCCCTCTGCGACGCCGGCGGCTCGAACTGCGCGTTCGGGCCGAACAGCGCCGCGCGCTTCGACGCGCTCGGCGAGCAGTTGAAGGCCCATCCGCTCGCGGTCGTGTTCCCGGACGGTTCGACCGCCGAGGTCAACTACTCGAACCTGATCGGGATGACGCTCGGCGCGATGTACGACTCGTCGTCGTGGGAGGATTTCGCCGGCGCGCTCGCCGACCTCGAGCTGCAGGCGAGTGCGGTGACGCTCGGCATCCGCCTGCAGGCGTACTGGAGCCCGGGCGTCGCGTACATCCCGAAGCGCGGCTTCCCGCACTACTTCAACGCGATCGAGAGCTTCGCGCCCGTCGCGTGCGGCGACTCCGACAACCCCCACGACTACTCGGCCTGGTCGACAACGGGGACGACGGAGGAGGCGTCGTACGCGCCATTCGGCCGGATCTGGACCTGGGTGTCCTCCATCTGCGCGAAGTGGCCGTTCGTGGACAACGACCGTTATACGGGGCCGTTCACGCACACGACCGCGCATCCGGTGCTCGTCGTCGGCAACCTCTGGGATCCGGCGACCCGGTATCAGGGCGCGGTGACGGCCTCGAACCTCCTGCCCGGCTCGCGACTGCTGACGGTGCACGGGTGGGGGCACACCTCTCTCTTCCTCTCCGCGTGCGCGGACGAGGTGCAGGCGCGGTATCTCGTCGACCTCACGCTTCCGCCCGCCGGAACCGTGTGCAATCAGGATCACGTGCCCTTCTCCGGGCCCTAGCGATCACCACACCCGAGAGGCAGAGCGCGCCGCCGCCGATCGCCAGCGGCGGCGGCGCCTCGCCGAGATACGCCCACCCGAGCAGGATCGCGACCAGCGGGATGAGGTAGTTGAGGGAGGCGACGCGGCCCGCTTCCCCTCGACGCAGCGCGAACGACCACGTCGCGAAGCCGATCGCGGTGGGAACGGCGCCGAGATAGACGAGCCACAGGACCGCCCGTGCGTCATCGACGCGCGCGAGCGACGGTGCGAACGGCAGGCAGACGACGAGCGCGGCGAGACAGCCGAGCCACGTCACCTGGAAGGCCGATGCACGCCGCAGCGCAACCTTCTGCACCACAACGGCGACCGCGTACGCGAGCGTCGCGATCACGAGCAGCGCGAAGCCGCCGATGCCTGCGGACCGCGAGCCACTCGACAAGCCGATCGCCACGCAGCCGAGGAGCGCGACGGCACAGCCGGCGAGGAGGCGGCGAGGGAAGCCCTCCTGCAAGAGGACACCTGCGAGCAGTGCAATCAGCAGCGGCCCGGTGTTGACGACCATCGCCGCCGTGCCCGCGTCGACGTGCCGCTCCGCAGCGTTCAGCGTCACGCTGTAGACACCGAGCCAGAGCACGCCGAAGACGGCGGTCGGGAGCAGAGCCGAGCGCGGTGGGAGCCGCTCGCGACGGACGATCGCGACGCCGCTGAGGATCGCGCACGACACCACGAGCCTGCCGAGCGCGAGCGCCCCCGGCGAGAGGACACGTCCGCCGGCGCGGATCGCGACGAACGCCGAGCCCCACGCGGCGACGGTGGTCAGTCCAGCCGCAAGCGCGCGCCGGTCAGCCATGCGCGGGAATGGGCGTCAGGCGAGTCGAGACGGGCAGGCGGCGATCGAGCGCCAGCATCGACACCGCGGCAGCTGTCGCAGCGCCGGCGCAGCACGAGAACGTCAAGCTCGCCGAGACGCTCAACAGCTGGGTGCCGACGGTCGGCGCGAGCGCGAGGCCGATCCACCAGGAGAAGCCGACCGTCGCCATGTAGCGCCCGCGCAGGCTCTCGGGAGCGAGCGCCGCGACGAGCGGCATGAGCGCCGCCGTATGGAAGCACTCGCCGACACCGATCGCGATCGACGCGACGAAGAGCGGGCCTGCGCCGAGCGGCCGCGCGGCGAGGCAGAGCGCGCACGCTCCGCCGATCAGCGACGCCCCCGCCGCCATCATCACGACTCGACGACGTCCCTCCGCCCAGCGTGCGACCGGCACCTGCGCGAGCACAACCGTCGCGGCATTCGCGAGCAGCAGTAGTCCGATCAGCTGCGCGTCGATGCCGAGCTCGCTCTTCGCGTAGGGCGGCACGACCCACGGGAGGACGCCCCAGCCGACCGCGATGATCACGACGTTCGTCATGACGAGATGGACGAACGCGCCGTCGCGAAGCACGCGCCGATAGCCACCGGGCACGGCCTCCGGACGCGGCGCGCCTCGCACGACGGCGAGCAGCACTCCGACGTAGACGAGATACGTCAACGCGTTGAGGAGGAGGAGCGCGACGAAGCCGGTGAGGCCGAAGCCGGCGACGAGGCCGCCCAGCGCGCCGCCGACACCGAACCCGGCATTCGTCGATACGCGCGAGACGGCGGTCGCGCGATGACGGACGTCCGGCGTCGCAAGCGCCGCGAGCAGCGTCGACTGCGCCGGCAGGAGTGCGCCGTTCCCGGCACCACCGACGGCGGCCGCTGCGAAGGCCGCCGCCTCGTGATGGGCCGCAGCCAGACCCGCATAGCCGGCCGCGAGCGCGACGCCCGAGCCCGCGGCGACCGCGCGTGCGCCGAAGCGGTCGATCAGCGGCCCGGCGGCGGGCGCCGCGAGGATCCCGACGCCGGTGAGCGTGCCGACGACGAGACCCGCGGTGCCGAGCGCGAAGCCGCGCCCGTCGTGGAGGTAGATGACCTCGAACGGCAGGACGGCGCCCCAGCCGAGGGCGTTCAGGAGGATGCCGATCTGGACGAGCCAGAGCTCGCGCGACAAGCCGAAGGTGCGCATGGGCGTTACCCGGTCGTCTGGAAGACGGGCCAGCAGATCTCGGTGCGGTGCTGCGCCGCGTCCGCGGTGTCGTTCGCGCCGACGACGTAGTCCTCGCGGATCGGCCCTTGCACGCCGATCGCGCGCTCGGCGACGACGGCGCCGAGCGCCGCGTAGGTTCGGTCGATGTCGTGGACCGGCCCGGCGTGGACGGCGACGGCGTACTCGACGCGCGGAAGCCGGAGCGGCTCGCTGCGTCCGGTCGCGCGAGCCGGGGATCCAACCGGGACGACGGCGACGAGCTCGCCGACCTCGTCCTCGAGCAGCTCGTTCGAGTAGAGCGCGCCGTCGACGCCGTTGCGGGTCGCACCGGTCTCGTGCACGGCCGCGCGCAGCTCCGCGAACGCGGCGTCGAGCCAGCCGAACGCGTCGGCGTACGCGACGCGATCGCGGATCGCGAGCGTCTCGCTCGGCTCGACGACGCGGTACTCGACCGCGATCGACGGCGGCCCCGTCTCGTCGAGCAGCAGCCGCAGCGCCTTGACCGTCGCCCGCGTCTGCTCGAGCTCGCCTTCCATCCGCTGCAGGTGCGCGCTGATCGCGGCGTTGCGCGCGGAGACGTCGGGCGCCTCGATGACGCCGCGGACGTCGTCGATCGACATCCCGAGCTCGCGCAGCCGCCGGATCACTTGCGCCGTCGGCACCTGTCCGAGCTCGTAGCGCCGGTAGCCGGTCTCGTGATCGACCTCCGCCGGCGGCAGCAGGCCGACGTCGTGGTAGTAGCGGAGCGTCTTGACGCTGAGGAACGTCATCCGCGAAAAGTCGCCGATGTTCAGGAGCGTGGTCACGTGATCAACGATGAAGGCTCCAGCTACTGGAGAGTCAAGGCGGCCGCGGGCACGTGCCGCCGAGGTCGCGCAGACACACGCATCCGGACAATCTCGTGGCCGCAAACGCGACGGCGAAAATGGGAAGACCCCGCGCGTGGCGAGGTCTTCCGTTAGCAGGCCTGTAAGCCGGATTCCGTCGGGGGTGACCATCCATCTCTGCAGCTACCCGGCTCCTCCGCGGGCCGCCTCAACGGAGCCTGTTCGCCTTGCACCGGACGGGGTTTGGCGAGCCGCCGCGTCACCGCGGTCGCT
>DATCJJ010000105.1:0-1674 GCA_036562845.1 Gaiellaceae bacterium | reverse complement strand
GTGGGCGACCGGCTCGTTCCTCTCGGCGCGGCTCGAGATGCCGAAAGACCCATTCGCAGCGACGTCACTCGAGATGCTCGCGGGCGGCTTCGTGATGCTGCCGCTGGGCGCACTCACCGTGCACGGCTTCTCGCCGTCGGGGGGCTCGATCGCCGGCTGGATCTACCTCGTGTGTTTCGGCTCCGTCGTCGGCTACACCGCGTACGTGTGGCTCCTCGCGAATGCGTCGCTCGGCATGGTCTCGACGTACGCGTACGTCAATCCGATCGTCGCCATCTCACTCGGCGTCCTCTTCCGCGGCGAGCACGTGACGTGGCGGCTGCTGGTCGGCGCGGTGATCGTCGTCGCCGCCGTGGCCACGGTGGTGCGCAAGGAGCCCGCAACGGCGCCGCCGCCCGACGAGGGCGTGCGCTGCGCGGAGCTCGACGAGGAGCGGGTCGTGGCATGAGCGTAGGCTCGACGGAGCTTATCGAAGAGCGCAGGCGCCGACCTGCGCGGCGCCGGAGCGGGAATTGAAGTTCGGGGTGATCGTCCCGCAGGGCTGGCGGGCGGACATCGAGGCGCGCGACTTCGAGTCCGCCGTCGCGTACGCTCGGCGTGCCGAGGAGCTCGGCTTCGACTCGATCTGGCTGTACGACCACCTGCAGACGCGGGACGGCGACCCCGACCGTTTGCTCGAGTGCTGGACGACGCTCGCCGCGCTCGCGCGCGAGACCTCGCGCGTGCAGCTCGGGCAGATCGTCACGTGCGCCGCGTACCGCAACCCGGGGCTGCTCGCCCAGATGGCGTCGACGATCGACGCGGCGAGCGGCGACCGCGTGATCGTCGGCGTGGGCGCCGGCTGGGACGCGCGCGAATGGCGAGACTTCGGCTACGGCGACGAGCTGCCCCCGATCCGCGAGCGGCTGGCGCACCTCGAGCGCACGCTGCAGGTCCTGCGCACCCGCCGGCCCGGGCGGCCGGTCCTCGTCGGCGGCGCCGGCGAGAAGGTCCTCCTGCGGCTCGTCGCGCGCTATGCCGACGCCTGCAACCTCACCGACTCGTTCGACCCGGCGTTCTACCGCGGGAAGCTCGACGTCCTCCGCCGGCACTGCGCGGATGTCGGCCGCGACTACGACGAGATCGAGAAGACGGCGTCGTTCACCGTCGCGCGCGAGGCCGACGTCGACTTCGAGGCGATCGCGGCGACCGGGATCGAGCGCTTCATCGTCTACCTCGACCCGCCGGCCGATCTCGGCCGGCTCACGGAGTTCGCGGAACGGCGGCGTCAGTAGTTTCCGCGCTACCGGATCCTCGGAGCGAAGCGTAGTGTCGGCGGATGCAGCGCGCCCTCCTGGTCGCCGCAATCCTGCTGCTCGCCGGCTGCGGCAGCACGAAGACGGTCACCGTCACCGTCTCGAAGCCTCCGCCGCAGACGACCAAGGTGTCGAACCTCGTCGCGGAGGGCGCACACGACTTCAACCAGTTCGCCTGCTCGCAGTGCCACGGGCTCGACGGCCGAGGCGGCGTCTCGAACGACGTGCCGGCCCTCAAGGCGATCGGCGCCGCTTTCTCGGCGGCACAGCTGCGGACGATCATCGACCACGGTGTCGGCGTCTCGAGCAACCCGAAGAAGCCGTACATGCCGGTGTGGGGACAGGTCGTCTCGGCACGGCAGGTCAAGGCACTCGTCGC
>DATCJJ010000066.1:0-41565 GCA_036562845.1 Gaiellaceae bacterium | reverse complement strand
GGTTTGCAGGGGGCGCGCCGGCGCATCCGGTGACGGGCAGGAGGCGCGGCTGGGCCGCAGAGCCGAGCTTCCGAAGCCCTCACAGGATCGGCGAGCCCTTCGAGGAGGCCCCCGGAGCCGCAGCCGGGGGCCTCCTCGCTTTTGCCCTCGGTCCGACTCAGGCGTGCCCGACCGCGTACGTGCCGCTCGCCGGCGCCGACGTCCCGCCCCAGCGGTCGACGAACGAGACGTCGAACCGGTAGTGCCCCGCCGGGGCGGGCGGCGGGAAGCACGGGACGCGGCCGCTGCAGACGAGCTGCCTGCGCCCGTCGGGCAGCCGGACGCGGTAGACCACGCGCCCGACGATCCGCGGGTCGTCCGGCCAGCGCGTGCCGACGCGAAGCCGGCCGTCCTGGAGCGCGACGCGCACGAACGCCGGCGGCTGGGGCGAGGTCAGGTCGGCGAGCGCGTTCCGCATGAACTGCTGCACGCGCGGATCGACCGGGACGTTCCGGTCGACGCCGACCGGATACGCGGGGCCGAGCCAGTCGGTGCTCCGGTAGCCGTCGAGCGCGAGCGAGAAGTTGTAGGCGCCGCTCGCGAAGGCGCGCGCGCCGCTCGGCGCGGTGTAGCGGACGGCGTCCGCGTTCTGCGTGGGATCGACACCGTCGTAGTGGAAGAGCACGACCGTGTTCTTCGGCGCGCAGCCCGGGGCGAGCGCGTCGTGCTCGCGGCCGACGACGGCGGCGATCGTCGAGCCGGCGGCCAGCCCCGTGTTCGCGAGCCACGGATCCGCCGCCCCCTGCGCGGTCACCGTGTAGTCGAGCGGATGGTCGTAGACGGTGAAGTTCGTGTGCTCGACGCCCTCCAGCAGGCATTCCGGCCTGCCGATCTCGCGGAAGAGCGCCGTCTTCATCGACCGGTCGGGGTTCGGGTCGTACAGCGACTTCTCGGTGTGGATCGTCGTTCTGTCGTCCTCGTACTCGACGTGCCAGAACGCGTCGTTCGCGCCCAGGAAGGCGAGGTTGGTGCCCGCCGCGAGCGCGCTGTCGAAGCCGAGCCGCTGGGCCATCGTCCAGTACTCGTCGTGCCCGTTGACGATCACGAGCCGGTGGCGCGCGAGCCCCGCCGGGTCGGCATCCGCGTCCACATCGGTCTCGTACGAGATGTCGTAGCCCTCGCGCTCGAGGAACCGCACCGTCTGCAGCTCGTTCCAGAGCGGGCTCTGCGCGTCGCCGGCGAACGGCCGGAGGAACGAGACGCGGGTCGCACGCTCCGAGATGAAGTTGTAGAGGCCGCGACCGCCCCAGTCGTCGTAGGCCTCCCAGGTGTTGACCGGGACCTCCACGAGGATCTGCGACGGCGGCGCGTCGGGCGCCTGACGGACGACGAACCACGTCGTGGCCACGGTGCCCGCGGCGGAGCCGGACGTCTGCACCGCCTCCGCGACGTAGTAGCCGCTGACCCAATCCGGGCTCGACCGCACGACGTCGGTGACGGGCCAGTTCGCCCGGAGCGGCTGGACGCTCGGCGGGTCCTGACCTCCCTGGACCGAGCCCTGCTCGTCGCCCACGCACGACGGCGAGCAGGCGACGATACGCCCGCCCGCGCCGCCGTACCAGCCGAGGCGGAAGATCTCGAGCCGGTAGCGGGCGGGCGTCGAGACGTGGAAGTCGAGCTCGTCGCCCGGGGCGATCCCGATCTGCGAGGCGTAGACGAACGAGTAGTTGTTCGCGAACGCATTCCAGGCCGTGACCCCGGGCAGCGCGTTCTCCACCTGGACGGGGCCCGCCCAGGCGACCGCGCCGCCGCAGATCAACAGGACGGCGGCGGCCGCAAGAGCGCGCACCGTCATCCACAGCTTTTAGCGCATCGTGAGAGAAAGCACAAGCGTTGCCGCGCTAGGCGGCAAGCCGCTCGGCGGCCACCTGAGCCTCGCTCCGCTGCGTCGTCGGCCGCACGAGGAGGAACGCGACGAGGGCGGCGCCGAAGGCGATCGCGGCGCTCGTCGCCAGCGCGGCATGGAGGCCGTTCACGAAGTCCTGCGGCGAGCGGTCCCCGGGGTGGACGTACGAGGCGAGGATCGCGCCCATCAGGGCGATCCCGAGCGAGCCGCCGACCTGGCGGAAGCTGTTGAGCACGCCCGAGCCCACGCCGGCCTTGTCGATCGGCACCGACGCCATCGCCGCGGAGGTCATCGGCGACATCGTCATCGCCATCCCGACGCCGCCGACGAGCAGCTGCGGCAGCAGCCCCCAGAACGTCGTGTGCACGCCGACCCGCAGATAGAGGAGCGAGCTGATCCCGAGCAGGGTCATCCCGGCGCCCATCAGCCAGCGCGAGCCGATCGTGTCCGAGAGGTTCCCCGCGATCGGCGCGATCACGATGATCAGCAGCGTCATCGGCAGGAAGGTCGCGCCGGCCTTCGTCGGCGAGTAGCCGAGGATGTTCTGGACGTAGAGGGAGACGTAGAAGAACACGCCGAACATCCCGAGCGAGACCATCATCGCGACGCTGTTCGCGCCGGTGAACGACGGGATCTTGAAGAGCGAGAGGTCGAGCATCGGCAGCCGCTGGTGCATCTCGACCAGCACGAACCCGGCGAGGAAGACGACCGAGGCGACGAAGAGGCCGATGATCTCCGCGGACGCCCAGCCGTGGCGGTTCCCCTCGATCAGTGCGTAGCAGAGCGCGAGCAGGCCGAGCCCGGACGTCACGAGCCCCGGGAAGTCGATGCTCTGCTCGCTCGAGGTGTCGCGCGACTCCTCGATCACGAGGCGCGCGACGATCACGCCGAGCACGCCGACCGGGACGTTCACGAAGAAGATCCAGTTCCAGTTCAGGTTGTCGACGATGATCCCGCCGATCAGCGGCCCGATCGCGAGCGCCATCGCCGAGACTCCGGCCCAGATGCCGATCGCGCGCCCGCGCTCGCGCGGCGCGAACGTCGCAGTGATGATCGAGAGGGTCGCCGGGTTCATCAGCGCCGACCCCGCGCCCTGGACTGCACGTGCGCCGATCAAGAATCCCGCGTTCGGCGCGAACCCGCACGCAAGCGACGAGGCCGTGAAGACGACGAGCCCGAGGACGAACATCTTGCGCCGCCCGTAGTAGTCACCGAGCTTCCCGCCCGTGATCAGGAGCGCGGCGAACGTGAGCGCGTAGGCGGTGACGACCCACTCCAGGTTCGCGATCGTCATGTGCAGGTCGCGCTGGATCGACGGCAGCGCGACGTTCACGATCGTGTTGTCGAGCATGATCATGAACAGACCGAACGCGACCGCCACCAGCGTCCACCACTTGCGGTTCTCCTCGGCAAAAATGCGAGCCTTCATCAAGTGACCGACTGTATCTGGCATCCCTCTCCCGACCGAGTTGCAGCCGCGAACCTGACGCGGCTGCTGCAACGGCTCGACGCCGCGGACTACCAGGCGCTCCACCGCATCTCCGTCGACGAGCCTGACCGCTTCTGGCGCGCGGTCGTCGAAGACCTCGGGCTCGACCTCGACTGGCAGGAAGTGGCCGACCTCTCGCGCGGCCCGGAGTGGGCGCGCTGGTTCCTCGGCGCCACGACGAACGTCGCGCGGGAATGCGTGCATCGTTGGACGGAGCTGGACGGAGAGGCCGTCGTCGGCCGCTACGAGGACGGCACCCGCGACGCGCTCTCGTGGCGCGAGCTGTCGCGGCAGGTCACGCAGCTCGCAGAGGCGCTCCTCGAGCTCGGCGTGCGCATGGGCGACCGAGTCGCGATCTTCATGCCGATGTGCCCGGCGGTTGCCGTCGCGTCGCATGCGTGCGCGCACATCGGCGCCGTGCAGGTGCCGATCTTCTCCGGGTTCGCGGCGCCGGCGATCGCGTCGCGGCTCGAGGACTCGGACGCGAAGGTCGTGATCTGCGCCGACTGGTCGCTCCGCCGCGGCAAACGGGTCGACATGCGAGCGATCCTCGACGAGACGGGCGACCACGCCGTGATCGAGTGGAACCGTGGGTCGCGGTCGTGGCCGGAGGTCGTCACGCGGCAACCGGGCACGCTCGCCCCGGCCGAGGTCGACAGCGAGACGCCGTACCTCCTCGCCTACACGTCGGGAACGACGGGAAGGCCGAAGGGCGCCCTGCACGTGCAGGGCGGGTTCCTCGTGTCGGTCGCCCGCGAGGCGGCGTACCAGACCGACATCAAGCAGGGCGACCGCGCCCACTTCGCGACCGACATGGGCTGGATCATGGGCCCCTGGACGGTCGTCGGTGCGGGTGCCGCGGGCGCCGCGATCGTGTTCGCGGAGGGCGCGCCGGACTGGCCGGACGACCGCCTCTGGGAGCTCGTCGAGTCCGAGCGCGTGACCATGCTCGGCCTCTCGCCGACGCTCGTGCGCGCGCTCATCCCGAAGGGCGACCCGCGGCACGACCGGTCGTCGCTGCGCGCGTTCTGCACGACCGGCGAGCCCTGGAACCCCGACCCGTACATGTGGCTCTTCGAGACGGTCGGCGAGTCGCGCGTGCCGATCGTGAACATCAGCGGCGGCACCGAGGTCGGCGCGTGCTTCCTGACGACGGTGCTCACCGAGCCGATCAAGCCGGTCGCGCTCGGCTTCCCGGCACTCGGCCAGGACATGGACGTCGTCGACGCGGCAGGCGAGCCGGTCCGCGGCGAGGTCGGCGAGCTCGTCTGCCGGCGCCCGTGGCCGGGGATGACGCGCGGCCTCTGGAACGACCCCGACGGCCGGCGCTTCCTCGACGCGTACTGGCGTCGCTTTCCCGGCATCTGGACGCACGGCGACTGGGCCTCGATCGACGCGGACGGCTACTGGTTCCTGCACGGCCGCAGCGACGACACGCTCAACATCGCCGGCAAGCGCATCGGGCCGGCCGAGCTGGAGTCGGCCGCGATCGGCTCCGGCATCGTCGCGGAGGCGGCGGCGGTGGGCATCCCGCACGAGGTGAAGGGCGAGGTCGCGTGGATCTTCTGCGTCGCCAGTCCGGGGGCCGAGGCGGACGAGGCACGGGTCGCGACCGCCGTCACCGACGTGCTCGGCAAGGCGTTCAAGCCCGACCGGATCATCTGGGTGAGCGCGCTGCCGAAGACGCGATCGGCGAAGATCGTCCGCCGCGCGGTGCGCGCACGCGCGCTCGGCAAGGATCCCGGCGACCTCTCGTCGCTCGAGAACCCCGACGCGCTCGAGGAGATCGGGCAGGCTCTTGCCTAGCGCGGTCGTCACCGGCGGCGGGCGTGGGATCGGCGCGAACGTCGCACGCGCCCTCGCGGCCGACGGGTACGACGTCGTCGTCACCGGCCGCACGCGGGACGAGATCGACGCCGTCGCCGCCGAGCTCGGCGGCCGCGCGATCGAGATGGACGTCTCGTCTCCGGAGTCGATCGAGCGCGGCTTCGCCGACATCGGCCCGGTCGACCTGCTCGTCGCGAACGCCGGCACCGGCAACCGCGGGATCGCGTGGGAGATCGACCCGGACGACTGGTGGCGGGTGTTCGAGGTGAACGTCCGCGGCGTCCACCTTTGCTGCCGCGCCGTCATTCCGGGGATGCTCGAGCGCGGCGGCGGACGAATCGTCATCGTCGGCAGCGGCTCCGCCTACCTGCCCGGCGCGAGCGAGACCGGCTACACGGCGTCGAAGGCCGCGGTCTGCCGGTACGGCGAGACGCTGAACAACGCGCTCGAGGGGCGGGTGCCCGTGTTCGTGATCAGCCCCGGCCTCGTGCGCACGGCGATGACCGAGGGGAGCATCCCCGACGACGCGCCGTGGACGCCGCCCGAATGCGCGCCGGAGCTCGTCCGCGCACTCGCGACGGGCGAGTTCGACACGCTCGCAGGCCGCTACCTCCACGCCGAGCACGATCCGCCCGCCGCGCTGCGGGCCCGGATGCAGCAGATCCTCGCGGAGGATCTGAACGCGATCCGGCTGCGTCGCTAGCCGAACACTTGGCGGTGGTATTCGGCCTCGTCGTACCGGCCGATCGACGACGCGATCAGGCCCTCGTCGCCGAGCGCCCACTCCTCGCGGCCCGAGATCCGCACCGCGTTGCCCGTCTCGCTGCTCGTCCCGGTGAACGTCCACCGGTATTCGACGGCACCGCGGCCGGCGACGAGGTCGTCCATGAACACCTCGATGTCCGGAAACGCGGCGATGAACGACGCCGCCACCTCGATGATCGGGGCCGGCTCGCCGCCGTTGATCGCGATCGTCCCGCCGGGGACGTAGTGGGCGGCGACCCGCGCCGGGTCACGGCTGCACCACGCCTCCGTGTAGCTGCGCGCGAGCTCATGGACGTCGGGCATGCGGAGTGAGAACATCGCACGAAACCGGTCATCGAGGGAGGGGTATACGTGCACAAGCTTCGCACCGTCGTTCTCGTCGTCGCCGTCGCGCTCGTCGCCGCGGCGGCCGCCCGCACGGCGGGCGCCGTCACGTACGCCGCGCTCGGAGACAGCTACTCGTCCGGCGTCGGCACCGGCAGCTACACGCTCGACAGCGCGTGCAAGCGCGGCATCTATGCCTATCCGTATCTCTGGGCGCAGCGTCACACCGGCACGACGCTCTCGTTCGTCGCGTGCTCCGGTGCGAAGACGTCCGACCTGCTCGCGAACGAGATCCAGGCGGTCACGCCGACGACCGACTTCGTGACGATGACGATCGGCGGCAACGACATCGGCTTCGCGAGCCTGATCCAGCAGTGCACGCTGTCCGACTGCTCCGCGGCGCTCGACAGCACGCGCGCGAACCTCGAGGCGACGCTCGGCGCGAAGCTCGACAGCGTCTTCACCACGGTGAAGTCGCATGCCGCGATCGGCGCGAAGATCGTCGTGCTCGGCTATCCGCGCGTCTTCTCGGGCGCGAGCTGCTTCGGCTCGCTCGGCATCAGCTCGACGGAGGAGGCGAAAGCGAATCAGCTCTCGGACGCGCTCGACACCGTGCTCTCGACGCACGCCCAAACCGACGGCGTCACGTACACGAGTGCGATCGGCGCGTTCCTCGGCCACGCGGTCTGTTCGTCGTCGGCGTGGATCAACGGCCTGAATCTCTTCAACACGACCGAGAGCTACCACCCGAACAAGGCCGGGCACAGCTCGGGCTACCTGGCGCTGCTCACCTCCGTCACCGGCTGATCCGGCGGAGCGCCTTGTCGAGCTTCTTCTCGTTCGCGCCGCCCCAGAGGACGAGGTGCACCTGCTCGCCGTAGGAGCGGGTCTTGAACACCACCTGGGGCGGCGGGCCGAGGACGATCCCGAAGGCGCCGAGGCGGTCGGCGACGGGGACGAGCATGCGCACGCCGAGGAGCTCACGCTCCTCGAGTGCGCAGCCGGTCTCGCGCTCGAACTCCTCGGCGAACGTCATGCGACCTGCTCGCCGCAGAGATAGAGCACACCCTCGCGCGTCTCCGAGATCGGTTCCCACGGGCGATGGGCGTCGACATGCCCCGGCCGCAGCAGATGCACGACCTCGTGGCCGCGCGCAGCGAGCAGCTCGGCGATCAGGCGCCGGTGGCACTGCCACCAGAGCGTCTCCGCGCACATGAAGCACGGCGCAGGCAGCGCGAGCGCCTCGGCGAGCGCCGTCTGGAACTCGTCGCTGCCCATCCACGCCGCATACGAGCGAAAGGCCGCGACGCGGATGCACGCGAAGCGCTCGCCGCCGCCGCTCCGCCGGCCGCCGAGCGCCTCCGCGTGGAGGTACGCGATTCCCTCGGCCTCGACGGTCACGGCGACTGCGGGGCCGTTGAACCGGGGATGCCGCCGCGAGCCGGGGAAGCGCCGCACGTCGACGAGCGTCATGACGCCGGCCTCCGTCAGGCAGGCGACGAGCTCCTCCGACGTTCTGGCGCCGTGGCCGATCGTGAACACGCGCACGTTCATACACTGAAGATGCAATGCGGATCGCGCTCGCCCAGATCAATCCGGTCGTCGGCGACCTCGAGGGCAACCGTGAGCTGATCCTCGCCCGCCTCGACGAGGCGAAGCAGGCCGAAGCTGACCTCGTGCTCTTCCCCGAGCTCGCGGTCACCGGCTATCCGCCGGAGGATCTCCTGCTCCGGCCGGGATTCGTCCGCGCGGCCGAGCGCTCGCTCGCCCAGATCGCGCTCGCCGCGCGCGGCACGGTCGTGATCGTCGGGACGCCCACCTTCGACCGCGATCTCTACAACGCGGCCGCGGTCTGCGCGGGCGGCGAGGTGAAGACGCTCGTCAAGAAGCGGTTCCTCCCGAACTACGGCGTCTTCGACGAGGTGCGCTACTTCGCGCCCGGAAACGAGCTGACGCTGTTCGAGCACGGCGAGACCCTCTTCGGCGTGACGATCTGCGAGGACATGTGGCAGCCAGGCCCGCCGGCCACCGATCTCGGGCTCGCCGGCGCGCAGCTGATCGTCAACATCTCCGCCTCGCCGTTCCATCTGCTGCGCGACCGCGAGCGCGAGGAGATGTTCCGGACGCGGGCACGCGACACGTCGGCGTTCGTCGCGTTCTGCAACACCGTGGGGGGCCAGGACGAGCTGATCTTCGACGGCCACTCGCTCGTCATCGACGACGAGGGGAACGTGATCGCGCGCGGGCCGGGCTTCGAGGAGTGCCTGCTCGTCGTGGACGTCGAGCCCTCCTCCGTCGTGCAGCGGCGGCTGACGGACGCACGCCGCCGTGCACTCGCCGCGGAGCGCGGCGCGTTCGAGGTGGAGACGATCCACGTCGGGGCGCCGCACGCGCACGACGCCACGCTCACGCCGCCGCTCGCCGCCTTCTGCGACGACCTCGAGCAGATGCGCATGGCGCTCGAGCTCGGCCTGAACGACTACGTGCGCAAGAACGGCTTCAAGGAGATCGTGCTCGGCGTCTCGGGCGGAATCGACTCCGCGCTCGTCGCCGCGCTCGCCGCCGAAGCGCTCGGCGCCGATCGCGTGCATTGCGTGTCGATGCCGTCGCGGTACTCGTCGGTGGGGACGCGCGGCGACGCCGAGCGCCTCGCCGCAGCGCTCGGCTGCGACTTCCGCGAGATCGCAATCGAGCCGATCGTCGAGCAGTTCCTCTCGGCGCTCGCGCCGAGCTTCGCGGGCCGCGATCCCGACCTGACCGAGGAGAACATCCAGGCACGCATCCGCGGCACGCTACTGATGGCGCTGTCGAACAAGTACGGCTGGCTGCTCGTGGCGACGGGCAACAAGTCGGAGCTCTCGGTCGGCTACGCGACGCTCTACGGCGACATGGCAGGCGGCTTCGCGCTGCTCAAGGACGTCTACAAGACCGACGTCTTCCGGCTCGCGATCCATCTGAACGAGCGGGCGGGCCGCGAGCTGATCCCGCAGTCGATCATCGACCGCGCGCCGAGTGCCGAGTTGCGCGACAACCAGCTCGACGAAGACTCGCTCCCGCCGTATCCGAAGCTCGATCAGGTGCTCGAGGCATACGTCGAGCAGGACCGCACGCTCGAGGAGCTCTCGAACGACGGCTTCGACCCGGATGTCGTGCAGCGAGCGGTCGCGCTCGTCGACCGCTCGGAGTACAAGCGCCGCCAGGCGCCGCCCGGCGTCCGGCTGCGCCCGAAGGCGTTCGGCCGCGACCGGCGGACGCCGATCACCAATCGCTGGCGGAGCTGAGCAGCTCCTCGATGTCACGCGGCGGATCCGCCAGCGTGCGCAACTCGTCGAGTGTGAACCAGCGCGCCTCTTCGCCCTCGCCGAGGTGTGTCACCTCGAATCCCCGGACACGCACGAGGTAATAGCGGTTGCGCTGGCCGCCGAAGTCTTCGACGCGGAAGTGGTGCTCGCGCTCGAACAACAGCGGCCCGAGCTCGAAGCTCTCGAGGCCGATCTCCTCTCGGAGCTCCCGGGTCAGCGCCTCGACATCGGCCTCCCCCGGGTCGACGCCTCCGCCCGGTGGGATCCACCACGCTTCGTATTCGTTCGTGTAGCGCAGGAGCAGGACCCGCTTGTCCCGGTCGACGACGACGGCCCGCACTCCCTCGCGTATCGGTAGGCCGCTCGCGAGGCCGGCCAGTCGCTTGAACCATCGCAGCCGTTCCCGCCACGGCACCGCCGCATTCGCCGGCGAGGTCGACGGCAGCACGAAGAGCTGCGTGTCGCCGAGCGTGCGCGGCTGCACGCCGAGCTCGGGCCGCTCCGCAAAGAGGCCCCGGTACGCCTCCTTGCCGACGAACGCGAGCCAGCGCGGCCCGTACTCCGCCGCGATCTGCTCGATGCGCACGCGGTCGAAGTCGCCCTTGCGCAGGTCGCCCGAGCCGGGCGTCGTGCGATACGCGGCGTTCGTGATGCCGATGCCCTCGCGCAGCACCTCGAACTGCTCGCCCGGGGCGTAGAGCCGGGATGTGAACCGCGCCGCGTGCAGCAGCCGCCAGAAGTCGTTGCGCGGGTTCGCGAAGTGCGCGGCCGCGGCCGCCGACACGCGTCCCGGGTTGATGCCGCAGAAGACGACGCGCAGCCCCGGCGCGAGGACGTCGGGAACGGCGCTAGGCCGCTTCGGGCTCCGGGACGAGCCGCTCGTCGATCCGCTCCTCGAGGCGCCGTCGGAGATCTTCGCCGGACACTCTGGGAACGTAGCGGGGACGACGGGGCTCGACTTTCACTGCGACGACGGTCGCGTCGTGGTCGCCGTAACAACGGGCGTAACACTCGGCTTCCGACAGCGTTCGGAGGCGCCGCACGAGCCAAGACTAGGCCCGACCTCGGACATCACAGGCCGAGCTCGTCCCGCACGATCTCGTTCGCGACCGAGGCTTTCGGGTAGCCGACGTAGACGGCGAGGAGCGTCACGAGCGCCTCGAGCTGCTCCGGCGTGACGCCGTGCTCGACCGCCCAGCGAACGTGCCCGCGCAGCCGGCTCTCGACCCCGCCCTGCGCGACCAGCGCAGCGACGACCGCGATGCTGCGGTCGCGGAGGCTCAGCTCGTCCTCGTTCCACGCGCCGCCCGCCGCGTTGATCGCCTCACGGCCGAACAGCTCGCCGAAGCGCTCGGCAAACCACGTCGGAACCTCGTCGCGATCGATGCCGAACTGGCTCGCGTACGCGTCCAGCCCGCGCTCCCACCGCTCACGACCGCTCACGTCGTCCACGAATCGAGCATCGCAGAATGCTTTGCGGCGGTCGTTGACATGCCGCCTGACGCTGTGATCGTATTTGATCAAATCCCCGCCGAGACGGGGCCGTCGAGTTTCGGGTCAAGCGTTCACAGAAGGAGGGCGGTAGTGACCAGACGTCTCAGGCGTGGCGGCCTCGCGGTTGTCGCGGCGTGCGTCGTGTTGTCGGCCGCCGTCGCCGCCGCCGACGCGGCACGGACGGCGTCCAATCCGATTCCAAAGGGCTATACCGGTGTCGAGGCGAAGCTGCCGACGCAGTATCCGGCGCCGAAGAAGACGGGCGCGGCCTGCACGATCGGCTTCCAGAATCCGGTCGCGGCGAACGAGTTCCTCAGCTATCTCCAGAAGGCCGTCGTCGCGCAGGGCAAGGCGTACGGCTGCAAGGTGATCACGCTCGACGACGCGCTGAGCCCGGACAAGCAGGTCTCGAACATGCAGCAGCTGCTCGCGCAGAAGGTCGGGGCGATCGTCTTCTATCCGCTCGATCCGAAGGCGACGACGCCGGTGCTCAAGCAAGCACAGAAGCAGAAGGTGCCGGTGATCGCGATCGACGCGAGCTTCGGCAACACGAAGGCAGTCCCGCTGATCGCGACCCAGGTGTGGCAGGGCCGCGACATCCAGGCGTTCCTGCAGGCGCAGGTGCTGGCGAAGGTCAAGCCGGACGCGAAGCTCGGCCTGATCGGCATCGGAATCCCGGTCCCCGCCATCAAGTACCTGAACCAGCGGGAGGCGTTCTGGGCGAAGAAGGTCGGCAAGGCGACGATCATCGGGAGCCAGGACAACCCGTCCGACGACGTGACCGGCGGGGAGAAGGCGGCGAATGCGCTGCTCCAGCGCTATTCCGACATCGACGCCGTCCTCGGCTACAACGATCCGTCCGCGCTCGGCGCGGTGACCGCCGCGCGCGGCACGAGCCGGACGCTGACGATCATCGGCATCAACGGCACGAGCGACGGGATCGCCGGCGTCAAGAACGGCTCGCTGGCGGCGACCGTCCAGGTCGATCCGATCGGCATAGGCTCGCAGACGGCGCGGGCGGCATACAGCCTGATCACGAAGCAGAACCTGCCCCTCCCCCGCATCGTCATCCGGCCGGGCCGCCTCGTGACGAAGGCCAACGTCACGAAGCTCGCAAGCTGGGACAAGGAACTCAAGGGCGTCAAGTAACGGCCAATCCGTGGGACGGGTGGCGCGCGCCGCCGCCCGTCCCGCGCCGACGGTCATCGACGTGACAGAGAACGTGCTGCTCGAGGCCGCCGGCCTGCACAAGCGATACGGCGGTGTGCACGCGCTGAGCGGCGCGGAGCTCACCGTACGCGCCGGCGAAGTGCACGCGCTCGTCGGCGAGAACGGGTCCGGGAAGTCCACGCTGCTGCGGATCCTGTCGGGGCAGGTGCGACCCGAGGCAGGGACGGTCACGGTCGGCGGCGAGCCGGCGGAGTTCCGGAGCCCGGCCGAGGCGCTGCGGCGGGGCATTGCCACCGTGACACAGGAGACGACCCTGGCGCCCGACCTGTCGGTCGCCGAAAACGTCTTCCTCGGACGCCGCATGGCTCGGCGCGCCGGTGTGATCGACTGGGCGGCAACGCGCCGGCAGGCGGGGGCCGCCCTGGCCCGGCTCGGGCTCTCGATCGACCCCTCGGTCCCGGTCAGGCGTCTCCGGCCCGATCAGCGGCAGATGGTCGAGATCGCCCGTGCACTCACCTTCGACGCGCGGGTGCTCATTCTCGACGAGCCGACGAGCTCGCTGACCGACGACGAGGTGGCCTCGCTCTTCGCCGCCGTGCGCGGGTTGCGCGACCACGGCGTCGCCACGATCTTCGTCTCCCACCGGCTCAAGGAGGTCTACGAGGTCGCCGACGCGATCACGGTGCTCCGCGACGGCCGGACGGTCGGCGGCGGTTCCGCCGTCGAGCTCGACCGCCCACGGCTGATCCGGTTGATGGTCGGCCGCGAGCTTGCGGACGCACTGCCGAGCGCGACGACGGAAACGGGTGACAGCGCTGCGCTTCGAGTCCGCGGGCTGTCGCTGACGGGCGCATTCGACGGCATCGACCTGGATCTCGCGCCGGGCGAGATCGTCGGGCTCGCCGGCCTCCTCGGTGCCGGTCGCAGCGAGCTGCTCGAGACCTTGTTCGGGCTGCGACGGCCTGAGGCGGGGACCGTCGAGATGGACGGCCGGCCGGTGCGCCTCCGAACGCCGCGCGACGCCATCGCCGCCCGGATCGCGCTCGTCCCGGCCGACCGAAAGCTGCAGGGGCTCGTCCTCCGGATGAGCGTGCGCGAAAACCTCGTCATGGCCGCGACGTCGCGGGCCGGCCGGCTCGCGCCACCGCGCGCGCGGCGCGAGCTGCCGATCGTCTCCTCGGCGATCGCCGACATGCGGATCCGGGCGCACTCGTCGCGCGCGCCGGTCGGGACGCTCTCGGGCGGGAATCAGCAGAAGGTGGTCCTCGGAAAGTGGCTCTCGGTGAAGCCGCGCGTGCTCATGCTCGACGAGCCGACGCGCGGCGTCGACGTCGGCGCAAAGGCCGAGATCTACCGGCTGCTCTTCGACGCGGCGAAGAATGGGGTGGCGGTCCTCGTCTCGTCGTCGGAGAACCCCGAGCTGCTCACGCTCTGCGACCGCGTGCTCGTCCTGTTCCGCGGCCGCGTCGCAGCAACGCTGACGCGGGACGATGCGACCGAGGCGCGGATCGCGCACTTCGCCGGAGGCCACGCGTGAGACGGATTGCGGTCGGGGCCGCCGAGGCATGGAGCGGCGCGAGCCGGTTCGCTGTCGTCGCGCTGCTGCTCCTCGTGATCTTCGTCTTCTTCTCGATCGACCAGCCCGACTTCCTGACGAACTCGAACATCCAGAACCTGCTCTCGAGCGTGTCGATCCTGTTCGTCATCTCCGTCGGGATGACATTCGTCGTGCTCACCGGCGGCATCGATCTCTCGGTCGGATCCCTCCTCGCCCTGACGGGTCTGATCCTCTCGAAGCTGTTCAGCGGCGCCGGCCTTCCGATCGGAGTCGCCGTCGTCCTCACGATCGTCCTCGGCGCACTGATCGGCGGCACGGTGAACGGCGTGCTCATCGGCCGGGTCGGCCTGTCGTTCTTCGTCGTCACGCTCGGCACGCTTTCGCTCTATCGCGGCATCGTCAACATCTGGTCCGGCACGAAGACGACGTACATCAACTCGACGTTCATCAGCGACCTCGGCTTCCGGAAGGTCGCAGGGCTCCAGCTCCCGATCTGGATCATGGTGGTCACGTTCGTGCTCGCCTTCGTCGTCCTGCGGTGGACGTATTTCGGACGGGACGTCTACGCCGTCGGCGGCAACATCGAGGCTGCCCGGCTCTCGGGGATCAACGTCCCGCTGACGCTCGTCCTCGTCTACGCCATCGCGGGACTCGGCGCAGCGATCGGCGGGATCATCCAGGATGCTCGTCTCGGCGCCGCGAGCCCGCTCGTCGGCGAGTCGACGCCGCTCGACGCGGCGGCCGCCGTGCTCCTCGGCGGCACGAGCTTCCTGGGCGGCGTCGGCGGCGTCACCGGGACGGCCGTCGGCGTCCTGTTCATCGGCACGCTCCAGAACGGCCTCTCCATCGCCGGGGTCTCGAGCTTCTGGCAGCAGGTCGTGACGGGCGTCATCCTAATCGTCGCGATCGCCATCGACCGCATCCAGCAGGGCGGGCGCTTCCGCCGCGCCGTCGAGGGTGGCGCGCACGGACCGACGTCGACGGCGGAGCCTTCAGTGGAGGACGGGTGAGCAGACACAGGCTCGTCAACCCGGCGTCGGGCTACGCGCAGGCGGTCGTCGCCGCTCCGGGCCGGACGGTCCACGTCGCCGGCCAGACCGGGAGCGGCTCGGCGCTGGTCGAGCAGTTCGGCGCGGCGCTCGACAACGTCGTCGCCGCGCTCACCGCCGCCGGCGCGCAGCCGGAGGACGTCGTCTCGATGCAGATCTTCGCCACCGACGTCGCCGCCTACCGCGCTTCGACGCGCGAGCTCGGCGACGTGTACCGGGGACGGTTCGGCCGTCACTATCCCGCTATGGCGCTGCTCGGCGTCTCGGAGCTCGTCGATCCTGCGGCGCTCGTCGAGATCGTTGCCGTCGCGGTCGTGCCGGAGGAGCGATGACGCTCGACGAGGCGCTCGGGTTCGATCTCGTCTCGCTCGAGGCTGAGGCGGCGTACGGGCAGGTGCGCATCGACGACCGGCATCTGCAGCCGCTCGATGTCGTGCACGGCGGCGTCTACGCCGCGCTCGCGGAGTCGCTCGCCTCGCACGCCACCGCGTACGCCGTCCATGACCAGGGGAACGTCGCTCTCGGCATGTCGAACGACACGAGCTTCCTGCGGCCCGTCTCGGCCGGCGTCGTGCATGCGCACGCGGAGCGGCTGCACGGGGGACGGACGACCTGGGTGTGGGACGTGCGGCTGACGGACGACGACGGGCGCCTGTGCGCGACGTCGCGAGTGACGGTCGCCGTGAGGCCTGCATGACGCGCTCGCCGTACTTCGCCGACCTCGCGTACCCGCAGATCCAGGAGCTGATCGATGGGCCGAAGACACCTGTCCTGCTCTTTCCGGTCGGCTCGACCGAGCCGCACGGGCCGCACTCCCCGCTCGCAACGGATCCGATCATCTCGATCGGGATCTGCGAGCGGGTCGCCGCGGCGCTCGACGAGGACGGCGAGCTCGTCGCGCGCATCCTGCCGACGCTCTCCTACGCAGTCACGCGCTACACCGCGGGCTTCGCCGGCGCGATCCACGTGCGCGAGGAGACGCTGCAGGCGATGATCGTCGACGTCTGCACGTCGCTCGCCGAACAAGGCTTCCCGCACGTCGTGATCGTGAACAACCACTTCGAGCCCGAGCACGTCCAGACGCTGCACCGGAGCATCGACGCTCTCGCGAACACCGGTGTCCGGGTCGGCTACCTCGACCTGACGCGCCGGGAGCGGGCGCAACGGCTGACGGAAGAGTTCAAGCGCGGCGAGTGCCACGCCGGCCGGTACGAGACGTCCCTCGTCCTCGCGCAGTCACCGGCGCTCGTCGACACGGAGGCCATGGCTGCGCTGCCGGAGGTGCCGATCAGCTTGCCCGAGGTGATCGCCGCGGGACAGAAGGATTTCCGCGAGATGGGGCTCACCCTCGCCTACTGCGGTGCGCCGGCCGAGGCGACGGCCGCGGAGGGCGAATCGTCGTATGCGACGCTCGCCGAGCTGACGATCGAGATCGCACGCGCGCTCGTCGCGGGGACCGGTGGACGCGACGCATCGGGGTTGTTCGGCCGTGTCTGAGGTGCAAACGGTCGATCCCGTCACCTTCGAGATCATCCGCCACAAGCTCTACAGCATCATGGACGAGGCGATCATCGCCCTCGAGAACGTGTCCGGCTCGCCGATCACCAACGAGGGGCACGACCTGATGGCGTCGCTCTACAAGGCGGACGGCGGGCTGATGGTCGGCGGCGTCGGCTTCCTGCACCATCTGACGAGCGCGGCGCAGGCGGTCAAGCACATCCTCGCGACGTACGCCCAGGACCCGGGGATCGGGGAAGACGACGTCTACTTCCTCAACGACTCGTACACGGCCGCACTGCATCCGCCCGACGTCTATCTCATCTCTCCGATCCATCACGACGGGCGATTGACCGGGTTCGCGGCGAACTTCGTGCACGTCACCGACATCGGCGCCGTCGACCCCGGCGGGTTCTCGCCCAGCGCGCGCGACAACTACCAGGAGGGCTTCCAGACGAAGGGGCTGAAGATCGTCGAGGGCGGCAAGGTCCGCCGCGACGTCCTCGACACGTTCCTGAACATGGTGCGCGACCCGGGGATGACGCAGCTCGACCTCAAGTCCCAGCTTGCGGCGAACCACGTCGCAAAGCAGCGGATGCGCGAGCTCTACCGCGACTACGGCATCGACGTCGTCGAGGCGGTCTCCGAGGAGCTGATCGACCAGTCCGAGCAGCTCGTGCGGCGCCGGCTGTCCGAGCTCCCGGACGGGGAGTGGCGGATCCGCGAGTACATCGACATGCCCGGCGCGAACGCAAAGGTCGAGCTGACGGTGACGAAGGACGGCGACACGCTGACGTACGACTTCACAGGGTCGAGCCCTCAGGTCGAGCTCGGCGTGAACTGTTCGTACTGGGCGACGTGGGGCGGCCTGTTCGCGCCGATCTTTCCGCTGCTGGCCTGGGACGTCACCTGGAACGAAGGCGTGACGCGTCCGATCGAGCTCATCGCGCCCGAGGGAACGATCGTGAACTGCACGCGGCCGGCGCCGATCTCGATCGCGACCGTCGGCACGATCCAGATCGTCAACAACCTCTCGACGCTGGCGCTCTCGAAGATCTTCGGCGCGAGCGAGCGGCACCGCGACCGCCCGACCGCGGTCTGGCACGGCAGCCATGCGCACGTCGAGACCCATGGCTTCACGACGGAGGGCGAATTCTTCGTCGCGCCGCTGACCGACACGTTCTGCGGGGCGGCGGGTGCACGCTCGTTCGCGGACGGCGTCGACATGGGCGGCGAGATCCCGAACATCGTCTCGCGCTGGGCCAACGCGGAGAGCCAGGAGCTCAACACGCCCGTCACCTATCTCTTCCGTCGCGCCGTGCCCGACTCCGGCGGCCCCGGCAAGTACCGGGGCGGCGTCTGCCACGAGTACGCGTTCACGCCGAACGGGACGTCAGGGCCGATGGGCCTCGTGCTGTTCGGGAAGGGAACGCGCGCGCCGATGAGCCTCGGCATCGCCGGCGGCTTCCCGGGCTGCAACGTCGGCTACACGACGTTCCGCGGCGCCAACGTCGACGCGCAGCCGACGAGCCGTGACGAGATCCAGGCGGAGTCGAGCGTCGACCAGTTCTGGGGGCATCTCGAGCTCGCCGAAGGCGACATCCAGTACGTGCGGTTCATGGGCGGCGGCGGCTACGGGGACCCGATCGACCGCGACCCCGCGCGCGTCGAGGCCGACGTCCACGCGGGCCTCGTGAGCGAGCAGGCAGCGCACGACATCTACGGCGTCGTCGTCGGCGATGCAGCGGCCACCGACCGCCGCCGGCGCGCGCTCCGGGCCGAGCGCCTCGGTCACGAGCCGGCCGCGGGGCACGCGCCCGTCGCCGCGAGCGGCCACCGGTTGTCCGAGTACCTCCAGCGAACGGCCGCCGACGGCGCGACGCAGTGCACGTGGTGCGGCACGGAGGTCGCGCCGGCCGGCGCGGACTGGAAGGATCACGCGGTCGTCCGCCGGGTCGGGATCGACCAGGCGGGCCCGCTCCGCACGGCGTCCGACGAGTTCAGCCTCGTCCAGTCGTGCTGTCCGGGCTGCGCGACGCTGCTCGACACCGAGCTCGCCGCCGCCGCCGACGCCCCGCTTCACGATCGCGTCCGCCGGTGGCCGACGGAGTGATCGCGCACGAGGACATCCCGGAGACGCTCAATCTCGCGTCGTGGTTCCTCGACCGAAACGTCGAGCGCGGTGACGGAGGTCGCGTCGCTCTCTACGCCGACCGGCCGGTCACCTACGACGAGCTCGCGCGCCTGACGAACCGCGTGGGCAACGCGCTCCTGGATCTCGACGTGCGGCCCGACGATCGGGTGCTGCTCGCTCTCGGCGACGGCCCCGAGTTCGTCGCGAGCTGGTTCGGCGCGTTGAAGATCGGCGCCGTCGTCGCCGAGGTGTACACGTTCCTGCGGGAGAAGGACTACCGCTACTACCTCGAATACGGGCGTCCACGCGTTGTCATCGTCGACGCGTCGACGGTCGAGACGATCGAGCGGGCGTCGTCCGGCATACAGTACCCGCCGCGGCTGCTCGTCGTCGGCGACACCTTCGACGCTGCGGTGGCGTCCGCGTCCGACCGCCTCGAGCCGTTTCCGACGGGACGAGACGGCGTCGCACTCTGGAAGTTCACGACCGGCAGCACCGGCGCACCGAAGGCGGTCTGCCATCTCGCGCACGATCCGGTCGTCTCGTTCGAGAACTTTGCCGTCGACGTCGTCGGCTATCGCGCGGAGGACGTCGTGCTGCCGGTGCCGAAGCTGTTCTTCGGCTACGCACGCGACGCGACGTGCCTCTTCACGTTCGGCGTCGGAGCCGCCGGCGTCGTGTTCCGCGAGCGATCGACTCCAGAGCTGCTCTTCGACCTGATCGAGCGGCACCGGCCGACGATCATGGTGCAGGTGCCGACGATGATGCGCGCGATGCTCGACGCCCCGGGCGCGGGAGAGCGAGACCTGTCGTCGCTGCGCCTCTGTCTCTCGTCCGGCGAAGCGCTCCCCGCGGATGTCCACCGCCGCTGGCTCGACACGTACGGCGTCGAGGTGCTCGAAGGCATCGGCTCGTCGGAGCTGTACCACATCTACATCTCGAACCGCCCCGGCCGCGTGCGTCCAGGGAGCGTCGGCGAGCTCGTGCCGGGATACGAGGCGCGGCTGTTGGACGCCGACGGAGAGCCGGTCCCGGAAGGCGAGCCCGGGGAGCTCTGGGCCGGCGGCGAAAGTGCAGGCGTCCTCTACTGGGGCGACCACGTCCGGTCGAAGCGGACCTTCCACGGCGACCTCGTCCGCACAGGCGATCTCTTCGTGCGCGACCGGGACGGGTTCTTCTGGTACCGCGGCCGAGCCGACGACCTCCTGAAGGTCGGCGGGATCTGGGTCGCGCCGCTCGAGATCGAGAACTGCCTCGACCGCCACCCGGCCGTCGCCGAGTGCCTGGTCGGCGGCATCGAGGACGAGGGGCTGGTCGTCCCGTGTGCCTGGGTCGTCCTCCGGGACGGCGACGGCAGCGACGACCTCGCCGCGGCCCTCCAGGCCTACGTGCGGCAGGAGCTCTCGCCGCACAAGTACCCGCGCGTCGTCCGCTTCGTCGACGACCTGCCGAAGACAGCGACCGGCAAGCTCGACCGGAAGGCACTCCGTGCGGAGGTCGTCGCGGAGTGAGCTACGTCGTCGGCATCGACATCGGGGGCACGTGCACGGACTGCGTCGTCGTCGACGACGCGGGCGTGGTGACGCTCGGAAAGGCGTTCTCGACGCCGCCCGACTTCTCGGGCGGAATCCTCGACGCACTCGGGGTCGCCGCGGAGCAGCTGGGGACGTCGCCGGCGAAGCTCCTGGCGGACACGCAGCTCTTCCTCCACTCGACGACGGTGGCGGAAAACGCCGTCGTCGACGGGACGCTTGCGCGCGCGGGCGTGATCACGACGCGCGGCTTCGAGGACACGCTCTTCGCGATGCGCGGCGGCTACGGCCGCTGGTCGGGGCTCACCGAGGACGAGAAGCGGAATCCCGTCGACACGGAGAAGCCGGAGCCGCTCGTTCCGCGGTCACTCGTCGCCGGCGTGCGCGAGCGGACCGACGCCGACGGAAGCGTGCGCTTCGCCGCGACGGCAGAGGACGTGGCGGCTGCCGTAGAGACGCTCGTCGCGGACGACGTCGAGGCGATCGGCGTGAGCATGCTGTGGTCGTTCGCGAACCCGCAGTCGGAGAGACAGGTCGCGGAGGTCGTCCGCCGCCTGCGTCCGGATTTGTTCCTGACGCTCTCGAACGAGATCGCGCCCGTCGTCGGCGAGTACGAGCGCACGTCGACCGTCGCGCTGAACGCGCGGCTCGGGCCGGTCGTTCGCGGCTACCTCGAGAACCTGCGGCGACACCTCGCCGACAACGGCTTCGAGGGGCAATTGCTCGTCGCGCAGGCATACGGCGGGCTGCTGCCCGTCGACGAGGCCGCCGAGCGCCCCGTCGGCATGATCGAGTCGGGACCGGTCAGCGGCCTCGTCGGCTCCCAGGCGCTGGGCGAGCGAATGGGGCTGCGGAACATCATCGCGGCCGACATGGGCGGGACGACGTTCAAGGTCGGCACCGTGCGCGAGGGCCTGATCGAGTACCAGCGCGAGTCGATGGTGCTCCGTTACCACTACGCGCTTCCGAAGATGGACGTCGTCTCGCTCGGCCTCGCCGGCGGGAGCATCATCTCGATCGACGCGCGGACGGGAACGCCTCGGATAGGCCCGCGGAGCGCCGGCTCGTATCCAGGCCCGGTCTGCTATGCGCACGGCGGCGAGGAGCCGACGATTACCGACATCGACGCGATCCTCGGCTACCTCAATCCCGAGTACTTCCTCGGCGGCCGCGCCGGGCTGGACATCGAGAAGGCACGGTCCGTGTTCGAGGCGAAGATCGCGTCGCATCTCGGGCTCGAGGTCGTCGAGGCCGCCGCGGCCATGTACAAGCTCGCGAACAGCCTCTTCCACGACCTGCTGCACAAGACGACCGTGCAGCGCGGCCTCGACCCGCGCCGGTTCGCGCTGTTCTCGTTCGGAGGAACCGCGGGCATGCATGTCGGGGCCTACGGCGAGGAGCTCGGCGTCTCGGCGGTCGTCATCCCGTACTCCGCCTCGGTGCACGGCGCGTTCGGCCTCGTGACGTCGGACGTGGCGCACGAGGACCAGATCACGCATCCGCTGCGGGCGCCGTTCGACACCGAGGCGGTGGCGTCGATCTTCGGCGAGCTCGAACGCCGCATCACGACCCAGCTCGAGCGCGAGGGGTTCGGTCCGCGGGACATCCGGCTGCAGCGCGCCGTCGACATGCGCTACCGCCGGCAGGTGCACATCCTCACCGTCCCGTTCGCGTCGTCGGTCGACGAGACGGTCGACGCCTTCGAGCGCCTGTACGAGCAGAAGTACGGCCCGCAGTCGGCGTACCGGGATGCCGGCATCGAGCTCGTCAGCTTTCGCGTCCGGGGCTCGGGGTCGGTCGCCCGGCATGATTTCCGCGCCGAGGAGCTCGGCGGGGCCGATCCCGTCGGCGCGCTCGTCGCGCACGTCGAGGCGTGGGTCGACAAGGTCGGCGCCATGCAAGAGGTTGCCGGCTACGACTTCGAGCGGCTGCGGCCGGGAAACGCCGTGGAGGGGCCGGCGATCGTGTGGAGCCCGATCACGACGCTGGTCGTCCCGGTCGGACACACGGCGCGCGTCGACGAGTACCGCAGCGTCGTGGTCACCGCCTCGTGAGAACGGTCGTCGTCACCGGCGGCGGGAAGGGCATCGGCCGCGCCGTGCGCGACCGGTTCGCCGCCGACGGCGACCGCGTCGTCGCCGTCGGCCGCACGCACGGCGAGGTCGACGAGGTCTGCGACGTCACCGACGAGCAGGCCGTCGACGAGCTGTTCGACCGGATCGGCGCCGTCGACGTCCTCGTCAACAACGCGGGCATCGGCGAGTCGAATCCACTCGCACAGGTCACGCTCGCCGACTGGCGCCGGCACCTCGACGTGAATGCGACTGCGCCGTTCCTCTGCACGCGCGCCGTGCTGCCGGGGATGCTCGATCGGAACTCCGGACGGATCGTGACCGTCGCCTCGACGGCAGGCCGAGCGGGAACGCGGTTCACGGCCGCCTACACAGCGTCCAAGCACGCCGCGATCGGCCTGATGCGCGCGGTCGCGGCAGAGGTCGGCGGCACGGGCGTGACGGCGAACGCCGTCTGCCCGGCCTTCGTGCGCACCGACCTCACGGACCGCGCCGTGGCGCGGATCGTCGAGCGAACCGGCAGGACGGCCGAGGACGCGGAGCTCGCGCTCGCATCCCTGTCACCACTGCGGCGCTTGCTCGAGCCCGAGGAGGTGGCCGACGCCGTCTGGTATCTCGCGTCGCCCGCGGCGGCGGCGGTCAACGGACAGGCACTCGTCGTCGACGGAGGAGGCGTCCAGGCATGACGACCACCGAGTGGCGGCACTTCTCGTTCGAGGTCGGCGACGGTGTCGGCCGATTGACGTTCGATCGGCCTGAGCGGTTGAACGCGCTCACGTTCGACGTCTATGCCGACCTGCGCGACCTGCTCGGCGAGCTGCCGCGACGTGAAGACGTCCACGCCCTCGTCGTGACGGGCCGCGGGCGGGCGTTCTGCTCGGGGGGCGACGTGCACGAGATCATCGAGCCGCTGCTCGAGCTCGACGGGCGTCGCCGGCTCGAGTTCACGCGAATGACGGGCGCCGTCGTCCAACGAATGCGTGACTGTCCGATCCCGATCATTGCGGCGGTCAACGGGATCGCGGCCGGCGCGGGCGCGGTGATCGCGCTCGCGGCGGATATCCGGATCCTCGCCCGCTCCGCGACGTTCGCGTTTCTGTTCACGAAAGTCGGGCTGGCGGGGGCAGACATGGGCTCGGCGTACCTCCTCCCGCGGATCGTCGGCTTCGGCCGGGCGAGCGAGCTATTGCTCCTCGGCGACACCGTCGATGCGGAGACGGCCGAACGGTTCGGCCTCGCCACGCGGGTCGTCGAGGACGAGCGGCTCCTGGACGAGGCCGACGCCCTCGCGCATCGCCTCGCGGCAGGCCCGACCCTCGCGTACGCGAACACGAAGGCGATGCTGACCCGCGAGCTCGACGTCGACCTCGCGACGGCGATCGAGTTCGAGGCGCAGACGCAGGCTGCGCTCCTCGGCAGCCGCGACCACCGCGAGTTCCACGCGTCGTTCGTCGAGAAGCGCGAGCCCCGCTGGGAGGGCCGCTAGCGGTACAGCTCGCGGGCGATGATCTCCCGCTGGATCTCGGAGGCGCCCTCGTAGATCCGGAGCGCGCGGACGTCGCGGTAGAGATGCTCGAGCAGATGCCCCGCCTCGAGCGCTGCCGCACCGTGCACCTGGATCGCGCGGTCGACCGCCTGCTGCGCCGTCTCGGTCGCGAAGACCTTCGCCATCGCCGCGAGCTTCGGGACGTCCGGCCCGCCGGCGTCGGCGGCCGTCGCCGCTGCCGTGACGAGCAGCCGCGCCGCCTCGATCTGGGTCGCGACGTCGGCGAGCGCGTGCGAGACCGCCTGGAAGTCGCGCAATGCCTTCCCGAACGCCTCGCGCGACCGGGTATGCGCGATCGCAGCGTCGAGCGCCGCCAGCGCCATTCCGACGGCGCCGGCGCCGACGCTCGGGCGGAACAGATTGAGCGTCGTCATTGCGACGCGGAAGCCGCCGTCGACCGAGCCGAGCACGTCACCGTCGGCGACGCGAACACCGTCGAGCTCGAGCGTCCCGATCGGGTGCGGCGAGATCAGCTCGAGCGACCGGCCGCTCAGGCCGGGCGAGTCGCCTGCGACGGCGAACGCCGTGACACCGCGCGGCCCGGCGGCGCCGGTGCGTGCGAACACCGTGTAGACGTCTGCGTCCGGCGCATTCGAGATCCATGTCTTCGTACCCGTCAATCGCCAGCCGGCGCCGTCGCGCGTCGCCTCGAGGCGGAGCGCCGCGGCGTCCGAGCCGGCTTCGGGCTCGGTGAGCGCAAACGCGGCAACCGCCTCACCCGAGACGATCGGCGGGATCCACCGCTCGACGGCTTCCGCGCTCCCGTGCGCGAGGATCGGATGGCCGCCGAGTCCTTGCAGGGCGAACGCCGTCTCCGCCTCCGTCGACTCCGCTGCGAGTGCCTCCCGGATGCTGCACAGGAGAAGAGCGGAGGGTGCTCCGCCGAGCGGCAGCACCGGCGCGAGCAGCTCGTGGTCGCCGAGTGCGCGGACGAGCGCGCGATTGACCCTGCCGGGCACGCCCGCTCGCGCGAGGGGCGCGAGGACCGAGCGCGTGAGCTGACGCACGTCGGTCGCGGCGGCGCTCACGTCGCGGGCGACCCTGTCTGCGGCTGCCAGCGCTGAGGGCGCGGCACCGACGCGGGCTCTTCGAACGGGCTCGGCTCGACGCCGAGGTCGCGCCTGCCCGTCTGCGGCCGCCGCGAGCCACTGCGGTACTGGATCGGCCAGCTGACCCCGTCGCCGTCGTAGCCCTGCTCCGCCGCGCTGTGGAGCGTCCACGCCGGGTCGTACAGATGCGGCCGGGCAAGCGCACAGAGGTCGGCCCGGCCGGCGAGGAGGATGCTGTTCACGTCGTCGTAGCTCGAGATCGCGCCGACGGCGATCGTCGGAATGCCCACCCGGTGCCGGATCGCGTCCGCAAACGGCGTCTGGTAGCTGCGGCCGTACTCGGGACGCGCGTCCGGCGTCGTCTGCCCGGTCGAGACGTCGACGATGTCGACGGCGTGCCCGGCGAGCAGCCGAGCGAAGGCGAGAGCGTCGTCGAGGTCGAACCCGTCCGGCACCCAGTCGGTCGCCGAGATGCGGACCGAGAGAGGCTTCGCCTCCGGCCACGCCGCGCGAACCGCGCCGACGACCTCGAGCGGGAACCGCGCCCGGTTCTCGAGCGTGCCCCCGTACCGGTCGGTCCGGCGGTTCGAGACCGGGCTGAGAAAGCTCGACAGCAGATAGCCGTGCGCCATGTGGAGCTCGAGCATGTCGAAGCCCGCCGCGTCCGCGAGCTCAGTCGCGCGAACGTACTGATCGAGAACGGCGGCGAAGTCCTCGTCCTCCATCGGCCGCGGAACTTGCGACACCGGGAGGTACGGCAGCGGCGACGGCGCGACGAGCGGCCAGTTCCCCTCGTCGAGCGGCAGGTCGACACCCTCCCAGAGGAGCTTCGTCGACCCCTTGCGTCCGGAGTGGCCGAGCTGCGCGCACATCCTGGCGCTCGAGTTGGCGTGGACGAACTCGACGATCCGACGCCAGTCCGCCGCCTGCTCCTCGTTCCAGAGCCCCGCGCAGCCCGGCGTGATGCGCCCTTCCGGCGACACGCAGAGCATCTCGCTGAAGACGAGGCCGGCCCCGCCGAGCGCGCGCGCGCCGAGATGGACGAGGTGGAAGTCGCCGACGCGTCCATCGACCGCCGAGTACATGTCCATCGGCGAGACGACGACGCGGTTCTCGAGCGTCAGCCCGCGGAGCTTGAACGGCATGAACATCGGCGGCCGCTGCGCCGGCGGCTCCGGAGCGCCGAGCTGCCGTTGCACGTCGCGCGCGAACCACCGGTCGACGTCGTCGACGAACTGTTCGTCGCGCAGGCGGAGGTTGTCGTACGTGATCCGGCGGCTGCGAGTCAGGAGGTTGAAGACGAACCTGAGGTCGTCCTGGCCCTCGTACTGGTGGAGATCCTCGAACCAGCGCCGACTCGCAGCCGCGGCGCGTTGCGTGCTCGCCACGAGCGGCACGCGCGCCTTCTCGAAGGCTGCGAGCGCCGTCGGAATGTCCGGCTGCTCGAGCAGATAGCGAACGAGCTCCGTCGCATCCTCAACGGCGAGCTTCGTCGCCGACCCGATCGAGAAGTGCGCAGTGTGGGCGGCGTCGCCGAGGAGCACGACGTTCCCGTCGAACCAGCGCTCGACCTTCACCGTGGGGAAGCTCAGCCATTTCGAGTTGTTGCCAAGGAGCCGGCGCCCGTCGAGAAGCCCTGCCAGCTGGCGCTCGAGGATCCGGATGCTCTCCCAGTCGGACTCGCCGGGCAGCGCGGCGGCGTCGGCGAACCGATCGAAGCCGAAGGCACGCCACACCTCTTCCCGCATCTCGACGATGAACGTCGACTCGTCGGCCTGGTACGGGTAGCCGTGCACCTGGACGATGCCGTGCGGCGTGTCGAGCACGAAGAACTTGAAGGCGTCGAAGGCACCGTCGACTGCCAGCCAGATGAACTTGCACCGGCCGTGCTCGACGCTCGGCCGAAAGACGTCGGCTCGCTGTGCGCGCACCGACGAGGTCACGCCGTCGGCGCCGACGATCAGGTCGGCCGCCGACAGCGCGTCGAGGAGCGGGGCCTCGGTCTCGTGATGGATCGTCACGCCGAGGTCGGCCGCGCGCTGCTGCATGAGCGTGACGAGCGCAGATCGCGACAGGGCGGCGAAGCCGTGGCCGCCGGAGGTGTAAACGCGGTCGCCGCGATGCACGTCGATCTGCCCCCAGCTCGCGCAGTCGCGCCGGATCGCCTCGTGCAGCCACTCGTCGGCGCCGCGAATCGCATCCATCGCCTCGTCGGAAAAGACGACACCGAAGCCGTAGGTCGCGCCGGGCGGATTCCGATCCCAGACCTCGACGTCCGCCCCGGGCACCGCCTTCGCTGCGAGGATCGCGAACCCGAGCCCGCCCGGGCCGCCGCCGAGGCATGCGATCTTCATCGACTGGTTATACCTGCGGCCTCAGGAGGCGTAAAAGTGCCGCACGCCGAAGCCGATCCACTCGGGCTGGACCCAATCCGGGTGGAGCCCGCGGAACGAGGCGTCGAGCAGCTCGACCGCGGTGTCGACGGGCACGCCCTCCGCGCGGAGCCGGTGCGTCTCGTCGCGCAGCTGCGTGATGTACTCCCGCGCCTCCCGCACGACCTCGACGCCGCCGACGCCGCCGTGGCCCGGGACGACGACCGCGGGCTCGAGCGCCTCGAGCTGTTCGAGCACCGCGAGCCAGCGCCCGCCGTCGACGTCCACGTCCTCCGGCGGGAAGTACGGGAAGATCGCGAAGCAGCGCTCCTCCACGAGATCGCCCGTGAACAGCACGCGCTCGTCCGGGAGCCAGACGACCTGGTCGCCGCGCGTGTGCGCGAGCCCCCAGGTCCGCAGCTCGACACGGCGCCCGCCGAGGTCGAGCCCGGCCACGTCGCCGTCGTAGACCTCGTCGGGCTCGACGAGCTCGACGCCCTCGAGCTGCTCGGCGACGGCCGGCCCGAACGTCCGGAACATCTCGAGGTAGGCGGCGGCCTTGTCGTGGAACTCGTCGACCTGCGCCCGGTTGACGACGATCGTCGCGTCGCCGAATGCCTGCGCGCCGTAGCCGTGCTCGGGATGGAAGTGCGTGATCGTCAGGTACAAGGGACGGTCGCCCGCGAGCCCGCGCGCGAGCTCGTGGATGCGCTCGCCGTTGCGCGGGCCCATCGCCGTGTCGACGACGAGCGCCGCGTCGTCGCCGAGCACGATGCCGACGTTCGGGACGAGCGGCACGCGGCCGTCCGGGACGACGTAGACGCCCGCCGCGACCTCCTGCGGGGTTCCGTTGACGACAGGCGCGGGGTCGGTCATGCGCCGATCCTACGATGCCGAGGGTGGCGAAGGAGCTGCGCTACGCAATCGACCTGCGGGACGTCCTGCGGACCGAGGACGGGACGCCGCTCGTGGTCGACCCGGGGTGGTCGCCCGAGCACCTGCTGCTCGCGGCGCTCCTGCGCTGCTCGCTCAAGAGCCTCGACTACCACGCACGCCGCGCCGGCAATGCGCTCGACGACGCGCACGGCAGCGCCCGCGCGCTGATCACGAAGCGCGAGAGCGACGGCCGCTACGCGACGACGGAGATCGAGCTCGCGCTCGCGGTGCGCCTGCGCGAGCAGCCGGGCGACGACGAGCTCGTGTCCCTGCTGATGAAGGCCGAGCGCGACTGCTTCATCGGCGCGTCGCTGACCGTGAAGCCGACGTACGACTGGTCACTGCTCTAACGGCGCCATCGTCAAGCCGTAGTCCTTCAGCTGCTCCCAGTAGAGCTCGGCCTGCTCCTGCTCGCCCGACCACACGATCGCGAGCCCCTTGTTGTGGATCGCGTTCGCCATCGTCATGCCCTTCTCGTAGTCGACGCCGGGCAGGACGGACGACAGCGCGAACGCCACGCCCTGGAACGTGTTGTGGTCGTCGTTCAGGACGATCACCTTGCACGGACGACCGACGCCGGTGCCCTTGCCCGTGTCGAGCCGCTCGCGCGGAGGCGTCAGGGTGCTCACGGGACAGAGGGTAGTGTCAGTTTCGTGGACGTCGAGGCGATCCGGTCCCGTTTCTCTGCGCTCCAAGTCCCGACGGCGTTCTTCGACGGGCCGGGCGGGACGCAGGTTCCGGACACGGTCATCGAAGCGGTCGCCGGCTACTTCCGCGAGTCGAACGCGAACACCGGCGGTCCGTTCGGCAACAGCCGCCGCACCGACGCGCTGATCGCGCAGGCGCGCCTCACCGCCGCGGCGTTCCTGCGCTGCGACCCGGGCGAGGTCGCGTTCGGCGCGAACATGACGACGCTCAACTTCGCGCTGTCACGCGCGGCCGGTCGGACATTTCGCGCGGGCGACGAGATCCTCTGCACGAAGCTCGACCACGACGGGAACATCTCACCGTGGCTCGAGCTCGCGCGCGACCTCGACCTGCGCGTTCAGCTCGTCGACATCCACGACGACACGACGATCGACTACGACGACCTCGAGCGGAAGCTGTCGGAGCGCACGCGCGTCGTAGCCTTCCCGCTCGCGGCGAACGCCGTCGGCACGACGCCCGATGCACGCCGGATCGTCGAGCTCGCGCACGGCGTCGGTGCGCTGGCCTGGGCCGACGCTGTCCACTACGGGCCGCACGGCCCGATCGACGTCGCCGACCTCGGGATCGACGTGCTCCTCTGCTCGCCGTACAAGTACTTCGGGCCGCATCTCGGTCTCGCGTTCGTCCGCGCCGAGCTCACGGCGAGCTTGCGGACGTACAAGGTACGTCCGGCCGACCACCCGTACGAGACCGGCACGCTCGCGCACGAGCTGCTTACGGGTTTCGTCGCGGCGGTCGAGTACATCGAGTCCGTCGGCTGGAGCGACATCCAGCCGCACGAGCGCACGCTCGGACAACGGTTCCTCGACGGCCTGCCTGACCGCTGCACGCTCCACGGGCTGCCGACGATGGACGGCCGCGTGCCGACCTTCGCGTTCACCGTCGACGGCCTGACGCCGCGCGTCGTCGCCGAGCGGCTCGCGCAGCGCGACATCGCCGTCTGGGACGGGAACTACTACGCCGTCGAGGTGATGGAGCGGCTCGGCCTCGGCGACGACGGCGCCGTGCGCGCCGGCTTCGTCCACTACAACACCGCGGCCGAGGTCGACCGACTGCTCGAGGCGCTGGAGGCGATGTGAGCGACACCGTGACGCTCCTGCAGGAGCTGATCCGCTTCGACACGACGAACCCGCCGGGCAACGAGGAGTCCTGCGTCGCGCACATCGAAGCGCTGCTGAACGCGCACGACGTCGAGACCGAGCGCTACGAGAAGGTCTCCGGCCGCCCGAACCTGATCGCGCGGCACGCGGGCGCGAAGCCCTGCCCGCCCCTCCTCCTCTACGGCCACGTGGACGTCGTCACGACGACGGGCCAGCAGTGGACGCACCCGCCGTTCGGCGGCGAGCTCCTCGACGGCTACGTCTGGGGCCGCGGCGCGCTCGACATGAAGAGCGGCGTCGCGATGGTCGTGCGCGCGTTCCTCGAGGCGGTGGATCGCAACACGGCGACGCCGCTCCTGCTCCTGATCCTCAGCGACGAGGAGAACGGCGGCGACGTCGGCGCGGCCTTCATGGCGGACGAGCACGCCGACGCGCTCGGCGGCGCGAGGCACGCGCTCGGCGAGTTCGGCGGCGCGACGCACTGGATCGCCGGGAGGCGCTTCTATCCGATCCAGGTCGCCGAGAAGCAGATCGCGTGGCTGAAGGCCACGATCCGCGGCACCGGCGGCCACGGTGCGCTCGGCGTGCGCGGCGGCTCGATGCGCAGGCTCGGCGACGTCCTCCGGACGCTCGACCGGCGGCAGCCGCCGATTCACGTCATCCCGCTCGTCCGCGAGTGGTTCGAGACGATGGCGGACAACCTGCCGCGGCCGCAGTCGCTGCTGATGCGCCGGCTGCTCGACCCGCGCACGGCCGACCTCGCGGTGCGCGCGATCGGGCTGCCGCAACTCGGCCGCGTGACGCGCAACACGGTCAGCCCGACGATCGTGCGCGGCGGCGACAAGATCAACGTCATCCCGTCCGCCGTCGAGCTCGAGCTCGACGGCCGCATCCTTCCCGGCCAGACGCCGGCCGATCTGATCCGGGAGCTGCACGACCTCGTCGGCACGAAGAACATCGAGATCGAGGTCGTCCGCCACGATCCGGGACCGCCCGAGCCCGATCTCTCGCAGTACGGCCTGCTCGCCGACGTCATCCGCGAGCTCGACCCGGACGGGATCCCCGTCCCGATGCTCCAGGGCGGCGTCACCGACGCACGCCATCTCTCGCGTGCCGGGGTCCAGACGTACGGCTACCTCCCGCTCAGGCTGCCGGAGGACTTCAAGCCGCTCCCGCTCGTGCACAACGCCGACGAGCGCATTCCCGCAGACGCGCTCCAGTTCGGGGTCGACGCGATCGCGCGCGTGATCGATCGGTATCCCGCATGAGGCTGCTCGTCCTCGGCGGCAGCAAGTTCCTCGGCCGCCACGCCGTCGCGCACGCGCTCGACCAGGGATACGACGTCACGACGTTCACGCGCGGCCGGACGAATCCCGACCTCTTCCCCGAGGCGGAGCACCTCACCGGCGACCGCGACGGCGACCTCGAGGCGCTGCGCGGCCGCACGTGGGACGGCGTGATCGACACGAGCGGCTACGTGCCGGACGTCGTGCGACAGTCCGCGGAGCTGTTGCGCGACGCCGTGCAGCGGTACCTCTTCGTCTCGACGATCTCCGTCTACGGCGATCCCGAGGAACCGTACGGCGCGAACAAGCTCGCCTCCGAACGGGTCGTCGAGGAGCTCTACGGGGATCGCTGCACGATCGTGCGTCCGGGACTGATCGTCGGGCCGTACGACCCCACCGACCGGTTCACCTACTGGCCGCGGCGGCTCGCCGGCGGGGGCGACGTGCTCGCGCCGGGAGACCCGAACCAGCCGGTGCAGCTGGTCGATGCACGCGACCTTGCACCATGGCTCGTACAGCTCGCGCTCCACGGTCCCGGCGGGACGTTCGACGCGACGAGCCCCGCGACGACGCTCGGCGACGTGCTCGAGCGGCTCCGCGGCGCGGCGAACCTCGTGTGGGTCGACGGGCAGCAGGTCATCGACGCCGGAGTGGAGCCGTGGATGGAGCTGCCGCTCTGGCTGCCGGAGGACGGCTGGCCGCTGATGGAGCGCGACGTGTCGGCGGCCGTCGCCGCCGGGCTGACGTTCCGCCCGCTCGAGGAGACGGCGCGCGACACCTACGAGTGGGATCGCGCGCAGCCGGGCGACCGGCCGACGCTCACCCGCGAGAAGGAAGCCGAGATCCTTAGGCTCCGCGCATGAGTCGCACCGAGGCAACGGTGCGCGCGCAGCCGGAGTGGCTGCGGGCGGTGCAGGTCGCGCAGCGGCTTCCGACCGGCTCGCGCGTCGTCCACACTGGCTGCGGAACCTCGTTCCACGCCGCCCAGACCGGCGGCTGGGCCGTCCAGGCCCTCGACGCCGCCGTCAACCCGCCGGCGGCAGACGTGCTCGTCTGCGTCTCACACGAAGGCGAGACCGAGCTGACGCTGCTGGCCGCCGAGCGGTTCGAGGGCGCGGTCTGGCTCGTCACCGGCGCCGCGGAGTCGCCGCTCGCGAAGATCGCGGACGAGGTCGTCGTCTGCACGCCGTCGATCGAGACGTCGTGGTGCCATACCGCGAGCTACACGTGCGGGGTCACGGCGATTCAGCAGCTCCACGGAGCGGATACGACGGGCGTGGCGGGCGAGGTCGAGGCGGCGCTCGCGGAATCCGTGAGCGCGCCGCCGCAGGAGAAGATCATCGTCGTCGGCTCCGGGCTCGACTGGCCGACGGCCCAGGAGGCCGTGCTGAAGCTCCGCGAGGGCGCCCGGGTCGACGCCGTCGCGTACCACACCGAGCAGATCCTCCACGGCTACCTCGCGCCGGTCGACGGGTCGTACGCCGCGTACGTCCTCCTCGGCGAGGCCGGAGCGCGGCGGGAGCGGGCCGAGGAGGCGGCGAGGACGCTCGAGGCGATCGGGTGCACGACGACGCGCCTGCCCGGCGGCAGGCCGGTGCCCGACATCGTCTTCTTCCACCTGCTGACGCTGAGCGTCGCCGAGGCACGCGGCGTCGACCCCGATTCGATCGGACGGGCCGAAGGAACCGCGCTCGGGAAGGCGGCGGGCGTTTACCCTGGGTGAGATGAGCACGTTCGAACGCCACACGCTCGACAACGGCCTGCGCCTCCTCACGGCCAGCATCCCGACGGCGCAGTCGGTGACGTGCATGGTCATGCTCGCCGCCGGCTCGCGCTACGAGACCCCGGAGACGAGCGGCATCGCGCACTTCGCCGAGCACATGTTCTTCAAGGGCACCGAGCGACGGCCGACCGCGCGCATGGTCGCCGGCGAGATCGACGCGATCGGCGGGCAGCTCAACGCCTTCACCGGCAAGGAGTACACCGCGTACTTCGTCCGCTGCGCCGCCGAGTCGCGCGACGTCGCCCTCGACGTGATCGTCGACATGCTCCGCAACTCGAAGTTCGATTCGGAGGAGATCGAGCGCGAGAAGGGCGTGATCGTCGAGGAGATGAACATGTACTACGACACGCCGCGCGATTACATCGGCAACGTCTACGACCAGCTGCTGTACGGCGACCAGCCGCTCGGCTGGGACATCGTCGGCCGCGAGGAGACGGTCCGGGCGTCGACGCGCGACACGTTCATGTCGTACCTCGGCACGTGGTACCAGCCCTCGCGCATGGTGCTCGGCCTCGGCGGCCGCGTCGGCGAAGACGCGCTCGAGCGCACGAACGAGCTGTTCGGCGACCTCCCCGCGCAGGAGACGGGAGAGGCCGCGCCGATGCAGCCGCACGCGGACGGCCGCGTGAAGCTCTTCACGAAGCGGTCCGACCAGGCGCACATCGTCATCGGCGTTCCCAGCAAGCCGCTCAGCCATCCCGACCGGTACGTGCTGCAGCTGATCGGCACCATCCTCGGCGGCGGCATGTCCTCGCGGCTGTTCACCGAGGTGCGCGAGCGCCGCGGCCTCGCGTACTACGTCGGGGCGACGAACTTCAGCTACACGGACGCCGGCTCGCTCTTCGCGCAGGCGGGCGTCGACATCAAGCGCATCGACGACGCCGTCACGACGATCCTGGCGGAGCTGCGCAAGATCGCAGCGGAGTCGGTTCCCGCCGACGAGCTGGAGAAGGCACGCTCGTTCACGAAGGGCCGGTTCGTCCTCGAGCTCGAATCGCCGCAGGGCCTGATCATGTTCGGGCTGCGGCGCGAGGTGCTCGAGGGGCGCGTTCCCGATCTCGAGGAGATCCTTCGCGGTGTCGACGCGGTGACGGCGGAGGACGTCCGGCGCGTCGCGTCGGAGATCGTGCGCGACGACGCGCTGCGCCTCGCGGTGATCGGGCCGTTCGACGACGCCGACCGGTTCGAGAAACTGTTGGCCTGAAAGAACAAACGACTGGTGCCTGCGTTGAAGCAGGCACCAGTCGTTACGGTTTCTTCGTCATGGGTCGGCGGTCCGGTTAGCACCTGAGCCCGAAGCCGCCCGTCAGAGTGCTTTCAACCCAACGGCGCTTTCTATCGATGAATCGTTAGGAAAGCATTCGGTACGGACGTACCCACTCCTGGCTAGGTCCTACGCGTCAATGGTCGCAAAGTCGGCCTCCATGACGGCCCTGTCCTCGTCGTCGTCGATCTTCGCCGTCGCGGTGCGGCCGAGCTCGGCCCAGTGCGCAGCCTCCTCGCGGTGCCCCGCGGCGAGGTGGGCGCGCGCGAGCGCCTCGTAGGCGGCGGGCAGATCCCAGATCTCCATGCTGTCGTCCTCGTTCGCCTGCACGAGCTCGTGACAGCGCCTGGCGTGGTAGAGCGCCTGGTCGACCTGCCCGGCGACGACGTGGACGCGTGAGCACTGCCACTCGCTGCGTGCACGGTTCGCGCAGGTGCCGACCTGCAGCCAGTGGTAGGCGGACGCGTGCGCCATGTGGATCATCTCGTCGTCCTGCTCGGGCGACCGCGTCGGGTTCTCCATCAGCGTCCACGTCTTGTTGAAGAGGTCGACGCCGAGCGTCCGGTGGTCGATCATCGGGTACTCCTTCTCGTCGAGCAGCGACTGGAGTCGCTGACGGATCCAGGTCAAGGCCGCCTGCCGCTCGGCCGTGCGGCGCTGGTGGTCGGCGAGCACCTGCTTGTGCAGCGCCGGATCGTCGTCGTCGAGCAGTGTGACGATCTCGTCGAGCGGGATCTCGAGCCGGCGCAGCAGCCGGATCGCCTCGGCACGCTCGACCTGCTCCGGCGCGTACGAGCGGTAGCCGGTGTCGGGATCGACCTCGGTCGGGCGCAGCAGCCCGATCTCGTCGTAGTGATGGAGCGCCTTGACCGTGAGGCCGGTCAGGCGCGCAAAGCGGCCGATCTGCACGGTCGAAGCATTGCGCCTCCGGTTACCGGAGGGTCAAGTGGGGCCCTTTCGAGCCCCACTTGCTCATGACTCCTCGCTGCCTTCTGCCGTCGCCCGGTGCTGGATCTCCGAGACGACGGTCGGGTCCGCGAGCGTCGTCGTGTCGCCGAGCGGGCGGTTCTCCGCGACGTCGCGGAGCAGGCGCCGCATGATCTTGCCGCTCCGCGTCTTCGGCAGCTCCGGCGTGAACACGATGTTCGCCGGCTTCGCGATCGGGCCGATCTTCTTCGCCACGTGGTCGCGGAGCTCGGCGAGCTTGTCCACCGAGCCTTCCTTGCCGCCCTTCAGCGTGACGTACGCGACGATCGCCTCGCCGGTGGTCGCGTCCTTGCGCGAGCACACGGCGGCCTCGGCGACGTCGTGGTGGTCGACGAGCGCCGACTCCACCTCGATCGTCGAGATGCGATGGCCGCTGACGTTCATGACGTCGTCGACGCGGCCGAGCAGCCAGAAGTCGCCGTCACGGTCGATGCGGGCGCCGTCGCCGGCAAAGTACGTGTGCTCGTACTTCGACCAGTACGTCTCCTTGTACCGCTCGGGATCCTTGAAGATCCCGCGCAGCATCGACGGCCACGGCCGCTTGAGCACGAGATAGCCGCCGCCGCCCGGGCCGACCTCGTTCCCGCGCTCGTCGAATACGGAGGCGTCGACGCCGGGGAACGGCTTCGTCGCGGAGCCGGGCTTCAGGGTCGTGACACCCGGCAGCGGCGTGATCAGGATCATCCCGGTCTCGGTTTGCCACCACGTGTCGACGACGGGCGTGCGGTCGCCGCCGATGTGCTCGCGGTACCAGACCCAGGCCTCCGGGTTGATCGGCTCGCCGACGCTGCCCAGCAGGCGCAGCGACGACAGGTCGTGCTTCTCGGCGTGCTCGGGCCCCCACTTCATGTGCGAGCGGATCGCGGTCGGCGCGGTGTAGAGGATCGTCACCCCGTACCGCTCGATGATCTCCCACCAGCGGTCCTTGTCCGGGAAGTCCGGCGTCCCCTCGTACAGCACCGACGTCGCTCCGTTGCACAGCGGGCCGTAGACGATGTAGCTGTGACCGGTGATCCAGCCGATGTCGGCGGCGCACCAGTACACGTCGTTCTCGGGCTTGAGATCGAAGATGTAGTGGTGCGTTGTCGCGACGCCGCACAGGTAGCCGGCGGTCGTGTGGATGATCCCCTTCGGCTTCGCGGTCGTCCCGCTCGTGTACATGAGGAACAGCAGGTCCTCGCTGTCCATCGGCTCGGGAGCGCACTCCGCCTCGACACCTCCGACGGCGTCGTGCCACCAGACGTCGCGGCCGTCCTGCATCGGGACGTCGTTGCCGGTTCGCCGAAGGACGACGCACGTGCGCACCTTCGGCGCGTCCGTCATCGCCTCGTCGGCCGTCTTCTTCAGCGCGACGGTCGTGCCGCGCCGCCACGCCTCGTCCTGCGTGATCAGCACCTCGCACTCCATGTCGTTCATGCGGCCGGAGAGCGAGTCGGCGGAGAACCCGCCGAAGACGACCGTGTGGGGAGCGCCGATGCGCGTGCACGCGAGCATCGCCACCGGTAGCTCCGGGACCATGCCCATGTAGATCGCGACCGGCGTCCCCTTCTTCACGCCGAGCTTCTTCAGTCCGTTGGCGAACGACGCGACTTCCCGCTGCAGATCCGCGTACGTGATCTCGCGCCGCTCGCCGACCGGCTCGCCTTCCCAGTGAAAGGCGACCTTCGAGCCGCGGCCCTGCTCGACGTGGCGGTCGACGCAGTTGTACGACACGTTGAGCTTGCCGCCGAGATACCACTTCGCGAACGGCGCCTCCCACTCGTAGAGCTTCGAGAACGGCTCGAACCACGCGAGCCGCTCACGTCCCTCGCGCTCCCAGAAGGCCTCGAAGTCCTCGTCGTAGATCTCGGCTTGCGCGTTCGCCTGTGCCGCGAACTCCTGCGGGGGCGGATACGACCGCTCCTCGAGGAGCATGGTGTCGATCGCGCCCTGCTGTGTTGCCTCAGTGGCCACTGGTCAATGCGCCTCCGCCCGCCGCGGCATGGGAGAACCGACCCTCCCGATCGGCGCGGCTCCGACGGGGAAGACGACACCCGACGCCATCCCGTTCACGACGCCGGCGGAGGATGTGTACCACGCGACGGCCGCGGTGACGATGCCGCACCAGCCGCCTGCGTGCAGCCACCACTCGGTGCCGCCGTGCGAGATGTTGAAGAACCCGATCGCCAGGACGATCTCGGTGATCTCCAGCGTCAGGAAGACGAGGAAGACCGCGACGCTGACCCGCATGCTGTGGAGCAGCATGTAGGTGTTGAAGATCGCGAACGCGATCAGGAACCACGCGAGCGCGTTCGTCAGGTTCGAGCCGGACAGCCCGGCGGCGAAGTTCTTCGACACGTCGGCGAGGACGACGACCATGCCGAGGCCGAGCCAGAAGCCTCCGTACGTCGAGAACGCCGTCGCACCGAAGACGTTCCGGTTGCGGAACTCCCACATCCCGGCGAGCAACTGGCAGAGGCCGCCGTAGAAGAGCGCCGGCCCGATCCAGATGGCGTCGGGAATGAAGCTCGCGTTGTGCCCGCTGAGCAGGAACGTCGTGAGCGCGAATGCGGCCAGTCCGAGCGGCGCCGGATCGGCCGCGGGAGCGGCCTCCACGAGTGTCGTCGCCGGACGGTCGACAGTGACTGCAGCCATTGCTACCCCCCTGTCGGATGGATCTCGGTCCGAAGGACCTCTCCGATTTTCGGGGAGTTAGTCCTACGGCTCGAGGTCGTACGGGTAGTCGGTCACGACCTCCGCCCCGCCCTCGGTGACGATCAGGATGTCCTCGAGCCGCACGCCGCCGTAACCGGCGCGGTAGAGGCCCGGCTCGAGCGTGATCACGTCGCCCGGGACGAGATCGTCGCCGGAGCGGCTCAGCGCCGGCTTCTCGTGCACCTCGAGGCCGACGCCGTGGCCGAGGCCGTGGAAGAAGCCGCTGTCGAGCACCTCGCCGGGCTCCTTGTGGAGCTGGGTCTTGTAGCCGTGCTCGTGGAAGAGGTCGCACGCGAGCTGCATCAGCTCGCGGCCGTTGACGCCGGGCTTCGTCGCGGCGGTCGTGCGCTCGAGCGCATCCTTCACGAGTCGGTGATATTCGCGCAGCTCGTCGCTCGGCTCGCCGACGACGTACGTCCGCGTCATGTCGCTGTAGACGCCGGTCTCGCGGTCGCGCGGGAAGAGATCGAAGACGATCGGCTCGTCCGGTTGGAGCGGGCCGCTCCCCATCTCGTGGCCGACCGCCGTCTGCGCGCCGTGCGAGACGATGAACTCGTCGCCGACGACGCCGTGCTCGCTGAACACGCGCTCGATCTCGAGCTTGATTCGCTCGCTCGTCAGCGGCGCGCCGCCAAGCGTCAGGACGCCGTTCGCGCGCGCGCGCCGCAGCATGTCGCGCGCGACGTCGAGCGCCGCCTCGCACGCGCGCTGCGCCCGCCGCAACCCCGCGATCTCCGCTGCGTTCTTCCGGCGGCGGCGCTCGTCGAACAAATCACGGTCGGCGGCGACGTCGATGCCGTTCGCGCGGAGATGGTCGGCGAGCTCGAGCGGGAACGACCACGGCACCGAAGCGCTCGTGATGCCGAAGCGATTCAAGGCACGGACGGCGACCTCGAGCTCCGCCTCGTCGAAGGTCATTCCGCTGCGCAGCAGCTCGTCGATGCCGAAGTGGTCCGGCGCGAACGTCTCGACGTCCGGCGCAGCCTCCGTGATCCGCTGCAGCTCGAATGCGCTCGCGACCACGGCGCGGAAGCCGTCGTGCTCGACGTAGAGCAGCGGGTCGGGCACGGGCAGCGGCAGCTCGTGCCGCATCTCCGGCGACCGGAGCGTGTCCGCGTAGATGAGGACGGCCGGCATCGGCGCGGATCCTAGAGCCTCTAAAGTCGGGTGGTGGCGATCTTCCGGCCCGAGGACGAGGAGCGCGTACGCGAGCTGTTCGCGGCGCTCGAGCGGCCGGTCGAGCTGCTCGTCGCGCACGGGCCGGAGGAGACGCCGCTGCCGGGAGCGGCGCAGGACGTCGACTTCGGCGCGCAGACGGAGCGGGTCGTCCGCGGCCTCGCAGATCTCTCCGAGCGTGTGACGGTTCGTGTCGAGGAGAAGCCGCCCAGCTTCGACCGCTATCCGGCGGTCTCGGTGCAGCCGGAGGGCCGCGACGTCGGCATCCGCTATTACGGGCTGCCCTGGGGGTACGAGCTCGGCTCGCTGATCGGCGCGGTGCTCGAAGCCGGCCGCGCGGAGTCGTCGCTCCGGCCGGAATCGCTCGAGCGGCTCGCCGCGCTCGACCGCGAGCTCGCGATCGACGTCTTCGTCACACCGACCTGACCGCATTGCCCGCCGGCCGTGCTGCTGGCGTACAAGGCGGCCCTCGCCTCACCGCGCGTCCGCGCGGCGGCGATCGAGTCGACCGAGTTCCCGGCCCTCGCCGACCAGATGGAGGTCTACGCCGTGCCGCGCATCGTCGTGAACGGCGTTCCCCAGTGGGACGGCGCCGTCCCGGAGCGCGTCTTCCTCGACCGGGTGCTTGCCCCCGCTTTCGAGTAGCCCGCGCGGGTAGATTCGAGGGGTGAGCGAGCCCCTCGAGCGCGCCGCCGAGCTCTTCGCGTCCTTCGAAGCGCAGCTGAAGCAGGAGCTGCCCGACGGCTGCGACATCTTCGACGCGCACACGCACCTCGGGAACGACATCGACGGCATGGTCGGCCGCCGCGACGAGCTGCTCGGGATCCTCGACCGGTACGGCATCTCGCGCGCGTTCATGTTCTGCCTCGACGAGCCCGACCGGCACCCGGCGTTCCGGACGCCGAACGACCGGACGCTCGAGCACGCCGAGGCGTCCGACGGCCGCCTGATCCCGTTCGTCCGGCTCGACCTGAGCGAGCAGCCGATCGAGGAGGCCGAGCGCTGCCTCGACCGCGGCGCGCGCGGCATCAAGCTGCATCCGCGGGCGCAAAAGTTCCTGCTCGACGACGAACGGCTCGCACCCGTGTTCGCGGTCGCCGCCGAGCGGCGCGTGCCGATCCTCATCCACGCCGGGCGCGGGCTGCCGCCGATCGCCGACCATCTCGCGCGGCTCGTCGAGCGCTATCCCGAGGCGACCCTGATCCTCGCGCATGCCGGCATCGCCGACCTCTCAGGCCTCGCCGGGAACTTCGCCTGCAAGGCCGGAGTGTTCTTCGACACCTCGGTGTGGAGCCCGATCGACCTGCTCAGCTTCTTCCGGCTCGTGCCGCCGGAGCAGATCGTCTACGCGTCCGACTACCCGTACGGGCTGCAGCCGCAATCGCTGCTCAACACGCTGCGCACCGCGCGCAGCGCCGGCCTGACCGAGCCCGAGATCCGCGAGCTGCTCGCAGGCAACGCGAACCGGATCGCGAACGGCGAGCGGCCGCTCGAGCCGTCGCAGCCGCGCGGCGCCGAGGTGCTCGCGCAGCCGATGGCGATGGCGCGTATCCATCAGTACCTGTCGATGGCGATGGCGGCGATCTTCGCGCGCCAGCAGGACTGGTTCGGCGCGCTCGGCCTCGCGCTCAACGCGACGAACGAGCGCAACGGCCACGGGGAGGAGCTCGAGCAGATCCGGGAGCTGCTCATCGCCGCCCAGAATCTGTGGCGGACGCTGCCGGAGGCGGAGGACGACCAGGACGCGCGGCTGATCGCGCGCACGAGCTCGCGCCTCATCCATCTCGCGGACGTGCTGGCGGTGACGAGCGGTGAGTGATCTCCGCCTCAGCGTCAACGGCCACGAGTACGAGATCGACGGCGCGCGAGTCGGCATCTCGCTGGCACAGCTGCTGCGCGAGGAGCTCGGCTTGACGGGGACGAAGATCGCGTGCAACGAGGGCCACTGCGGCGCGTGCACGGTTCAGATCGACGGCGTGCCGACGCTGTCGTGCATCACGCTCGCGCATACGGTGCGCGGCGAGGTGACGACCATCGAGGGCCTGCGGGACCATCCGCTCGTCGACGCGTTCGTGCGCGCGGATGCGGTGCAGTGCGGCTTCTGCACGCCGGGCCAGGTCGTCAGCGCGGCGGCGCTCGTCGCCGCGAACGCGTCCCCGTCCGTCGACGAGATTCGCCATCACATGGCGGGCAACATCTGCCGCTGCGGCACGTATCCACGCATCGAGGAGGCGATCCTGCATTGGCGAGACTGATCCGCACCGAGAAGGAGGTCGAGGGCCGCTTCGAGGAGGTGTGGCTCGTCGTCGAGGAGGACGCGCTCGACCAGTGGCCCGAGGGCCCGCGCGAGGTCGTCGGCCGGGACGCGCTGCGCAAGGACGCGCGCGAGCGCATCCTCGGCCAGGCGCGCTACACGGCCGACGTTCAGCTGCCGGGGATGCTGCACGCCGCGATCCTGCGCTCGCCGTTCGCGCACGCGCGCGTCAAGCGGATCGACGTCTCGTCCGCGGCCGCGATGCCCGGCGTCCACGCCGTGATCGGGCCGGGCGACGTGAAGGGGCTCGAG
>DATCJJ010000037.1:0-11409 GCA_036562845.1 Gaiellaceae bacterium | reverse complement strand
GTGCCGCGCTACGTGCCGGATCTGTCCGCCTGCCCGTAGATACACTGGCCGCCCTCAGGGGGTGTGCCCGAGCGGCCAAAGGGAACGGGCTGTAAACCCGTCGGCTCAGCCTACGGAGGTTCGAATCCTCCCGCCCCCATCATCAACGGCAGCGCTCGAGCAGGCATGATCGCCCCGTGGATCCGGCGGCGAGGTAGCGGTTCGGCGCGGCGAGCGAGCCGCGCGTGTCCGGCGCAGTGCCGCCGCGGGCCGGAGGCTCCCGACGGCTGCGCACCCACCGCTACGACTCGGAGGTGCCAGAGATGAGTCGCCAGAACCTGTTCTCCGACCTCTGGGACGGAGACGAAGAAGACGGAAGCCGCTACCGCATCTTCTGACGTCCGCCCGACGCCAGGCTGGGGTCGACGCTGTTCGAGCTGCTTCCCGGCGCGGCCGGCCAACAACTGCACATGCACTTCGGAGCCGAAGAGCTGTTCTTCGTGCTGGTCTTCTGTCCCGAAGGACGTGCCGGTTTGCACGCGTTCTTCAACCGCAGCGACGAGCCTGCGCGAATCCTCGCGATCAGCGCGACCCCGAGCGCGGCGGCGCCGCGACCGGGCGATGATCCGGGGATCATCGCCCGCTTCGAGATCCCGATCGAATAGTCGCCCGGCCGTTACGTCAGTGCGGAGAGGACTCTTGGCCTCTCCGCAGCGCGCGGCGTCCGATCTCGACGAGCGCACACGCGAGCAGCAGGACGACGAGCGCGAACAGGCCGTGGAGGCCGTTCACCCACCCACCGCTCTTATCGGTGTCGCCGACGAGCAGCACCTGCAAGGTCCCGACGAGCGGCAGCAGGAGCGCGAAGCCGACGCGCCGCCATGCGCCCCAGAAGGCGGCGAGCGCGAGCAGGAAGACGACGATCTCGACGCTGTGCGTCAGGAAGCCGCCCGTCTCGTGAAGGTCGCGCGCACCCTCTCCCGCGCCACGCACGTACGCGGCGATCGAGAACGCCTGCAGGAAGACGCCGGCGACGACGATCGCCGCGGCAGCGGTGAAGAGCCAGACGACGATGCGACGCCGGCCGGCCGATGCGGTCGCTTCCACTTCGACTCCTCTCCATGACGGGTGAGTGATGGTCAGCCTTTCACGTCATCGGCCGGCTCGTGTCGCGAAGCGGGCTCAGGCGGCGACGCCGCTTTCGCGGCGCGCACGCACCGCTACCAGGACGGTGCCGACGAACACCGCGAGGACGAACGCGCCGAATGCGGCGCCGATCGCGGCGTCGCGGTATGCAAAGGCCCTCGACGCAGGAAGACGGACGAACGCGATGCGCGTGCGCACGGTCTGCGGCAGGTAGCCCGGCGCCGGCGACGGCAGGTGGGCCGCGTTCCACGCGGCGGTGTCGACCGTCGTCGTCTTCGGCAGATAGCCGGGAGCCGGGGACGGCAGATGCGTTGCATTCCAGTCGCCGGGGGCGGCGACGGCGGCGGCCGCGAACGTCAGGGCGGTCACGGCGGTTGCGAGTGCGGTGGACAGACGGAACACGGTGGTGCCTCCTCGGTCGTTGACGCAGCAACCGTGGCGGGCCCACCTCAACGATCTCTCGCATGATCGTCGGATCGCACCTCAATGCCTGCTTTGAGGTGCCGTCGAGCGGTGCTAGCGTCGGCGAGGCGATGCTGGAGTTTCGGTTGCTCGGCACGCTCGAGGCCGGCGAGCTGGACACAGCCGACCTGGGTAGCCGGAAGCAGCGCGCGCTTCTCGCCTACCTCCTGCTCCACCGCAACGAAGCGGTCCCACGGGACGCGCTCATCGACGCGCTTTGGCCGGACGACCCACCGGCGAGCGCGGCTCATTCACTCGACGTCTACGCGTCGGGGCTTCGCAAGTCGCTCGGCGCCGCCGGGCTGCTGGAAGCGCGCGGCGGGGCGTTGCGGCTGAGGGTCGAGGACGATGCCGTCGACGTCGCCCGGTTCGAACAGTTCGTCGATGCCGCGCACCGGGCCGACTCTCCGACGGAGCGTCTGGCGGCGATCGACCAGGCGCTCGCGCTCTGGCGCGGCCGGGCCCTTGCCGACCTCGGCGACGAGCCGTTTGTCGGGCAGGAACGCGAGCGACTCGAGGAACAACGACTCGTGGCCGTGGAGGAGCGGTTCGACACGCTGCTCGCACTCGGTCGCCACGACGAGGCGGCGCCGCTGCTGCAGTCGATCGTGTCGGAGCATCCGCTGCGTGAGCGGCCGCGCCGACTCCTCATGCTCGCGCTCTACCGCGCCGGCCGTCAGGCGGATGCCCTCGAGGTCTACCAGGCGTATCGCCGGCTGCTCCGCGACGAGCTCGGGCTCGATCCGAGCCCTCGGCTTCGGGAGCTCGAGGCCGCCATCCTCCGTCACGCTCCGACCCTCGCGGCTCCGGCGCCGGCGGGTGGTGGTGCGCCGGTGCTCGTCTGGCAACGCCGCCGCCGGGCGCTCCTCGTGGGGGCCGCGGCGATTGCCGCGATCGCGGGGTCGGTCCTCGCCGTCCTCCTGCTGACCGGCGGCGAGGGCAGGACGCTGACGATTCCACATCTCTCCGCCGCCGCGATCAATCCGGCGTCCGGGCGGCCGATCGCAGTCCTGCCACTCCACGGCCAGCCGATTGCCGCCCTCGGCACCGGCGACACGATCTGGATCGCGAACTCGACCGACCGGACGCTGACACAGATCGACGACCGGTCGATGAGCGTCGTGTCGACGATCGGCCTTCCGTCGCAGCCGACCGCGCTCGCGTTCGGCGCGGGCCGGATCTGGATCGCCAGCCTCGACACGCGGCATTCGCTGAGCGCCGTCGATCCGCGCTCGGGCAACGTGCTCTTCTCGATTCCACTCCGCCAGCCGGGCCTCGGCCGGTTCGACGTCGGCCGGTGGACCGGCGTGAGTGACGTCGCCTTCGCCCATGGCTCGGTTTGGGCGACCGTCGGCGTCTCCGGCCTGCTCCGTCTGAGCCCGCAAGGGAAGGTGCTGCACAGCTTCGTCGTCGGCCCCGAACCGCTTGCCGTTACGGCGGGCCCGTCCGCCGTCTGGGTCGCGCTCATCGGGCCGGCTCAGCTCCGCGAGGTCGACCCGTTCTCGAACAGCGTGGGCGGCGTCATTCAGGTCGGCAACATGCAGGACGGCAGCGAGTCGCGGCTGGCGCTCCACTGCACCATCGCCGCAGCCGGCAACTCGATCTGGGCTCCCGCGTACTTCGCGCCCGGCGTCTGGCACATCGACGCCTTGCACCACAGGGTCGTCGGCGTCGTGCAGACCGGCGGCAGCCCGTGCACGGTTGCGATCGGGCTCGGGAGGGTGTGGGTCGCGAACCCGAACGCCGGGGAGCTCGACGAGATCGACCCGGTGACAGAAGCGATCGTCCGCAGGGTCGCGATCGCCGCCCCGCCGAGCTCGGTCGCCGTCGGGCGCACGCACGTCTGGGTGATCACAAACTGACGGTCAGCTCTGCGTGTCCGGGCCGGGCCAGGTGTCGCTGAGGAGGTAGCCCTCGGGAAACGGGTCGCTCGGGTCGACGACGACCTGCGTGATCCCGGTGACCCAGGCACTGCCGCGGATCGCCGGAACGATCGCAGGCGTGTCGGCGACGCGCGTCTCACCGACGATTCGGCCGTCGAACGTCGTGCCGAGGACCGAGGCGTGCGTCATCGCGTCGCCGACCCGCATCGCACCGCGAGCGTGCAACGCGGCCATGCGCGCGCTGAGGCCTGTCCCCGTCGCGGACCGATCGAGCCGGCCCGGCGAGACGACGACCGCGTTCTTCGACGTCGCGCCGACGCCCTGCCACGGCTCCGCGATCTGGACGATGCTGACGCCCGCGATCGCGTCGTTCTCGGGATGGACGCACGGAAGCTGCTCGCGCGCGGCGAGGCGGATGAGCTCGCCTGCATCGCTGAGATCGCGCGCCTCTGCCGGCTCGAGCGCGAAACCGAGCTCGCGCGCATCGGCGATCGCGTACCACATCCCGCCGAACGCGACGTCGACCGTGAGCGTCCCGATCCCTTCCACCTCGAGCGGAGCGTCGAGGTGCGCCGCGAAGCTGGGAACGTTCGTCAACTCGACGCTTTCGCACTTGCCGTCGCGACAGGCGGCCCGCACCTCGACGACGCCCGCGGGCGCCTCGAGCTTGAAGACCGTCTCCGGCTCGCGCATCTCGACCATGCCGGTCTCGAGGAGGACGGTCGTGACGCAGATCGTGTTCGAGCCCGACATCGCCGGATATTCGGTCGGCTCCATGATCACGAAGCCGGCCGCGCAGTCCGGGTGCGACGTGGGGACGATCAGGTTCGCATGCATTGCCACGCTCCCGCGCGGCTCGCGGAGCAGGAGCCGGCGAAGCGAATCGTCGGCCTCGAGCGCGAGCATGCGATCGAACACCGTCTCACCCGGCGGCGGCAGCACGCCGCCGACGACGACGTTGCCCACTTCGCCGCCGGCATGGCAGCCGACCACGGTGATCATCCGAGTGACACGCATCCGAGTGACTCTAGAAGGCAGGGCATGGCGTCGATAGAGGGCGAAGGATGCGGCGCCTCGCGGTCACACTCGTGCTCCTGGTCGTCCTCGTCGTGCCGGTGAGTGCAGCGGCGGACGTCCCGCCGGCGGCCGCCGCGGCATGCCAGGCGGAGTACGCGCAGCGCGGCGCCGACGCGTTCGCCGCGAAGTACGGCCCAACCGAGGTCTGGGGTCATTGCTACGCGCAGCACATGTCGGCTACGACGCCGGCTGCGACGACTCCCGACAGCCCTGCCGCGGCGGCGTGCAAGGCGGAGTACGTCCGGCTCGGGCCCACTGCCTTCGCCGCGCGGTACGGCACGCCCGAGACGTTCGGCAATTGCGTCAAGGCGCACACGCCGACGCAGACGACGGGCGACAACCCCGCCCTCGCCGCCTGCAAGGCCGATTACCTCAAGCTCGGCGCCGATGGGTTCGTCGCGAAGTACGGCAAGGATGCCCTCGGGCAGTGCGTGAAGCTCCACACGACGCAGACGCCTAAGCAGCCGACGACGAGCGACGCCTCGACGAGCGTCGCCGCCGCGTTCTGCCAGTTGCTGGCGAAGAAGCTCGGCAAGGACGCCTTCGTCGCGAAGTACGGCCCGAGAGAGGCGATGGGCAATTGCGTGAAAGCGTCGCTTGCATACGCCAAGTCGCTCGTCGCGTCGTGCACGGCAAGCAGCGGCTCGAGCAGGGACGCATTCAAGGCGTGCCTCGCGGCCGGCCTGCAGCCGCGGCGCGGCTAGCCCCTACGCCGCGAGCTCGAGCGGCACGACGTCGACGTCGAAGATGCGGTCGATCCGCGCGACGGTGAATGTCACCGTCGTGCCGATCGTCTCGCCGACGAGCAGGCGCTGCAGCGCGCTCATCGTCTCCACCGGCGTGCCGTCGACGGCGACGATCAGATCGCCCGTGCGCAGTCCCGCACGTGAAGCCGGTGCGTCCGCGACGACCTGGGCGATCTCGACCCCGCCGGTCCGCCCGAGCGCGCGGGCGATGCGCGGCGGCAGTGCGCGCTCCTGCCCGCCGATGCCGAGATACGCCCGCCGGAAGCGCCCCTCGCTCATCAAGGCGCCGATGATCCGACGGGTCGCGGCGTTGATCGGCACGGCGAGCCCGAGCCCGACGCCGGCGACGGCGGTGTTGATCCCGACGACACGGCCGTGGCCGTCGGCGAGCGCGCCGCCCGAGTTGCCCGGGTTGAGCGCCGCGTCGGTCTGGATCACGTTGTCGACGAGGCGGACGTTCGCTCCCGAGCGCGTCGGCAGCGAGCGGCCGAGCGCCGAGACGACGCCGGCGGTGACGGAACCGGCGAACCCGTGCGGGTTGCCGATCGCGACGACGAGCTGACCGACGCGCAGCGAGTCGGCGTCGCCGAGCTCTGCGGCAGTGAGATCGGCATCGGCGACGCGGAGGACTGCGAGATCCGAGAGCGGGTCGGCGCCGACGACGTCGAAGCGATGGTCGCGGCCGTCCGCGAACGATGCGTTGCCGCCGCGCGCGCGGGCGACGACGTGCGCCGACGTGAGGAGAAAGCCGTCGGGCGTGATGACGACGCCACTGCCGCCGCCGCGCCGGACGCGCAGGTTCGCGATGGACGGCGTCAGCCGCTCGGCAACCGCCGTGACCGTGCGCGAGTAGGCGTCGAGCGCGTCACCCTCGTCCGGGTCCTCGTCGGTACGCGAGACGAACAGCAGCTCGGCCATGCGGCCAACGTAGCTCAGGCCGGAAAGTCTGAGTCGCCGCCGCGCCCGGGTACAATCCCGGCTCTTGCCCTCTTAGCTCAGTTGGTAGAGCACCTCCATGGTAAGGAGGGGGTCGACGGTTCGAGTCCGTCAGAGGGCTTCCAACTTCTCGCTGCTTAGGCCCGGTTTGCGTTGCCTGCCATGTCCTTCGCGGAAGCGGAGACCAAGGCGAGGCCACGGAAGACGCAGCTAGGCTCAGAAGCGCAGCCGGCGCAGCTGAGCTTGACGGCGCCCAGCGCTGAGCCGTCCTTCTCTGCACGCTTGAATGCTTCGACGCGCCGCAGTATTGATCTGTGAGAGGTGGTGGGCTCGCAGACTGCGGCGACCGAGTTCCGCGTCCTCGGTCCGATTGAGGCGACGCGGGCGGGTGCGAGCCTTCCGCTCGGAGGTCCCCGGCAGCGCGCGTTGCTCGCGCTGCTGCTCATAGAGGCGGGACGGCCGGTCGCGTCCGATCGGCTGGCGGAGGAGTTGTGGCAGGGCCGGCCGCCGGCCGGCGCACAGACGACGCTGCGCTCGTACGTGTCTCGGCTGCGGAGCGTGCTCGAGGTGACGGTCGCGATCGGCCCGTCGGGCTACGCGCTCGACGTGCCTCCGGAGCAGGTGGACGCCGCCCGGTTCGAGCGCCTCGTGGAGGAGGGGCGGGCGGCGCTCGCGCGGCGTGCCCCTCGACGTGCGGCAGAACGGCTGGGGGCGGCTCTCGCGCTGTGGCGCGGCGCGCCCTTCGCCGGGGTGCACGATGAGGGCGCCCTCCGACTCGCTGCGGAACGGCTCACCGAGCTGCGGCTGCTCGCGCTCGAGGACCGGCTTGACGCCGAGCTCGAGCTCGGGGCCAACGCCGAGCTCGTCGAGGAGCTGGAGACGCTGGTGGCCGAGCATCCGTACCGTGAGCGCTTCTGGCGGCATCTGATGCTCGCCCTCTATCGCGCGCAGCGGCAGGCGGACGCGCTCGATGCCTATCAGCGCGCCCGCGCCATCCTCCACGACGACCTCGGTCTCGAGCCGGGAAACGAGCTGAGGGCGCTGGAGCAAGCGATCCTCCAACACGAGGTCCCTCCCGTGCGGCCGCCGGAGGAGCGACACAACCTCCCGGCGCCGCTCACCAGCTTCGTCGGTCGCGAAGTCGAGCTCGCCGAGGTCGAACGCCTCCTCGCCGAGGCACGCCTCCTGACGCTGACCGGCGTCGGCGGCGTCGGGAAGACAAGGCTCGCGCTCGAGGCAGCCCGACGCGGTCTGCCGGACTTCCCTGAGGCGGTATTCGTCGACCTGTCGAGCGTGTCACGCGCGGAGAGCGTTGCGAGCCGCGTGGCGGCGGGGCTGGCGGTCCGCGAGCAGACCGACGTGCAGCTCGAGCAGCAGATCGCCGGACGGATCGGCTCCAGCCGGCTCCTGTTGGTGCTCGACAACTGCGAGCACGTGCGCGAGGCGGCTTCGACCCTCCTCGCGAGCGTCCTCCCCCTCTGCCCGGAGCTGCACGTCCTCGCGACGAGCCGCGAGTTCCTGGGCTGCGAGGGCGAGACCGCGTATCCAGTACCGCCCCTCGAGGCGGCGGACGCCGTCGACCTGTTCCTTGCGCGGGCGCGTGCGGTGCGTCCGCGCCTCGTCGACGACGGCCGCGCGCGAGACACCGTGGTGGCCATCTGCTCTGACCTCGACGGGCTTCCGCTCGCCATCGAGCTCGCCGCCGCACGCGTCCGTGCGCTGGCGCTGGACGAGATCGCGACGCGCCTCGCCGACCGCTTCCAGTTCCTGGTCTCGTGGCGCCGGCTCTCCCCTGCGCGTCACCGGACGCTCGAGCGCGCGATGGACTGGAGTTACGAGCTGCTCTCGCCCACGGAGCAGGCGCTCCTCGCGCGGCTCTCGGTGTTCGCCGGCGGCTTCACGCTCGCGTCGGCCGCCGCCGTCGCCCTCGAAGCGAACGAGGACGAGACGCTCCCTCACCTCGAGCGGCTCGTCGATGCCTCGCTGATCATCGCGGAGGAGCACGAAGGCGCAATGCGGTACCGGCTCCTCGAGACCGTTCGGCAGTACGGTGCGCAGCGCCTGCGAGAGCGGGACGAGCTCGAGAACGTCCGACGCCGGCATGCGCAGTACCTCGCGGACCTGCTGCTCCGGCGTAAGGTCGAGGCCGCGGGACACCACGGCCGCTGGATCGAGACGACCCGAGCGGAATACGACAACGCCGTTGCCGCCCTCGGCTGGAGCCGCGACGAAGGGACGGCGGACGATCAGCTCCGGCTCGTCGACCTCATCTGGCGGCTCTGGTGGGTGCGCGGCGAGTTCGCCGAGGGACGCAGGTGGCTCGAGAGCGCGCTCGAGCGCGGTGCGGACGCCGACGCGCGGCTTCGCGCGCCGGCGCTGAAGGGCGCAGCGGGGCTCGCGTGGGCTCACGGTGACAATGACAGCGCCGAGCAACTCGCAGGCGAGGCGCGCAGTCTGTACTTGGCGGCGGGCGACGTCGACGGCGAGGCAGGCTCTACGATCATCCTGGGGCACGTCGCGATCAATCGCGGTCGGTACGACGACGCGAGGCGGTACTTCGAGCGCGTGCGCCTGCTGGCGCTGCAACCGGTGGACAGCGCGCTCGCGGCGCTGAACCTCGGCAGCGTCGCCCACATGGCCGGGAACATCGCCGAGGCCGAGCGCCACTACGCGGAGGCCCGCGAGTACTACGCATCGCTCGGCGACCGTTACGGTGTGGCGCTCAGCCGGCACCTGAGCGGCATCCTGGTCGCTGAGGCCGGCCGGTACGACGAAGCAGCCGCGCGTCTGCGCGAGGCACTGCCGGTCTTCGTCGACCTCGGCTTCGCGCAGTACACCTGGCAGGGTGTCGAGACCGCGGCCGCGATCGCGCATGCGCGCGGCGACAGTCTCGAGTGCGTGCGTCTTCTCTCCGCGGCGGGTCGGCTGAGAGAGAGCGCCGGTACGGTGCTGGCGCCTTGGGAGCGCATGCCGGCGCGCGCGTGGGCGGCGGCGCAAGCCGAGGTCGGCGAGGCGGCGTTCGCTACGGCCTGGGAAGAGGGCCGGGCGCTCACGAAAGAGGCGGCGCTCGAGCGGGCGCTCCGCGTCCTCCAGAGCTGAGCCGGACGCAGACGCTGCAACAACTTTGCAACGTCCGGGTGCGAGCCTCGCCGTGTGGACGAGTCCGCAATCGCGAGGACGCGGGCCGAGTTCGTCGCCGCCCTCCAAGACGGCGACGCGGCCGCGGCTTCGGCCGTCGACGCCCTCCGGCTCGAGCCGCCCGACGGCGGCAGCGTCGTAGCGCGCGGCACGTACCTGGGGTCCACGAACGACAGCGGGACGGCGCCTGGCGCCGGGCCGGTGGTCGAGGCGCTTACCCGGTGGAAAGGAGAGGAGAGATGAGACACGCGTTCAAGCGGCTGCGCCGGCTGGTGCCGGTCGCTGTCGCGGTGGCGGTGGTGGCGGTCGGAGGCACCGAGCATGCGAGGGCCGCTTTCCCGGGTGTCAACGGGAAGCTCGCCTTCGGGAGCAACCGCGACGGCAACTTCGAGATCTACGTGATGAACGCGGACGGCTCCGGCGTCACGCGGCTGACGAACGACGCCGCCTCCGACGGCGCCCCAGCCTGGTCACCGGACAGCAGCAAGCTCGCCTTCGCAAGCGACCGCGACGGCAACATCGAGATCTATGTGATGAATGCGGACGGTTCCGGCGTCGCGCGGCTGACGGACAACGCCGCGTTCGACTCCCAGCCGGCCTGGTCGCCGGACGGGAGCAAGCTTGCCTTCGCGAGCGGCCGTGACGGCAACGAGGAGATCTACGTGATGAACGCGGACGGCTCCGGCCAGACGAACCTGACGAACAACGCCGCACTCGACGACAGCCCGGCCTCGTCGCCGGACGGGAGCAAGCTCGCGTTCACGAGCCGCCGCGACGGCAACACCGAGATCTACGTGACGAACGCCGACGGCTCCGGGACCGCAACGCGGCTGACGAACAGCACCCCCTTCGGCAACGTCGATCCGGACTGGTCGCCGGACGGGAGCAAGCTCGCCTTCGTGAGCAGCCGCGACGGCAACGAGGAGATCTACGTGATGAACGCGGACGGCTCCGGCCAGGTGCGGCGGACGAACAACAGCCTTCCAGACCGCGATCCGGCCTGGTCGCCGGACGGGAGCAAGATCGCCTTCGACAACAGTGACGGCGAGATCTACGTGATGAACGCGGACGGCTCCGGCAGGACAAACCTCACGAACGATGCCGACGCCGCCGACACCTATCCGGCCTGGCAGATGGACCTGGCACCAACGACGACGATCACGCTCTCCCCGGCCTCGCCCGACGGCTCCAACGGCTGGTACAAGAGCCCGGTCGGGGTCAGCATCTCCGCAAGCGATCCGGACGGCACCGTGGCGCAGACGAGGTGCGCGCTCGATCCGGCCTCCACGCCTGCGGGCTTCGATGACCTCCCGGACGCATCATGCACGCTCTCGTCCGTCGCGATCGACGGTCACCACACGCTCTACGCGGCGAGCGTCGACGCGAACGGCAACGAGGAGGCGGCGCCGGTCAGCGCGTCGTTCAAGATCGACGCGACGAACCCTGTCCTCAGCCCGACGCTCAGCGCACCCGTCGTCACGATCGGGCAGACCGGCGTGACCGCGTCGCCGAACGCGACAGATGCAACGTCGGGGGTAGCGACGCAGAGCTGCGGTGCGATCGACACGAGCAGCGCCGGCGATCACACGGCCCAGTGCACCGCCACCGACAACGCCGGCAACACGGTCTCGACGACGCTCCACTACCTCGTCGAGTACCGCATCCTCGGCTTCTTCTCGCCCGTGCCGAACTCGAAGTGGAAGCTCGGGCAGACCGTCCCGGTCAAGGTCGCGCTCGCGAACGGCACCGGCACGCGCATCTCCGACACGGAGGCCGCGGAGCTCGCACGCACGTGTCGCGTGGCGTTCTCGGCCGCGGGAGCTCAGACCAAGTCGGCCGACTGCATGAAGTACGACGCGACCGCCCACCAGTTCGTCTACAACTGGAAGCTCGGGAAGTCGGGTACCGGCGCGGAGACGATCACGGTGAGCGTCTCGTACAGCGGCACGACGACGAAGACGACGATCTCGGAACCGATGACGATCACGACCTGAGACGAGGCAGAAAGAGACGGCCCGGCGGCGCTCCGCACGTTCGGAGCG
>DATCJJ010000031.1:0-4532 GCA_036562845.1 Gaiellaceae bacterium | reverse complement strand
TCAGCGTCGCGACCCATCGCGTGCGCGTGCTCGCGCAGGCGACGGCAATGCCGATCGGCGTCTCGCTCGAAGGGCGCCGCGTCGCGTGGGCCGAGAACCTGCCGCTCTACGCGCGGATCCGCGCGCTCTACGTCAGCGGCAGGGGCTGAAGCTCTTCGACCTCCACGACCGACGCGAGCCGTGATGCCTCGCGCGGGTCGAAGCGGCCGGGGCCGAGCTCCAGCACGGAGGCCGCTGCGCACCCGACTCCCTGGCGGAGCGCCTCGTCGACGGGCCGTCCGTTGAACCTGGCCGCGAGGAAGCCGGCGAGCAACACGTCGCCGGCGCCGACGGCGGCGATCGGCTCGATTCGGTCGATCCCGGCGCGGTAGCGCTTCGTCGTCCGGTCTTCGCGGAAGAGCGCGAAGCACGCGGTCTCCTGCGTGATCAGGACGTTGCGCGCGCCGAGCTCGACGATCGCGTCGAGCGCGCCCCGGAAGTCCTCGTCGTCCTGGAACTCCTGCCCGACGAGGCTCTCCGCCTCGGACTGGTTCGGCGAGACGAGGAACGGCTCCGCGTCGACGGCACGGCGCAGCGGCTCCCCCTCGGTGTCGAGCACGCATTGCACGCCGCGCCTGTTCAGCTCGCGGATCGCCTCGGCGTAGAAGTCGTCCTCGACGTCGCGCGGAAGTGTCCCCGAGAAGACGACGAAGCTCGCGACCTGCGAGAGGTAGCGGAGCTTGTCGAGCAGCATCTCGAGCTCCTCGCCGCGGACTGCGGGTCCCCACTCGTAGATCAGGCTCAGCGAGCCGGCGGTGGGGTCGACGACCGCAGTCGACGTCCGCGACTCGTCGCCGATGCGGACGAAGTCGTTGAGCAGCGCCTCCCCGGCCAGCTCCTCGATGATCCGGTCGCCCGTGCGCCCGCCCGCGAGGCCGGTGGCGACGACGGGCGTGTCGAGCCGCTTGAGCGCACGGGCGACGTTGATCCCCTTCCCGCCGGCGGAGGACAGGCTGCCGCTCGCGCGGTGGCGGTGTCCGGCCTGGAAGTTCGGCACGGTCAGGGTGCGGTCGATCGCCGCGTTGAGGGTGACGGTGACGATCAATGGAGGAAGGAGAAGAGATGGTGCACGGTCCGACCGGCATAGAAGCTTAGGCGCCCGCCGACCCCCGGCTTCGACACCGACCGGGCCGCCAGGAGCGGACGGGAGACGAGGAGCTTTCGGCCACGCCAGATCTCGACCCGGCCGAGTACCTCGCCCCGGATCACGGGCAGCGAGACGAGGGCCGGGGCGACGACCCGCTCGACGAGCGGCGCCCGGACGCGGACGACCTGGAGCGACGGCTTGCTCGCGACGAGCGCCACCGGCTTTCGGCCGTACGGCGCCGCCGCCCAGGCGTACACCCGCTTGCGGACGAGCCAGACGGGGCGGTACTGGTCGACGCTCCAGTCGAGCAGCTGCTCGAGGTCGTCGTTCCGCTGCGTTCGCGTCGGGACGCCGAGCACGACCGCATAGATCGTGTAGCCGGGGCGACGGATCGCGGCCACCTCGCACCAGCCTGCCGCGCTCGTGTGTCCGGTCTTGACGCCGATCACGCCCGGGACGACGCCGAGCAGGTCGTTCCACGTGTACACGGTGAACGCGCCGTTCTCGATCGGAGCACTCCGCTTCGCGACGATCTCGCGCACGACCGGCGAGTGCATCGCGACACGCGCGAGCAGCGCGACGTCGCGGGCGCTCGAAACGTGACCGGGCGCATCGAGCCCGTCGGGGCGGACGAAGTGCGTGTCGTGCAGGCCGAGCTGACGAGCGCGCGCGTTCATCCACCCGACGAACGTCGGGATGTCCCCGTCGGCGGCGGCGGCTGCGAGTGCGTCGGCGGCGTTGTTCGCGCTCTGGATGAGCGCGCCTTCGAGCAGGTCGTGCACGGAGATGCGCTGGCCGGCATGCAGCGGGATGCGCGACTCGCCGACCTGCGCAGCGCCCTTCGTGACGGTGACGATCTCGTCCGGCTGCAGGTGCTGCAGCGCGACGATCACGGTCATCAGCTTCGTGATGCTCGCGATCGGCACGCGCTCGTGCGCGTCGTGCTGCGCGAGGACCTCGCCGTTCGTCCCGTTGACGACAAACCAGGCGCGCGCATCGGCGAGCTGCGGAGCCGCGTGCGCCGTCCCCGCCAGCGCGAGGGCGGCGAGGCTACCTGATACGAAGCTTTTGACCGACACGCAGCGCATTCGAGCTCACCCCCGGGTTCAGCGCCTCGAGCCGCGCCACCGAGATTCCCTCCTTCGCGGCAATGGTGCCGAAGCTGTCGCCCGACTGCACGACGTAGAAACGCCGGCCTGGGCGTTTCGTCGGCTTCTTCGTCGTCGTCGCGGCCGTCGTGACGGTCGGCGCCGGCGTGGTCGTCCCCGTTCCCGTGCGATGGTCGAGCGCCGAGTGCACGAGCAGCACCGCAATCGTCACACCGGCGAGGAACGCGACCGGCGCCGCATAGTGCGCGATGCCCGGTCTGCGGCTGGAAGTGCCGGGAGCGGAGCGCCCGGCACCCGGCCGGGAAGACCGGCCGCCTGCGGCGGCCCGGGGCTTACGCCGCCTGCGCGACATCCCACACCTCGCGCGCAAGGCGCTCGGCCGCAGCGGCGGGATCGTCGGCGAAGATGACTGACCGGGACGCCGAGACGAGCGTCAGCCCCGGGAACGCGGCAGCGCAGTCCTCGGCGGTGGCCCCCTGCGCGCCGACGCCCGGCAGGAGAAACGGCGTCCGCGGGAGCAGGCGCCGGGCAGTCTCGAGCTCCTCGGGATACGTCGCACCGATGACCGCGCCGACGGAAGGGACGTCCCGGCCCCAGCGTGCCACGTGCTCGGCCACGAGCTCCCACACACGCCGTCCGTCCGCCAGCCGCGCGTCCTGCACGTCGCCGCTGCTCGGGTTCGAGGTCTTCACGAGCACGAAGATCCCGAAGCCCTCGCGGCAGGCGTCGAGGAACGGCTGCACCGCGTCCGACCCGAGGTAGGGGTTGACGGTCGCCGCGTCCGCGTGGGGCCGGACGGCGTCGAGATAGGCCTGCGCCGTCGTCCCGATGTCGCCGCGCTTCACGTCGGAGATCACGAGCAGGCCGGCCTCGCGCGCATATGCGCACACGGACTCGAACGCGCGCACGCCCGCCCAGCCGCGGGCCTCGAAGAACGCGGACTGCGGCTTGACCGCAACCGCGAACGGCGCGACCGCGTCGACGATCTCCTTGCAGAACGACTCGGGGTCGGCGACGCGGTCCGGAAACGGATCGAGGCCGACCACGACCTGGCTGTGCTTCCGTTCGACGGACTCCGCGAGCCGGTCAGAGAAGTGGTTCAGCGCTGTTTGACTGCCGACTTGAGCGAGCTGCCGGCGGAGAACTTCGGGACGCGCGACGCCGGGATCTCGACCTTTTCCGACGGGTTCCGTGGATTGACCCCCGTGCGGGCGGCGCGCTGCTGCGTCGTGAACTTCCCGAAGCCCGTGAACGTGACGTCACCACCGCGCTTGAGCGTGTCGGTGACGACGTCGAGGAATGCCTCGACCGCCTTGCCGGCGTCGCGCGACGTGAGCTGGCTGCGGCGCGCGACCTCGGCGATGAATTCCTGCTTCGTCACGCGAAAAACCCTATCGCAGCAGGTCGACGGCCCGGAACAGCGGCCGCAGCCGGACGGCATGGCGTGCGAGCGCGTCCGCCCCGCCCTCGCCGCGGTCGACGACGCAGACCGCGGTGTGGACGACGAGACCCGCCTCGCGCAGCGCCTCGACCGACTCGAGGAGCGCACCACCCGAGGTGACGACGTCCTCGACGACGCACACGCACTCCCCCGGCTCGAAGACGCCTTCGATGCGCTTCGTCGTGCCGTACTCCTTCGCCGCCTTGCGGACGATGAGGAACGGCAGGCCGGACGCGAGCGACGCCGACGCCGCGAGCGCGACCGCGCCCAGCTCCGGGCCCGCGAGCCGCGTCGCGTCGGACGCGTGCTCCCGCACGACGGCCGCGATCCGCTCGCCGAGCGGACGGAGCAGCTCGGGCCGCGTCTCGAAGCGATACTTGTCGAGGTAGTAGCTCGAGCGCTTGCCGGAGCGGAGCACGAAGTCGCCCTCGAGGTAGGCGTGCTCCTTCAGGCTCGCTGCGAGCCCGTCACTCATGAGCCACGTGCCGCGTGAAGCGCGTCGCGGGCCGCGTCGAGCAGGGTCGCCGCCTCGGGCGCGCCGTCGACGTACGAGACCATCGCACCGTCGTCGAAGTAGACCTCGACGCGGTCGCGGCGCTTGCCGAACTGGCGGCGGAAGACGACGCTGCCGGCGAAGACCCCGGTCGCGAAGCCGAGGAGGGCCAGCACCCTACGCTTCATCGGCCGCCTTCTTCCTCGGCGCGCGCTTCGGCCTTTCCGGCTCCGGAGCCGGCGCCGGCGCCGAGTCGCGGAGGCAGGACTTCAGGTCGTAGAAGACGAGGCCGACGGTCGGATTCGCGACGGTCGCCGCGGCGATCCGCCGCTCGCCGTCGCGCACCACGAACACCGCGCCGTC
>DATCJJ010000024.1:0-17027 GCA_036562845.1 Gaiellaceae bacterium | reverse complement strand
TCGCCGCCCGACCTCGCGTCGCCGCCGCAGGGCTGCCGCTTCCATCCGCGCTGCGCGTTCGTGCGCGAGGACTGCATCGCCGCGCCGGTGCCGTTGATCGCGCTCGGCGCGGGCCGCAACGCGCGCTGTCTCTATCACGAGGAGTGCGCGGCGGAGGCGCGGCGCGAGCCGCTGGTGTCGAGTGGCTGAGTCGCTCCTGGAGGTGCGCGGGCTCGCGATGCATTTCCCGCTCCGCCGCGGCATCGGCGAGTGGGCGCGTCGGCGCCCGCCGGAGCTGCTGCGCGCGGTCGACGGCGTCGACCTCGAGGTGCGGAAGGGCGAGATGCTCGGCCTCGTCGGCGAATCCGGCTGCGGCAAGTCGACGCTCGGCCGCTGCATCGTCGGGTTGTACGAGCCGACGGCCGGCGAGGTCCGCTACGGCAACGAGACGCTCGGCCTCGACCGTTCCAGTGCGCAGCGGCGGCGGATCCAGATGATCTTCCAGGATCCGTACTCGTCGCTGAACCCGCGGATGACGGTGCGGCAGATGCTCTCCGAGCTGCTCCGTGCACACGCGATCGTGCCGGATGCCGCGGTCGACGCGCGCTGCCACGAGCTGCTCGAGCTCGTCGGACTCGGCGCCCGGGCGCTCGACGCGCATCCGCGGCAGTTCTCCGGAGGGCAACGCCAACGCGTCTCGATCGCGCGCGCGCTCGCGCTCGAGCCGGAGCTGCTCGTCGCGGACGAGCCGGTCTCGGCCCTCGACGTCTCCGTGCAGGCGACGGTGCTGAACCTCCTCGACGAGCTGCGTGAGAAGCTCGGCCTCGCCGTCCTGCTGATTGCGCACAACATGGCCGTCGTGCGCCACGTCTGCGACCGCGTCGCCGTCATGTATCTCGGCCGCATCGTCGAGACGGCCTCGACCGGCGAGCTCTTCGCGGCGCCACGACATCCCTACACGCAGGGGCTGCTGCGTGCCGTGCCGCGGCTCGTCCCCGGCCGCGTGACCGAGGACGCAGGCGTCGTCGGCGACCCGCCGAGCCCGGTCGACCTGCCGACCGGCTGCCGGTTTCATCCGCGCTGCCCGCTCGCGCAGGAGCCGCTCTGCTCGGCCGAGGATCCCCTGCTCATGCCGGGGCCGGACCGGCCGTCGCACCTCGCCGCCTGTCACTTCGCGTGGACGACGACACCGCCGCGCCACACGCCCGAGATCCTCGAGGAGGCAACGTGATCGAACGCCGCAGTATCATGTTCTCCCACCCGCAGCTCGCCGGCGTCGAGCATCCCGCCTTCGAGGCGCGCGGCGCGAAGGACGGCCCGCGTGTGACGCTGATCGGCGGCATCCATGGGTGCGAGTACTCGTCGATCGCGGCGGTGACCAGGTTCATGACCGAGCTCGACAGCGGCGACCTCGCAGGCTCGATCACCGCGGTCCCCGTCGTGAGCATGCAATCGTTCTGGAAGCGCTCGCCGTTCGTCATCCCCGAGGACGGCAAGAACCTCAACCGCTGCTTTCCCGGCTCGTACGACGGCACGTACGCGGACGTGCTCGCGCGATCGATCTACGACGAGCTGATCGCGCCGGCCGACGTGCTCATCGACCTGCACGGCGGCGACATGGTCGAAGGGCTCGAGCCGTTCGCGATCTACGAGGCGTCACCGGTCGAGGAGCGCGCACATGCGATCGCCGTCGCGTTCGGTCTCCCGTACGTCGTCCGTGAGGAGCGGCAGGAGGGTGGGCTCGGCGGCATGACGTCGAGCGCCGCCGCGCAGGCCGGCATCCCGGCGGTCATCGCCGAAGCAGGCGGCCGTGGGCAGCTCGAGGAGAGCGCGGTGCAGCTACTCGTGCGGGGTGTTCGCAATGCGCTGCGGCACCTGGAGATGCTTCCCGGCGCGGTCGAGCCGCCGCCCGCCGGTCAGCGCACGGTCGGGAGCTTCGTCTGGCTGCGTTGCGAGAAGGCCGGCTGGTGGGACGCGGCGGTCGACTCGGGCGACGAGGTGCGCGAAGGCGACGTGCTCGGCCGCGTGCGCGACCTCTGGGGCGACGTGCACGAAGAGATTCGCGCGCCGCGCGACGGTGTCGTCCTGTTCATCACCACGAGCCCGGCCGTCTCCGACGACGGCCTCCTGCTCGGGCTCGGAGCCGATCTCGGATGAAGATCCGCGCCGCAGTGCTCGAGGAGTTCGGTGCGCCGCTCGTCGTCCAGGAGATCGACCTGGCCGAGCCGAGGGCGGGGGAGGTGCTCGTCCGGCTTGTCGCGTGCGGCGTCTGCCACACCGATCTCTACACGGCGTCCGGTGCAGATCCCTCCGGCTATTCGCCGACGGTGCTCGGGCACGAGGGGGCCGGCGTCGTCGAGCGCGTCGGCGGCGGCGTCTCGTCGGTCGCGCCGGGCGACCATGTCGTGACGCTCTTCTCGCCGCAGTGCCGCGAGTGCGTGCACTGCCGCGACCCGCGCACGAATCTCTGCCTCGCCATTCGCGAGCAGCAGAACCTCGGCCACCTCCCGGACGGGACGACGCGGCTCTCGCGCGACGGCGAGCCGATCCGCCACTTCATGGGCACCTCGACGTTCGCGGACTACACGGTGATGCCGGAGATCGCGCTCGCGAAAGTGAACCGCGAAGCGCCGCTCGACCGCGCCTGCCTGTTCGCGTGCGGCCTCTCGACCGGCCTGGGCGCGGCGATCAACACCGCCAAGGTCGAGCCGGGCTCGACATGCGTCGTCTTCGGCGCCGGCATGGTGGGCCTCGGTGCGGTCGCCGGCTGCCGGCTGCAAGGTGCCGAGCGGATCGTCTGTGTCGACCTCTCCGAGCAGCGGCTCGAGCTCGCGCGCGGGCAGGGCGCGACCGACGTGCTCGTCGGCGGGCCGGATGTCGTCGCACACATCGTCGAGCTGACCGGCGGATTCGGCGCGGACTACACGTTCGAGGCGACGGGCGACGTCGCGGTCATGCGGCAGGCTGTCGAGTCGGCGCGCATGGGGTGGGGTCTCGCGACGATGTGCGGCGTCGCCGGAAAGGGCGAGACGCTCGACGTCGTACCTCGCTACCTGATCACCGGGCGCCGGGTCGCCGGCTCGTCGTTCGGCGGCGTGAAGGGCCGCGACGGCGTGCCGCAGCTCGTCGACCGCTGGCTCGCCGGCGAGATCGACGTCGACCCGTTCGTCTCCCACACGCTGACGCTCGACGACGTCAACGAGGGCTTCGAGCTCATGGAGCAGCAGGCCGGGATACGGAGCGTGATCGCGTTCGATGCCTGAGGACGAGCAGCGGCGCGTTCGCCTCGAGAACTGGGCCGCCATGGCCGCGGGCTGGGAGCGGGTGCGAGAGGAGCGCGAGCGTCTGGCTGCGCCTGTCACTGGCTGGCTCGTGCGCGAGCTTGCGCCGAAACGGGGCGACGTCGTCCTCGAGCTCGCGGCCGGTCAGGGCGACGTGGGGTTCGCCGTGGCGCCTTCGCTCGGCGAGGGCGGACGGCTGATCACCAGTGACTTCAGCTCGGCGATGCTCGACATTGCACGGCGCCGCGGCGAGGAGCTCGGCCTCACGAACGTCGAGTTCCAAGAGCTCGATGCCGAGGATCTCGAGCTCGAGGACGACTCCGTCGACGGCGTCGTCTGTCGCTGGGGGTACATGCTGATGCCCAATCCGAACGTTGCTCTCGCCGAGACGCGACGGGTGCTGCGACCCGGTGGGCGGCTCGCGTTCGCGGTCTGGGCGAGCGGCGATCGCAACCCGTGGATTTCGGTAGCCGGCCGGATCCTCGTCGCTCGCGGCCACATGCCGCCTCCTGCAGCGGGCGAGCCGGGGATGTTCGTGTTGGCCGACCGGAAGGAGTTGCGCGCGCTGGTCGACGGCGCCGGTTTCACAGACGTGAAGCTCGAAGAGGTGGCCGTCCACAACGACTACCGCGACGTCGACGAGTTTGTCCAACGCTCCAACGAGACGGGCGGCATGTTCGCACGGGCGTGGACAGCCGCATCGGAAGACGAACGCGAAGCGATGACCGAGGAGTTCCGTGACGCGTTCGAGCCGTTCGCGGTGGACGGCGGCTACGACCTGCCGGGACTCGCGATCTGCGTCGTGGCAAGCTGAGCGACGTCGAGGAACGCGCCGAAGAGGAGCGCTCCCAACTGCGTCCAGGTCCCGAGCTCGGCCCGCTGCGCATCGACGCGGCGCGCAATCTCCGGGTCATGCGCGAACCACGTCTCGACGCTCCACTGCTTGAGCTCGGGATGGAACTGTACGCCCCACGCGCTCGAGCCGACGCGGAACGCCTGGGTTACGGGTCCGTCGGCGAGCGTGACGGCGCCGGGCGGCGGCTCGAACATGAAGCTGTTGCCGTTGAACGCGCGGAACCGATCCGGCAGCGCGCCGAGCACGGGATCGGCAATGCCCTCCGGCGTGAGCGTCGTCTCGTAGAAGCCGGCGAGCTGCGGGGTGCGCCGCTTGACCGAGCCGCCGAGCGCGTGCGCGAGCGTCTGCCCGCCGAGGCACACGCCGAAGAGCGGCGTCTCGGAGTCGACCCAAGCTCGGAGCGCGTCGTACTCGTCCTCGAGCCACGGGTAGAGCGATTCCTCGCCGACGTTCTGATGCCCGCCGAGGACGACGACCGCGTCGGCCTCGAGCGGCGGCGCGCCGCGCTCCTCGATCCGCCACTCGATCAGCGTGTCCCCGCGCCCGGCGACGACGTCGCTCAGCGACTCCGGTCCGACGTTCGGTCCATGAGTGACCGCGAGGACGTCCATCTCGCCTGAGCGTAACGACGACGGGGCGGGCCGCCGCTGATGTGCGCAGGTCGTCGCGATGCCGGAGAGCGGTCGCTTGGCGGACGCGCGATGGTCACGGCGCACGTGTGACTCGCCGAATCACGCGCGCGCGGCTCGCGTTCAACGAGGGCGACCCGTTCGAAGCCGCCCGTGCGGCAGCCGGAGCCGACGCCGTCTTCGCGGAGGTTGGCGCGGAGATGCCCGGCGTCGAGGGCGAGCGCTTCGCGGCCTTGAAGGACGAGCTGCGAGGGTCACTCGGAACGGAGGAGTACGAGCGCGCCTACGCCGATGCCGCCACGCGTACCGCCGCCGGCGCCGCGGTCGACGCGCGCACGCGCAGCGTCGGGCGGTAGTACGAGTTCGGGTGGTCGTCGCCGGGCGAGGCGATGAGCCGCTGCAGCGTGTCGACCGCGCGCTCCGCGATCAGGTCGATCGGCTGCTCGATCGTCGTCAGCTCCGGTACCGACCACTTCGTCGCCTCGATGCCGTCGAAGCCGACGACCGAGAGGTCGTCCGGCACGGTGAGCCCGCGCCGCGCCGCCTCGTGCAGCACGCCGATCGCCATCACGTCGCTCGAGCAGATGACGGCGGTCGGCGGGTCCGGCCGCTCGAGCAGCTCGGCCAGGGCGCGGCCGCCGCCTTCGAGCCCGAATTCGGCGTACGCGACGAGGACCTCGTCGCGGATGCCGGCGGCAGCGAGCGCGGTCGCGCGCCCCGCCGCCTTGAGCTGCGTCGGGAGATAGTGCTCCGGCCCGGCGACGAAGCCGATGCGGGTGTGGCCCAGCGAGATCAGGTGCTGCGTCGCGAGCTCGCCGGCTGCGCGCTCGTCGACGCCGACCGACGGCACGTCGAGGGTGTTCGTCGCGCCGTTCACGAAGACGATCCGCGCGCCCTCCTCGACGAGCCGCTCGTAGTGGCCGTGCTCGCCGCGGAGGTTCGTCATCTCGCACGAGATGAAGATCATCCCCTCGACACCGCGGTCGAGGAGCATGTGGACGTAGTCGATCTCGCGGAAGGCGGCGCTCGTCGTGTTGCAGAGGATCGACGCGAGCCCGCGCGGGGCCGCACGCGTCTCGATCGCCTCGGCCAGCGCGGGGAAGACGGGATTCGCGAGCTCGGGGACGAGGACGCCGATCAGGCCCGTGTCCGCGCGCGGCGTGTCCGGGACGTAGAGCAACTCCCGCATCGCGCGCTCGACCCGCTCGCGCGTATCCGGCCGGACGGCGGGGCTCGCGTTCGCGACGCGCGAGGCGGTCGCGACGCTGACCCCGGCCCGGCGTGCGACGTCTCTCAACGAGGCCATTCCGAGCGTATGTAACAGGTTTCTGCGGATAGGACAAGCGGAATCCGAAGAAAACCCTCTTGAAACCTTCCACAGAGGGGTGGTACGTTCCGCGCGCTGTTACATGACGCTTGCACGCGTTACATCGCAAGGTCGGACCGACCGACAGGAGGGTCACATGCAGGGGAAGCGCCTGACTGCGCTTCTGACTGCGCTCGTCCTCGTCGCCGCCGTCGCCGTTCTCGGCATCACGGCTGCGACGGCGGGGGCCGCGCAGAAGAAGGGCGTCACCATCACCATCTGGGATTACTTCGACGCTCCGCCGAACGGCACCGCCGAGCGCAACGCGATGCTCGCCGTCGCCAACCAGTGGGCGAAGAAGACCGGCAACAAGGTCGTCGATCCCGGATACGTCGCCTCGAAGGAGGACAAGTTCGTCCAGGCGGCGCCGGCCGGACAGGGGCCGGACATCATCATGGAGCCCCACGACCGCATCGGCTCGTTCGTCGTGCCGGGGCTGCTCTCGGCTGAGCCGAAGAGCTTGTTCACGAAGACGGAGCTGGCCGACTACAACCCGGTCGCGCTCGGCGCCTTCAACTACGGCGGGAAGACGTACGGCGTGCCGTGGGCGCGCGAGACGTACTTCCTCTTCTACAACAAGGATCTCGTCAAGACCCCGCCGACGACCTGGGGCGGCCTGATCCAGACGGCCAAGAAGCTCACCACGGGCGACCAGTACGGCTTCCTGTGGGACACGACGAACTTCTACTACGACTTCGCGTTCATGGCCGGCTACGGCGGCTACGTCTTCAAGAGCACGAAGGCGGGCCTCGACCCGAAGCAGCTCGGCATCGACACGCCGGGCTCGGTCAAGGGCCTGAAGCTGATCCAGGACCTGACGAACTACTACAAGCTCACCCCCGCGTCGACGAACACCGACGTGATGGAGGGCAAGTTCGGCGCCGGCAAGGCGGCGATGATCATCGACGGCCCGTGGGCGGTCGCAGGCTTCAAGGCGAAGGGCATCAACTTCGGCGTCGCCGGCCTGCCGCAGTTCCAGAAGGGCTCGCCGATGAAGCCGTTCATCGGCGTGCAGGGCTTCCTCGTCAACTCGCATTCGAAGAACACGAAGGTGGCGTGGGATCTCGTCAAGTACCTGAGCCAGCACATGGAGCTCTCGCTGTTCAAGGCCGCCGGCCGCGTGCCGGTGCTCAACTCGGTCGCGAACTCGAAGCTCGTCAAGGCGAACCCGGTCACGCAGGCCGTGATCGCGAGCTCGAACCTCGGCATCCCGATGCCGAACATCCCTGCCATGGCGGCCGTGTGGACGCCGATGGCGAACGCGCTGCAGACGCTCGTCCAAGGGAAGTCGACGCCCGCGCAGACGGCGTCCGACGCCCAGAAGGCGATCCAGCAGGCGATCGCGCAGCAGGGCGGCTGAGATCGCGTCGATCGCGTATCAGGCGGAGCGCCCGCAGCAGAAGCTGCGGGCGCTCCGGCGGGGCTCGGCGCCCTATCTCTTCCTGCTGCCGGGCCTCGTGCTCATGGTCTTCTCGACCCTGATCGCGATCGGCTACACGATCTACATCAGCTTCACGAACTACTCGCTCTACCACTTCACGAGCTTCAACTGGATCGGGATCGACAACTACAAGTCGATCTTCAGCACCCTCGACGCGTCGACGTTCGCACGGACGCTCGTGTGGACGATCGTCTACTCGATCATCACGACGCTCGTCGCGTTCGCGCTCGGGCTCGCGCTGGCGCTGCTGCTCAACGACACGCAGCTCCGTGAGCGCAACGTCTACCGCACGCTGCTGATCGTCCCGTGGGCGCTGCCCGCGGCGGTGACGATCCTCGCGTGGAGCGGCATCCTCAACACCGACTTCGGGTACGCCAACCACTTTCTGCACTCGTTCTTCGGGATGAGCCCGGTGCCGTGGCTCACGGATGCGACGTGGGCGCGGGTTTCCGTGATCGGCGTCTCGGTCTGGGCCGGCTACCCGTTCATGATGACCGCTTGCCTCGGCGCGCTGCAGAGCGTGCCCGACGATCTCGTCGAGGCCGCGCGGATCGACGGCGCGCGCCGCCTCAGCATCTTCCGCTTCGTGACGTTCCCGGTGCTGCGGTCGGTCGTCGTCCCGCTGATCATCTCGACGTACTCGTTCAACTTCACGAACAACTTCAATATGATCTTCCTGCTGACCGGCGGCGGCCCCGCCGTCGTCAACTCGCAGGCCGGCGCGACCGACTCCGTCCTCAGCTACTCGTACAAGCTGACGCTCACGTACCAGCGCTACGGCATCGCGTGCGCCGTCGCGGTGACCGTCTTCGCGATCGTCGGCGCGACGTGGCTCGTGCAGGCGCTGGCGACCGGCGCGTTCAAGGACTCCGTGCGGTGACCTCCGCGACCTACGCAGAGCAGCGCGCAGCCATCCTCGCGCAGCGCCGCGAGGTCCAGAGGCGGCGCGCCCGCCGCCGGCTGCTCGTCCGCACGATCAAACGCGTGGTGATCATCGCGGTCATCGTCGCGATGCTCTCGCCAACCTATCTCGTCGTGATCGCGTCGCTCAGCAAGGGCGGCAGCTTCTTCAGCGCGAGCCTGTGGCCGAAGACCGTCTCATGGGCGAACTACGACACGCTCTTCAAGTCGGACTTCCTCACGTGGACGAAGAACAGCGCGATCGTCTGCTTCTCGGTCGCATTCCTGTCGACGCTGTGCTCGGGGCTGATGGGCTACGCATTCAGCCGCATGCGCTTTGCGCTGCGCAAGTACGGGCTGATGGCGATGTTGCTCGTCCAGATCTTCCCGACCGTGCTCGCGATCCCCGCCTACTACTACCTGCTGCTCTGGATGCAGAACCATTTCACGATCGGCGGCCACGTCGTGTTCGGGCTCGGGACGTACCAGGGGCTGATCCTCGTGCTCGCCGGCGGTGCGCTCGCGTTCAACTCATGGCTGTTCAAGGGCTACCTCGACAACCTGCCGAAGGAGCTCGAGGAGGCGGCGTCCGTCGACGGCGCACGCCGGCTGCAGACGATCCGGCACGTCATCCTGCCGCTCGCGAAGCCCATCGTCGCGACGATCTTCCTCTTCACGTTCATCGGCATCTACAGCGAGTACGCGATCACGAGCATCGTCATGAACGCGTCGTCGCACTACACGCTGCCGGTGGGCCTCCGCGGCTTCATCTTCAACGAGTACTCCCAGAACTGGACGATCTTCGCCGCCGGCGCCGTCATCTCGTCGGTGCCGATCCTCGCGGTCTTCCTCGCGATGCAGCGGTACCTCGTGTCGGGCCTCGCGCGCGGCGCCGTCAAGAGCTAGTGCGCCCCCGAGCAATGTCATACAGGCGCCTGGATCACGATCACGCGGCGCGCCGGGGCGTCCTCGGTCGCGCCGCCGGCGCAACGAGCGGCGCTCCCTGCGTCCTTCCGTCGCTCGGTGCCCCGGTCGCGTGGCAACATCGCTCGGGGGCGTACTGATGGACCACGCCGACGGCTTCATCTTCGGGACGCTCGGAGACGCGGGCTCGCGCGCCGACTACGAGCGCGAGCGGAGGAGCGGTGCGACGCATCGCCGCCTGCGCACGCCGCGCGACCCGCGGCCCGGCGAGGACGTCGTCGTCGAGCTCCAGCTCGGGCCGAAGGCGCCAGACGGCGAGCCGTGGCTCGAAGTCGTGGGGGAGGCGCGCCGGCCGCTCGTGCCCGCCGGCGTCGAGTGGGACACGCTCGTCTGGGGCTACGTCCGCCGCTTCCACGGCACGATCCCCGGCCGTCCCGCCGGCTCGGTGGTGCGCTACCGGCTCGGCGTGGGCGACCGCGTCGCCGACGGCGGTGCGCTGCACGCGTACGCCGTCGACGAGGCGGAGACGCCGGCCTGGGCGCGCGACGCGGTCGTCTACCACGTCTTCGTCGACCGCTTCTGGAACCACGACGGCCCGTGGCCGCAGAGGGGGGCCGGCCCCGCCGAGCGCTACGGCGGCACGCTCGAAGGGCTCCGGCAGAAGCTCGACCACATCTCCGCGCTCGGCGCGAACGTCGTCTGGCTGAGCCCCATCCATCCGTCGCCGACGTACCACGGCTACGACGCGACCGACCTGTTCGACGTCTCGCCGACGCTCGGCACGCTCGCCGACTTCGACCGCCTCGTCGCCGATGCGCACGGCCGTGGGATCCGCGTGCTGCTCGACTTCGTCCCGAACCACTGGTCGCGCCAGCACCCGACGTTCGTCGCGGCGACCGAAGACAGGGACAGCCCTTACGTCGACTGGTATCGCTTCAAGCGCTGGCCGAGCTCGTACGAGTCGTTCTTCGGTCACAAGCCGATGCCGCGGATCAACTACGCGAACGGAGATGCGCGCAAGCACGTCCTCGACGCCGTCCGCTTCTGGCTCGACCGCGGCGCCGACGGCTATCGGGTCGACTTCGCGCTCGGCCCCGACGAGGAGTTCTGGCCGGAGTTCCGTCAGGCCACCGAGGGCTCGTGGACGTTCGGCGAGATCGTCGAGACGCCGGCGACGCAGCTCTCCTTCGAGGGCTTCATGGACGGCGCCCTCGACTTCGGCCTCCTCGAGGCGTTGCGCGCGACGTTCGCGCACGACGTCTGGAGCGCGGCTCGCTTCGCAGCCTTCCTCGACGCGCACGAGGCGTTCTTCCCGGCCGATTTCTCACGCCCGTCGTTCATCGACAACCACGACATGAACCGCTTCCTCTGGTCGGCCGGCGGCGACGCCGCCCGGCTGAGGCAGGCCGCGGTCTGTCAGTTCACGCTCGCGCAGCCGCCGGTCGTCTACTACGGCACCGAGGTCGGCCTCTCGCAGGACGAGGACAGCCGCCGCGCCGGGCTGGGCGGCGACAAGTGGGCGCGGCTGCCGATGCTCTGGGGCGACGACCAGGACGGCGACCTGTTCGCGTTCTACCGCTCGCTCGTCGACCTCCGAGGCTCGCTCGCCGGCGCGTCGCGCCGGACGCTCCACGCGGACGCGACGAGCTTCGCGTACGCGGTCGGCGACGTCGACGTCTCCTTCGATCTCGACGCGCACACGTGGTCGGTCACGCGTGACGGCGTCTCGTTGCTTCGCGAACCCGCCTCCGTGTAGAAGGGATCTCCATGGCCTCGATCGCGCTCGAACACGTCGACAAGATCTATCCGGACGGCACGCAGGCGGTCACCGACCTCTCGCTCGACGTCCATGACGGCGAGTTCGTCGTGCTCGTCGGCCCGTCGGGCTGCGGCAAGACGACTGCGCTCCGGATGATCGCCGGGCTCGAGGACATCTCGGACGGCCTCGTGCGCATCGGCGAGACGGTCGTCAACGACCTCGACCCGCGCGAGCGCGACATCGCGATGGTGTTCCAGAACTACGCGCTCTACCCCAACATGACGGTCGCCGACAACATCGGCTTCGGCCTGCGGATGCGAAAGATCCCGAAGGAGCAGCGGTCGCCGAAGATCGAGGAGGCGGCGCGGATCCTCGGCCTCACCGAGTATCTCCACCGGAAGCCGTCGCAGCTCTCCGGCGGCCAGCGGCAGCGGGTGGCGATGGGCCGCGCAATCGTCCGGGAGCCGCAGGCGTTCCTGATGGACGAGCCGCTCTCGAACCTCGACGCGAAGCTGCGCGTCCAGATGCGCGCCGACATCGCGAAGCTGCAGCACGAGCTCGGGACGACGACGATCTACGTCACGCACGACCAGGTCGAGGCGATGACGATGGGCGACCGCGTCGCGGTGATGAAGTCCGGTGTCCTGCAGCAGGTGGACGCACCGCAGCGGCTCTACGACCTGCCCGCCAACCTCTTCGTCGCGGGCTTCATCGGCTCGCCGCCGATGAACCTCCTCCAGGCGGCGCTGTCGACGGACGGCGAGCCGACGATCACGCTCGCAGGCACGCCGATCAAGGTCGCCGACGAGGCGCTCCGCGCCTACCCGGGGGTGCGGCAGTACCGCGGCGGCAGGCTCGTCGTCGGCATCCGTTCGCGCGACCTGCACCCGGCCTCGGAACGGCCCGACCTCCCGACCGTCAACGCGCGTGTCGAGCTCGTCGAGGCGCTCGGCAGCGGCTCGATCGCGTACTTCTGGATCGACGCGATGGCCCTCGCGCGGGAGGAAGAGACCGTGAAGGACGCGGAGGGAAACGTCGCGGCCGCAGTCGGCGGCACGCAGCCGAACCTCGTCGCGGAGTTCCCCCCGCACGCCACGCTCACCATCGGCGACACGGTGCCGGTGGCAATCGACCCCGCTCGGCTCCACTTCTTCGACGAGTCGAGCGGTGAGCCGCTCCGCTAGCGCGCTCGCACTCTTGGCGGTCGCCGTGCTCGCGCTCGCGGGTTGCGGCGGCCCGCCCGAGGCGCCGCACGGCGGCGTCTTCGGCAGCGCTCCGCGCGCGTCCGGCCTGGCGGGGCAGCGGATCTACTTCGTGATGACCGACCGCTACGCGAACGGCGATCCGTCGAACGACCGCGGCGGCAAGGCCGGCGGCCCCGAGATCACGGGCTACGACCCGACGTCGACCGCGTACTTCCACGGCGGCGACCTCGAGGGCCTGACCGCGCACCTCGACCGGATCAAGCAGCTCGGCTTCACGTCGATCTGGATCACGCCGCCCTTCGGCCAGAACACCGTGCAGGGAGGCAGCGCCGCGTACCACGGCTATTGGATCGACGACTTCCTCCATGTCGACCCGCACCTCGGAACCGACGCGGACTTCGGGGCGTTCGTCTCGCGCGCACACGCCCTCGGCCTGAAGGTGATCCTCGACGCAGTCGTCAACCACACGGGCGATGTCGTCCAGCTGTCCAACCCGGCCTATCAGTCGAAGCCGTACCGCGACTGCCACGGCAAGGTGTTCGATCCGGCGAAGTACGTCGGCGGCACGACGTTTCCGTGCCTGAGCGCGAAGACGATGCCGAATCCGCCGACCGTCGCTCCGGCGATCAAGCGCCCGGCGTGGCTGAACGACCCGACGAACTACCACGACCGCGGCGACCTCACCTTCAGCGGGCCGTGCGACGAGCAGTGCCTCGAGCAGGGCGACTTCTTCGGCCTCGACGACCTGTTCACGGAGAAGCCGGTCGTCGTCAACGGGCTCGCAGCGATCTATGCCGGCTGGGTGAAGAAGTACAAGCTCGACGGGTTCCGCGTCGACACCGCACGCCACGTCAATGCCGGCTTCTTCGGGATCTGGGTGCCGAAGATCCTCGCCGCCGCGCGCAGCGCAGGCGTCGAGAACTTCCAGATCTTCGGCGAGGTCTCGACGACCGATCCCCTGCAGCTCTCGACCTTCGTGCGCGACCGCGGGCTGCCGAACGTCCTCGACTTCCCGTTCCAGGACACGGTTGTGCACTTCACGGCCGGGCAGGTCGACGCGTCGCAGCTCGCAAAGCTGTTCGCCGACGACGACTACTTCCGGACGGCGTCCGATGTCGTGCCGTCGCCCGCGACGTTCCTCGGCAACCACGACCTGGGACGTGCGGCGTACCAGGTCGCACAGGCGGGCGTCGGCACGGGCTTCGACTTGCTGTCGCGCCTCTTCTTCGCGTACGACGTGCTCTACCTCCTCCGCGGCACGCCGGTCGTCTACGACGGCGACGAGGTCGGGATGCTCGGGAGCGGCGGCGACCAGGCGGCGCGCGAGGACATGTTCGCGACGAAGGTCGCGGACTGGCAGACCGAGGAGCGCGTCGGCTGGCCGCCGATCGGCAAGAAGTCGTCGTTCGAGGTCGTCGACCACCCGCTCGAGAAGCACCTCGAGGAGCTGTCGTCGCTGCGGGCGGCCGACCCTGCGCTCGACGGCGGGTGGACGATCGTCCGCTACGCGAGAGGCCCGCTCCTCGTCGTCAGCCGCATCGACCCGTCGACGCGCCGGGAGACGATCGTCGGTCTGAACAGCGGGGGCGTTGCGACGACCCTCAACGTCCAGACGTCGACGATCGCGTCCGACTGGCGCCCGCTCCGCGGCGACGTCGGCGCGCACAGCAGCGGCACGGGCAAGCTCGCGGTGCGGGTCGATCCGCTGATCGCCACTGTGCTCGAGGCGCGGCACCAGGTGCAGGTCAGCGCTCCGCCGAAGCCGCAGTTGACGGTCACTGCCGACGCGCAGAGCAATCTCTGGACGGTGCATGCGGCCGTCGGGACGGCGGAGCCGCTGAGCGTCGCCTTCGGCGTCTATCGCAACGGGCGGTGGACGCTCCTCGCAAACGACCCGGAGCCGCCCTACCGCGCCTTCCTCGACCCGGCCCGCTTCAAGGACGGCGCGAAGGTCGACGTCGTCGCCGTGGCGCGGTCGCTCGACGGGCGCACGGCGGGGTCGAAGGTGCTGCGGTACACCGTCCGTTCGCGCTAGAACCTCGGCATGGACCTGCGCGCGTACGCCGAGTTCGTCGGCTTCGCCGTCGTCGTCATCCTCGTCCCGGGGCCCGACTTCGCCGTCACGGTCAAGAACACGCTCGCCGGCGGTGCCCGCCGGGGCCGCGCGACCGCGTTCGGGATCTCGACGAGCAACGCGTGCCAGGGCGCGGCGTCGGCGGCCGGCCTCGGCGCGCTGATCGTCCGCTCGCAGCCGCTCTTCGAGACGATCCGCTGGTGCGGCGTCGCCTACCTGCTCTATCTCGCGGCGCAGGCGGCGCGGTCGGCAATCCGGCCGGGAGCGGAACGGCCGGCTGTCGACCCTCCGCGCGCGCACGGCTTCCGGCAGGGCTTCCTCTCGAACATCACGAATCCGAAGGTGCTCGCGTTCTACGTCGCCGTGCTGCCGCAGTTCGTCACGACGTCGACGGCGCCCGCCGTCCTGCTCGTCTTCGCGCTGACGCACGCCGTGCTCGGGCTCGTCTGGCTGCTCGTCGTCGTCGGCGGCGTCGAATACGCGCGGCGCTGGCTCGCGAGGACGCGTGCGCGCCGCGTCCTCGACGGGATCACGAGCCTGTTCCTCGCAGGGTTCGCGGGCCGGCTCGCGCTGGAACGGGCGTGAGCGACGAGATCAGGCTCCTCCCGGGGGAGCGGCTCGCGCGGGTGCAGGAGCTCGACCTCGTCGATCCTCCCGCGATGCCCGACCCGCTGACGGAGCTCTGCAAGCTTGCCGGCGTCGAGCGGCCCGAGGAGATCGGCGACAACGGCCCCGCGATCGCCTCCCGCGCGACCGCGGCGAACGCCGACGAACCGGCGCTGCGGCTGTTCGAGATCGTCTTCGGCCGCGACTCGCTGACCGTCGCGCTCATCCTGAGCGAGCTCTTCCCGAAGCTGCTCGAGGCGACGGTGCTCCACCTTGCACGCTTCCAGGGAACGGTCGACGACGCGTTCAAGGAGGAGGAGCCGGGCCGGATCCCGCATGAGATTCGGCCGCCCGAGACGCCCGGCGTCTGGGGCTTCCCGTACTACGGGACCGTCGATGCGACGCCGCTCTTCATCCGCGCCGCCGTGCGCGCGATCGGGCGGCGCCCGTCGTTCCGCACGGAGGTGCACCACGCACTGGACGCGGCGGTCGACTGGCTGTTGCACCGGCTCGCCGGCGACGAGCTCGGGCTGCTGAGCCACCTGCGCCGCAACCCCGACGGGCTCGAGAACCAGGTCTGGAAGGACAGCTGGGACAGCATGTCGCACGCCGACGGCGCCGTCTGCAACCACCACGCGCCCGTCGCGTCGCTCGAGGTGCAGGCGCTCGCCTACGACGCGCTGGTGGACGCGAGCCCGTTCCATGCCGACCCCGAGGTGCCGCTGCGTGCCGCCGGGCGGCTCGAGCGGGCGGTCGAGGAGCACCTCTGGCTCGGTGACTTCTATGCGATCGGCGTCGACCGCGATCCCGCCTCCGGCGCTCCGCGGCCGATCGCGACGCAGGCGTCGAACATGGGCTGGCTGCTCGGGTCACGGCTGCTCGACGGGCGCGACGACCGGCAGCGGGGCATCGTCCGGCTGCTCTTCTCGGAGGAGCTCCTCGCCGATGCCGGCATCCGCACGCTCTCGAGCCGCGAGGCGCGCTTCCGGCCGCGCAGCTACCACAACGGCACCGTCTGGGGCATCGACAACTACCTCATCTCGCTCGGCCTCGACCATCGCGGCTTCGTCGACGAGGCGCAGGAGCTGCGACGCCGACTCGCCGCCGTGTGCGAGGCGACGCACCGCCTGCCCGAGTTCGTGGCCGGCGGTGACCACGGCGCGGACTTGATCACACGCCGCATCGTCGACGTGTACGACGAGGTCAACGAGCGGCCGAACCGGATCGAGCAGCCGCCGCAGGAGATCATCGCGTGGACGGTCGCGGCGATGGTGGCGATCCAGCACGCATGACCCCGACGTTCGACACGAAGATTGCGATCGTCCTCGACGAGAGCCTGCCGACCTGGCAGAAGGTGAACGTCGCCGCGTTCCTGTTCAGCGGCTTCGGCACTGTCGGCGAGCGGTATCGCGACGCTGACGGAAACGAGTACCTACCGATGCTGCGCGAGCCGGTCATGGTCTTCGGCGCAGACGCAGCAGGTGTGCGGCGTGCCTACGACCGCGCGCGTGCGCGCGGCGTCCAAGAGCTCGCCATCTTCACGCGCGAGCTGTTCGACACGCTGGACGACGAGGCGAACCGCGCCGCCGTCGCAGTCGTCCGCGCCGACGATCTCGATCTCGTCGGCGTAGCGTTGCGGGCCGACCGGAAGACCGTCGACCGGATTCTCGACAAGGCCCGCCCGCTCAGCGACTGAGCCAGGCCTGCAGCGACGCCAGAGCCTCGTCGAGCCGCGACGTGTCGCCCCACGCGCCGAGCAGCTCGAGCCTCCGCTCCTCCTTGTGCCACACGGGCTCAGCGCGGCCGACGATCCGGTCGCCGACGAGCAGGGGCAGGACGTAGTAGCCGTACTCGCGCTTCGCCTTCGGCACGTACATCTCGAGCCGGTAGTAGAAGTCGAAGAGCCGCTCCGCGCGCGCACGGTCGTGGATGAGGCGGTCGAACGGCGACAGCAGCGTCGCACGGTCGGGGAGAGGGGAGTCGTCTGCGTCCGGTGCGACCTCCCAC
>DATCJJ010000007.1:0-6304 GCA_036562845.1 Gaiellaceae bacterium | reverse complement strand
CTTGATAGATCGCGATGTTGATCGCGAAGCCGACCGCGCCGACGACGCCGAACTTGGCGAGCTCGATCCAGTTGTGCGGCCTGCGGAGGGCTTCCGCGGTCCGAGCGCCGAGGGCGGACACGCGGGCGAGGGTACTACGCGCCGGGGACTGCAAAGTGGCGCACGATCGCATCCTTGATTCCCGCGATCGACTCGGGAGGTGGTCCGAGCCCGATCGAGAGCATCGGGACGAGCGAGTCGGCAGGCTCCAGCGAGCCGTGACTCCCGCCGCCGAGGTGGTGCCGCCCCGCGAGGTCGTAGAACTCCCAGCCGGGTGCGGCGGAGACGAGCACTTCGCCCGCGTTGGGGTTCGCAAGCGCGGCTGCGGCACGCAGACGGCCGTCGGGAACCGCATCGAGGATCGCGTCGTCCTCGTCCCCGTCTCGCCTCGCGATGACACGATCGTCCTCGCGAAAGACGACGATCCCGGCGGAAGGCTCGCCGTCGAGTCGCTCGGCGATCCGCCGTGGCTCGTCGGTGTAGACCATCGCCGCACGGTTCGACGCGGTGAGCATGTCGTCGCCGACGTCGAGGCGTGCAGCGCGATCGACCTTCGACTGGCCATGGTCCGAGCACACGATCACCGCGTACCGCTCGAGGAACGCCTCCGGTCCGCCCGCGGCGTCGAGCAGAGCACCGATCGCAGCGTCGGACCGCTCGAGTGCTTCCTGCGAGCTGTCGGGCCCGGCAGCGTGCGAGGCGTAGTCGTAGTCGGGCAGGTAGTAGGCGAGCAGGTCGAAGCCGTCGCGCGTGACGAGCCAGCGTCCGACCCACGCGGCGTACGCATCGATCGACCCGAGCGCACGGTTGCGCACTGCGATCGGTGCACCGGTGCGGTCGCTCTCGTAGAGCGAGTACCAGAAGAACCTCTTCGGGCCGTACACCGCCGGCGCGCCCGGGATCGTGGCGAGGTGCCGCGACCGCCCGCGGTAGCACGTGATGTTGATCGCAGCGGTCGTCAGGCCGGCGTCCTCGAGCGTCTCGAACACGGTCTCGATGCTGCGCGACAGATGCCTCGCGTTCAGATCGACGATCGTGTCGCGCAGCGAGCGCGTGAACCCCGCGGCGCGGATCGCAGCGAACGACGAGCCGTACTCGACGAGCCGCTGCTCGCCGCGATGCCACCAGACGAGGTGCGGGATGTAGTGCCCGTCGGGATGCGAGCCCGTCGCGATCGAGCTGAGGCACACCGGGGTGAGCGACGGGAAAGTCGACACCGCGCGGCGGTACTGGCCGTGGTCGGCGAGGAAGCGCAGCGCGGGCGTGTCTGCCGCTTCGAACGCGGACGGCGTCAGCCCGTCGACGATGACGAGAACGACCGGCTTTGGCTTCGCCTGCGAGGCGTCAGTCCTTGGCAAGCGATCGGAGCCCGGCATGCCGCTCCGGCGCGCGCGACCGCAGCCGTGCGCCGAGGGCCGGCACCGCGACGGCTTCGAGGTACCCGAGCACGGGGACGAACGCGAGCGCTGCGCCGACGAGCGCGGCGAGCATCAGCAACAGGGCCGTCCCTCCGCGTGTGCCGCCGCGCCTCAGCGTGCCGAGCACGAGTGGTGCCGAGCCGAGCGCGCCGCAGACCGCGCCTGCCGCACCGCCGGCCGCCTCGTCCCACTGGCCGAAGACGAGCCCGATCGCAACCGCTGCGACGATGGCGACGACGAGCCCTGCGAGCGCCCGCCGGAGGGCACCCGTCGCGGCGACCCCGATCGAGGCGCCGAGGCCGACGAGGATCCCGACCGTGTACCAGTCCCCCACGCCCGCGAGGTTACACACGGGCCGTGATCGGGCAGGACTGTGGCGTGAACGGCGACCCCCGCCCGCAACTCGTCTTCTTCACGTCGGCCCGCTCCGGGCCGGCGCGCCGTATGGAGAGCCTCGTCGCGCACCTCGCGCGGAAGGAACGCGACCGTCTGCGCGTCGTGCAGGTCGACGTCGATGGTTCGCCTGCGGTTGCCAAGAAGCTGCGTGTTGAGGACGTGCCTACGCTCGTGCTCGTCGTCGAGCGCAAAGCGGTCGCGCGTCTGACGGGTCGCGTCAGCGCGCCGAAGATCGAGGCGATGCTCGACCAGCACCTCGCCGTGACCGCTTAAGCGGACTGCAGCTTCTCGATCACGCTGAGCGTGAACTGCGCCGCACGTGCGCCGTCGACAACGCGGTGATCGAACGTCGTGCTGATGTTCCCCATCGGTCGAACGACGACTTCGCCGTCGAGGACGATGGGACGCGGCGCGACGCGGTGAACGCCGAGGATCCCGACCTCGGGGTGATTGACGATCGGGGTGACGAAGAGCCCGGAGAGCTTGCCGGCGCTCGTCACGGTGAACGTCGAGCCGCGAAGCTCTTCAGGTGATAGTGCTCCGGCGCGAGCCCTCTCGGCGAGCGCATCCACGTCGGCGCGGAGCTCGTCGATGCTGCGCGTATCGCAGCCGCGAACGACGGGGACGACGAGGCCGGCATCGGTCTGCACCGCGATCCCGAGGTCGTAGCGGTCGAGATACACGATCTCGTCGCGCTCGAGCCGCGCATTGAGCTCAGGGAACTCCTTGAGCGCCGCAGCGGTCGCGCGCAGCACCGTCGGCAGCAAGAGCTTCAGGTCGACATGCGTGAAGTCGCATTCTTCGACGAAGGTCACCGCCGGCACCTCTCGGTGCGCACGGCCGAGGTGCTCGACGATCTGCCGCCGGATCCCGCGCACCTTCTCGCGGCGCCCCTCGGATGCTTGTAACAGACTGTTACTAGCTCCTCCGGCAGCCGCGCGGACATCCCCCTCGGTGAGGCGACCGCCCGGCCCGGTCGGGGTGACCGAACTCAGGTCGACTCCCAATTCCTGGGCGACGCGGCGCACGAGCGGCGTCGCTTGCAGCCGCCCGGCAGGGGCCGGCGACGTTTGTAACAGACTGTTACTTGCCCGGGTCGCGGCGGGCGCCACGGCTGCGGAAGCCGCGTCGCCGCCGATCACGACGAGCACCGTCCCGACCGGGACGACGTCGCCTTCGGCGACGAGGATCTTCGTGACGAGGCCCGCGGCCGGCGAGGGGATCTCGACCGTGGTCTTGTCGGTGGCGATCTCGACGAGCGGGGCGTCCTCGGCGATCTCGTCGCCTTCGGCGACGAGCCAGCGCGCGATCTCTCCCTCCGTCAGCCCTTCGCCGAGGTCCGGCAGCTTGAACTCGTACGGCACGGACGCGGAGGCTAGCTCACCGCCGCGGCCGGCCCACCCACGACCCGGCTGGCACGAGCAGCACGCGGAGACCTTCGGCACCGGCCCGCCAGAGCGAGACCGCGAGCTCGTCGCCGGCGAGCTCCGGCGCGATCTCGCGGGGGACGTACCCGGCCTGCAGCGTGCGCTCCTCGTTCCAGATGGCGATCGCATTCGGGTCGTGCTCGTTCTCCGGCTCGGGCACGAGCGCCAGCCGCACGCCCGGGTCGAACGAGGAATCCGTCACGGCTTCGGGCCGGAACGACACGCCCGCCACCGCGATCACGCGCAGACGCGCATCCTCCCAGTCGACGCGTTCGCCGCTGGCCGCATCCCGCAAGTGGTAGCCGGCGCCGCGCCGGTCGCGCTCGAGCCAGAGACGAAGCCGCTCGCTCACCTCACTGCGTCGTCGCGGAGCACGGCGTGCACGCCGAGCACACCGTTCACGAGCTGCGTCACCCGCAGGTCGGCGACGACGCTCGCGAACGCGAGCGCCTCAGGGCGATCGAGCCCGTGCTCGCGCTCGAGCAGGTCGAGCATGCCCTCGTTCGCTTTCCACGCGGCTGCGGTCAGGTCGGTGTCGAAGCCGAAGGTCAGCCACGCGCCGTCGATGCGAGCGCACGGCCAGTCGAGCGCGAGGTCGTCGCGAAGGTCGAGGGTGAGCTGCGCGCGGGCCGGGCACTCGATCGCGGTGCCGCTGACCTCGCCGTCGCCCTGGGCGGCGTGCCCGTCGCCGGCCGAGAAGCAGGCACCGTCGTACGGCACCGGCAGGAAGAGCGTTGCCCCGGCGACGAGCTCCTTGCAGTCGATGTTCCCGCCCTGCGGGCGCGGGGGCACCGTCGAATGGACGCCGCGACCGACCGGCGGCATGCCCATGACGCCGAGGAACGGCGCGAGCTGCACACGGCGGCCGAGGGCGGAGCCGATCCCGTCGGTGAGCTCCCACCGCACGCGGACACCGTCGCCGAACGTCTCGCCCCACGGCCCGGGAACGACCTCGTCGATCTGCACGGCGAGCGTCCGCCCCTCCGTCGCGCCGCGCACCTCGATCGGGCCGGCAAGCGCGTGCCCGTCGTCCTCGGGTGACGAGATGGGCGCGAATCGCGTCTCGTCGTCGAGCCACCAGCCCGCGTTCGGAGCCGCGAAGCGCACCGTGTCGCCGGGATCGACGGTGAGCACCGGCTCGAGGTCACGCGAGAAGTGCCCGTGGAGCGTCCGGCGCTCGAACGGCAACTCATGGATCACAGAAGTGATCGTACGGCGGCCACGACCCGCTCGGCCGACGGCATGTACGCGTCTTCGATCGTCCAGTACGGATACGGAACGTCGTACCCCGTCACCCGGAGAACCGGTCCCTGCAAGTCGAAGATGGAGCGTTCTGCGATCAGCGCGGCGAGCTCGGCGCCGAAACCCGCGGTGCGCGGCGCCTCGTGCACGATCACGACGCGGCCCGTCTTCGCGACCGAGGCGAGGATCGTGCGCTCGTCGAGCGGGCGCAGCGAGCGGATGTCGATGATCTCGCTGGACACGTCGAGCGAATCGGCGGCCTCCTCGCACACGGGCACCATCGCGCCGTACGCGATCAGCGTCACGTCGCTTCCCTCGCGCGCGATGCGCGCCTCGCCGAGCGGGACCACGTGCTCCCCCTCGGGCACCTCGCCGCGCGAGGTGCGGTACACGAGCTTGGGCTCGAGCACGACCACGGGATCGGGATCGCGGATCGCCGCGGCGAGCAGTCCCTTCGCATCCGCAGGCGTCGACGGGATCGCGACCTTGATCCCCGGTGTGTGCACGTAGTAGGCCTCGGGCGAGTCGTCGTGCAACTCGGGGGCACGGACGCCGCCGCCGTACGGCATGCGGATCGTCAGCGGGAACTCCATGCGGCCGCCGGTGCGCCACCGATAACGGCCGACATGCGTGATCAGCTGGTTCAGCGACGGGTACGAGAACGCGTCGTACTGCATCTCGACGACGGGTCGCCAGCCGGCCATGCAGAGACCGACCGCACCGCCGAGAAGGCCGGCCTCGGCGAGCGGCGTGTCGACGCAGCGATCCGGCCCGAAGCGGTCTCGCAGCCCGGCCGTCGCGCGGAACACGCCCCCGGCGCGCCCGACGTCCTCGCCGAGGACCATCACGTCGTCGTCGCGCGCGAGCTCGGTGTGCAGCGCGTCGTTGACCGCCTCGACGAGCGTGAGCTCAGCCATTGCGGAAGTTCTCCGGCGGGTCGACGTACGCGTGCGTGAACACGAGCTCCGGATCGGCGGGCGGCTCCGCCTCCGCCGCCGTGATCCCGGCACGCATCAGGTCCTCGGCGTCCTTGCGTGTTGCCTCGGCGCGCTCCTCCGTGAGGATGCCCGCGTCGAGCAACAGGCGCTCGAAGCGTCCGACGCACTCGTTCGCCCGCTCCTCGTCGACGCGTGCCTGGTCGATGTAGGCACTCGGATCGTCGGCGGTCGCATGCGGCGCGGCGCGGTAGTGGACGCATTCGATCAGCGTCGGCCCGCCGCCGGAGCGCGCGCGCTCGACCGCGTCGCGTGCCGCACCGTAGACCGCCAGCACGTCGAGCCCGTCCACAGTCACTCCGGGTATCCCGTACCCGACCGCCTTGTCGGCGAGCGTCTCGGCGCGCGTCTGCGCCTCGAGCGGCGTCGAGATCGCCCATTGGTTGTTGTTGCAGACGAATACCGCCGGCGCGTTCATCACGGCCGCGAGGTTGACCCCCTCGTGGAACTCCCCCTCGCTCGTCGCGCCGTCACCGAAGAACGCCATCGCGACTCCGCTCTCGCCGCGTAGCTTCTTGCCCCACGCGAGACCTGCAGCGTGCGGCACGTGGCTGGCGATCGGGACCGCGATCGAGGCGACGTTCCAGTCGGCGGGGTTCCACCAGCCCGACGGGTGACCGCGCCACCACTGCAGGATCGTCTCGGGCGGCAGCCCGCGCACGAGCCCGATCGCGGACTCGCGGTACGACGGGAAGATCCAGTCGTCGTCGTTCAGCGCGAAGGTCGCGCCGGCCTGGATCGCCTCGTGGTTCCAGAAGATCGCGTACGTCCCGATGCGGCCCTGCCG
>DATCJJ010000174.1:0-44284 GCA_036562845.1 Gaiellaceae bacterium | reverse complement strand
CGATCGCGGCACGCTCGACTGCGACGTCCATCGCGACCACAAGGACCTGCTCGACGAGATCCTCGACGAGCCGCGCGCGCAGACGGCCTACGCATTCGAGGACGACGCGCAGACGCGGTCGATCCTCGTCCGTCACGGCTTCGCCGCGCCCGGCGAGGCTCTGCACTTCTACGCACGAGACCTGGCGGAGCGGCCGGAGCTCCCGGTGCTTCCCGACGGGTTCCGCGAGCGTCCGATCGAGGAGAGCGACCTCGCCGAGCGCGTCGCCGTGCACCGCGACGTCTGGGCGCCGTCGCGCGTCACGGAGTCGAGCTACGTCAACGTCCGCGCCGCGTGGCCCTACCGCGCCTCGCTCGACTGGGTCATCGAGGCGCCGGACGGCCGCTTCGCGGCCTACGCACTGCTCTGGCCGGACGACGCCAACAGTGTCGGCGAGCTCGAGCCGGTCGGCGTGCGTGCCGAGTTCCGGCGGCGCGGCCTCGGCGCCGCCGTCTGCCTCGCCGCGCTCGCGCGCTGGCACGACGAAGGCGGACGCCAGGCGATCGTCTACTGCATGACCGACGGCGCCTGCGCGCTCTACGAGTCGATCGGCTTCCGCCGTCACGCGACGCTGATGGCGTACGCGCGATGAACCGCCTCGCGCACGAGACGAGCCCGTACCTCCTCCAGCACGCGGACAACCCGGTCGACTGGTACGCGTGGGGGGAGGAGGCCTTCGCGCGCGCCCGTGCCGAGGACAAGCCGATCCTCCTGTCCGTCGGCTACGCCGCCTGTCATTGGTGTCACGTGATGGCGCACGAGTCGTTCGAGGACGAGGCGACGGCGCAGCTGATGAACGAGCACTTCGTCAACGTCAAGGTCGACCGCGAGGAGCGGCCCGACGTCGACTCGATCTACATGGACGCCGTCGTGGCATTCAACCGCGGCCACGGCGGCTGGCCGATGACCGTCTTCCTCACGCCCGACGGCGAGCCGTTCTTCGGCGGGACGTACTACCCGCCGGAGCCGCGGCATGGGATGCCGTCGTTCGGCCAGGTGCTCGTCGCGCTCGCCGAGGCCTACCGCGAGCAGCGGGACGCCGTCGCCCAGCAGGCGGCGGCTATGGTCGAGGCCCTTCGCGACAACGCGCGGGTCGCGCCGTCGCGCGAGCCGTTGTCGGATGCGGTCTTCGCCGAGTCGATCGCCGTGCTCCGCCGGCAGTTCGACGCACGCTGGGGCGGGTTCGGCCACGCGCCGAAGTTCCCGCCGGCATCGACGCTCGCGTTTCTCGGGCGCCGTGGGGTGGAGGACCTGGTCGCGCCGACGCTCGAGCGAATGGCCGCAGGGGGGATGTACGACCTCGTCGGCGGCGGGTTTCACCGCTACTCGGTCGACGAGCGGTGGCTCGTCCCGCACTTCGAGAAGATGCTCTACGACAACGCGCTGCTCATCCCCGCCTACCTGCATGCCGGCCACGACGAGGTCGTCGAGCACACGGTCGAGTACTGCCTCCGCGAGCTGCGCCTCGACGACGGCGGCTTCGCGTCCGCGCAGGACGCGGACACCGACGGCGTCGAGGGGCTGACGTACTCGTGGACGCCGGCGGAGCTCGTCGCGGCGATCGGCCCCGGCCGCGACGAGCTGCTGCAGCCGTTCGAGCACGGCCGCTACGTCCTGCGCGGCGAGCTCACGGCGGGCGAGCGTGCGCGCCTGCTCGAGATCCGCTCGCAGCGGCCGCAGCCCCTCCGCGACGACAAGGCGATCGCCGGCTGGAACGGCCTGATGCTTGCCGCACTCGCGGAAGCGGGGCGGCGGCTCGACCGCCACGACTGGGTGCACGCCGGCAGCGAGCTCGCCGCGTTCCTGCTCGGGCCGCTGTCGGCCGAGGGCGGCCGGTTGCACCGGACGTGGCGCGACGGGGCGGCGAAGGGCACGGGCTACCTCGAGGATTACGCGCACGTCGCGCACGGGCTCTACGAGCTGCACGTCGCAACCGGCGATCTGCGCTGGCTGCGCGAGTCGCGGCGGCTCGCGCTGCTCGCGATCGACCTGTTCGGGGACGACGAGCACGGCGGGTTCTTCCTCACGCCGGCCGACGGCGAAGCGCTCGTCGCGCGCCAGAAGGATCTCGACGACAACCCGATGCCGTCGGGCAACTCGATGCTCGCGTTCGTCCTCCTCCGCCTCGCGCGCATCTGGGGCGACGGCGAGCTCGAGCGTCGGGCGGTCGGCGTCCTGCGGCTCGTGCGCGACCTCATCCCGCGGGCGCCCTCCGCGTTCGGCTGGGCGCTCTGCGCGCTCGACCTTCATCTCTCGCCGCCGCGCGAGCTCGCGATCATCGGCTCGCCGTCCGACGAGGTCGCGCGGCGCGCACTCGCCGAGCTCGATGCGAACGCGGTCGTCGCCTTCGGCCCCGACGACGAGATTCCGCTGCTCGCCGGCAAGGGCTTCGTCGGCGGGAAGCCGGCTGTGTATGCGTGCGAGCGCTTCGCGTGTCAAGCTCCGTTCACGTGAGAGAGGGCACGGTCCCATTCGAGGACGGCGAGACGTGGTACCGCGTCACCGGCGACGGCGACGCGACGCCGCTCATCGTCCTCCACGGCGGGCCGGGCGCGACGCACGACTACGTCCTGTCGCTCGCCGACCTCGCACGCACCGGACGCGCGGTCGTCCACTACGACCAGCTCGGCAACGGCCACAGCACGCATTTCCCCGACCGCGGCGCCGACTTCTGGACGGTCGACCTCTTCGTGCGGGAGCTGCACAACCTCGTCGCTGCGCTCGATCTTCGTTCGGGCCACCACGTGCTCGGCCAGTCCTGGGGCGGCTTCCTCGCGCAGGAGTACGCGCTCACGCAACCGGAGGGGCTGCGATCGCTGGTGCTCGCAGACACGGCTGCGTCGTTCCCGGACTTCGTCACGGCTGCGAACGGCCTGCGCGCCGAGCTGCCGTCGGACGTCCAGGCGACCCTGCAGCGACACGAGGCGGCCGGGACGACCGACGATCCCGAGTACGCGGAGGCATGCGACGTCTTCTACCGGCGCCACCTCTGCCGGCTCGACCCGTGGCCCGACGAGGTCGTCGAGTCGTTCGCATGGATCGAACGCGACCCGACCGTGTACCACACGATGAACGGGCCGAGCGAGTTCCACGTCATCGGCTCGATCAAGGACTGGCAGTCGAAGGACCGCCTCGGCGACATCCGCGTCCCGACGCTCGTCGTGTCCGGCCGGCACGACGAGGCGACCCCGGCGCTGCAGCAGACGCTGCTCGAGGGCATTCCAGGCTCCGAATGGGTCGTCTTCGAGGAGTCGTCGCACACGCCGCACGTCGAGGAGCGGGAGCGCTACATGCAGGTCGTGGGAGACTGGCTGCTGCGCCATGACTGAGCTGCTCCTCACCGACGCCGGCCTCGAGACCGTGCTCCTCTTCCACGAGGGCATCGACCTGCCGCATTTCGCCGCGTTTCCGCTGCTCGAGACCGACGAGGGCCGGACGGCTCTGCGCCGGTATTACGAGCCGTTCCTCCAGCTCTCCGACGACCGCGGCGTCGGGTTCGTCCTGTCGACGCCGACCTGGCGCGCGAACCTCGAGTGGGGAGCGCTGCTCGGGTACGACGAAGACCGTCTGGCGGCGGTGAATCGCGCGGCCGTGTCGTTTCTCGAGGAGCTTCGTGCCGGTCGCGAGGCGGTCGTCGTCGAGGGGTGCATCGGCCCGCGCGGCGACGCATACCGTCCGACGATGCGCATGACCGCCGACGAGGCGGAGCGCTACCACGCCCCGCAGCTGCGCGCGTTCGCAGACAGCGGCTGCGTGCGCGCGGCGGCGCTGACGCTCACCTACGTCGACGAAGCGATCGGCATCGTCCGGGCGGCGACGGCGGCCGGCGTCCCGGTCGTCATCGGCTTCACCGTCGAGACGGACGGGCTTCTTCCGAGCGGCGTCTCGATCGAGGACGCGATCGAGGCGGTCGACCGGGCGACCGACGGCGCGGCGCTGGGCTTCATGATCAACTGCGCGCACCCGACGCACTTCGACGGCGCGCTCCCGGCCGGGGCGGCGAGGGACCGGATCCACGCGCTGCGCGCGAACGCGTCGACGAAGAGCCACGAGGAGCTCGACGCCTCCGAGACGCTCGACAGCGGCGATCCGGACGACCTGGCGGTGCGGTACCTCGGCCTGCGGTCGCGCCTCCCGGCGCTGCACGTGCTCGGCGGCTGCTGCGGCACCGACATCGGCCACGTGACGGCGATCTGCGACGCCTGGCGCGCCGCCTAGACCGTGAAGCGCTCCGGCCGCGCGGCGCCCTCGGCGAAGCGCGTCGCCGCGAAAGGGGAGAGGTCGAGCGTCGGCGTCGCGCCGACGACGAGCTCGGCGATGTGCTCGCCGACCGCGGGCGCCTGCTGGAACCCGTGCCCGGAGAACCCGGTCGCGTACAGGAACCGCGAGACGTCCGGCGCCTCGCCCACGAGCGCGTTCCAATCGGGCGAGACGTCGTAGTAGCCCCACCACGACGACTGCACCGGCAGGTCGCCGAGCGCCGGCAGCCGGCGCACCGCCTCCTCCGAGACGTCCTGCGACCGGCCGCCGAAGGCGAGCCCCGGTCCCTCGCGATGGAAGTAGAAGCCGCTCGAGAAGTCGATCGTCAGCGGGACGTGCTCGGGCAAGCCGCCGTCCTGCGGCGTGAACCACATCCAACGGGGCAGCCCTTCGACCGGGAGCTCGACGCCGGCGAACGCCGCCACCTCCGCCGACCAGGCTCCGGCGCAGCAGACGACGCAGCCGGTCGCGATCGTCCCGCGCGTCGTCTCGACGCCGTGCACGACGCCGTCCCGCACGTCGATTCCCGTCAGGGCGCACGACTGCAGGATCTGCGCCCCCGACTCGCGCGCATACCACTGCACGACCGCCTCGGGCGTCGCGTAGCCGTCGCGCGGGCAGTACGTCGCCGCGAGCAGGTCGTCGACCACGAGCTGCGGCACGATCGCCGCCGCCTCGGCGGGAGTGAGCTCCTGCGTCGGCACTCCGAACGACTGCTGGAGCGCGACCGCATCGCGAAAGCCGCGCAGGTCGTCCTCGTTGTCGAGCAGGAAGAGATAGCCGTCCTGGCGCAGGTCGATCTCGTCGGCCATCGCCTCGAACTCCAGGAGCGAGCGGAGCGCGATCCGGATGTTCAGCTCGTCTGCGAACTGGGCGCGGATGCCGCCGGCCGACTTCGAGGTCGACCCGGACGCGAGCACGTCGCGCTCGACGAGGACGACGTCGTCCACGCCCAGCCGGCGCAAGTGAAAGGCGGCGGCGGCGCCGAGGGCGCCGCCGCCGATCACCACGACCTCTGCGGTGTTAACGGATACCGCTGAGGAGCTTGCCGAAGGGCTGCCAGTCGCCGGTGGCGCCCCCCTGCCACTTGATGAACTGCTCCTGCTCGATCGGGAAGTTGTCCCGATGCCCGGCCTTGTCCGAGGTCTGGATCTTGATCCCGGAGAGGACGAACGGATTGGCGGACGTGTTCATGTTGTGCAGCGACTTCACGAGAGTCGCCCGTGTCGGATTCTTGCCGGCCCGTCCGAGCGCGTAGACGAACGTCCACGCGACCCCGAGCCCGTACGTGATGTTCGTGTCGCCGCGGTCGAAGCTCGCCTGCAGTGCAGGCGCGTACTTGCCGATGATCTGAGAGGCGAGCTGCATGCCCGGGTCGGACTTGTTCACCGTCGGGCTCTTGACGTAACTCGTCGAGATCACGCCGTCGACGTTCGCGCCGTTTCCGGCGGCGGCGAGCAGGAACAGCCGGTTCGCCGACACATTGTTGATGAACGTCGTCGGCTTCCAACCGACCTTCGTCGCGGTGACGAGCGCGGTGATCGTCGGCGACGGCGTCGCGAAGATCACGAACGTGTCCGCGCCCTTCGCCTTCAACGCGAGGATCTGCTGGGTCAGGCTCGTCTGCGTGACGTCGTACGACTCGGCGTCGACGATCAGCTCCTTCTTCGCCCCGAGCCCGACGCGAAGCCCGGCGTAGTAGTTCTTGCCGTAGGCATCGTTCTGGTAGAGGACGCCGATCTTCGCCGTCGGCATGTTCGCGGCGATGTACTTGCCGTACTGCTTCGCCTCACCCGGATAGTCGGGCTGCCAGTTGATCGTCCAGGGGTACGACTTCCCGCCGCACTTCTTGTAGGCGCAGAATCCCCAGTAGGAGTCGCCCGTCGCGAGGAAGACCTGCGGAACCTTCTGCGTGTTCGTGTAGTCCCACGTGGCGAGGCCCGGCGCCGTGCCGAGGCTGCCGAAGATCGCCCAGACCTTGTCCTGCTGGACGAGCTGCTGGACGAGCGGGACCGTCTTCGACGGGTCGTACGCGTCGTCGAGGATCTCGAAGTTGATCTTCCGGCCGTTGACGCCGCCCTTCGTGTCGTTGATGTAGTCGAAGTACGCCTTCTCGGCCGCCGGGATCGTCTTGTAGAGCGATGCGACTCCGGTCAGCGGGAACGTGCCGCCGATCAGGATGCTGTTCGAGGTGATGCCCGGCTCGGCACGTGTCGCGCCGCTGGCGGCTGTCACCGCGATCGCCGCCACACAGGCGACGCCGACGATGACCGCCAGCACCTTGCCCTTCATACCCATCCGACCCTCCTACGCATGGTTGTGTCCCCGCCGGCAGCCGGGGATGCCGATTATGACGCTGTCGGATCCGATTTGATAGCCGATTTGACTCGCGAGTCAATGGTCGCGAGCAGCCCCGCGACCCCGTTCGGGAGCAGGAGCATCACGAGGATCACGATCAGCCCGAAGACGACGTCCTGGCCGTGGCTGGAGCCGATCAGCGGGGCGTCGCTCGAGAGCTGCGGGAGCAGGCCGACGAAGAGGGCGCCGACGATCGTCCCGTAGAGGGAGCCGAGGCCCGCCACCGCGGCGCCGATCAGGATCTGGAGGGAGAGGATGACGCCAAACTCGTTCGGCTGGGCGAACCCGTTCGTGACGAGCACGAAGAGGGATCCGGCGACCCCGGCGAAGGCCGCCGAGATGCCGAAGGCGAGGGTCTTGTAGATCGGCAACGAGACGCCCGACGAGGCGGCCGCGATCTCGCTGTCCCGGATCGAGCGGAACGCTCGGCCCGTGCGGCCGCGGAGGATCAGCCATGCCGCGACGAATGCGAGGCCGGCGCAGATCCACGTGACCTCGTAGAGCCAGGTGTTCGACGGCGTCGTGAACGTGCGGATGCCGTTGCTCCCGCCCGTCCACTTCGACCACTTGAGGGGCAGCTGCGGGACCGAGACGGCGAGCGCGAACGTCGCGAGCGCGAGGTAGACGCCGCGGAAGCGCAGTGAGGGGACGCCGACGAGGATGCCGCACAGGAAGGTCACGGCGAACGCGAGGGGCAGCGTCGCGATCAGGTTCGTGTGGTGGTAGTTCGACATGATCGCCGTCGTGTAGCCGCCGATCGCCATGAACGCGCCGTGCCCGATCGAGATCTGGCCCGTGTAGCCGATGAGGATGTTCAGGCCGAGGATCGCGATGAAGTAGATGCCGACGCGCGCGCCGAGGCCGCGGTGGTAGTCCGTCATCGAGAACCCGAGCAGGACGATCACGGCGACGACGGCCGCGATGACGGTCAACCGCGTGACGAGGCCGCGCGTCATACGCGCCGCACCTGCTTCCGTCCGAACAGCCCCGTCGGCTTCAGCAGCAGGACGACGAGGAGCACCGCGAACGCGATCGGCAGCCGCAGCTCGGAGGTCGCGAAGCCGACGTACTGGCCGACGAGGTTCAGGAAGACGCCAAGCGCGAGCCCGCCGACGACCGAGCCCGCCGGCGACTCCAGCCCGCCGAGCACCGCGGCCGCGAATGCGTAGAGGAGGATCGCCTGCATCATCGTCGGCTGCAGGAACTGCGTCGGCTCCGTCATCAGGCCGGCGACCGCGCCGAGCACGGCCGCGAGGCCCCAGCCGACCGCGAGCATCCAGTCGACCCGCACGCCCACGAGCGACGCAGCGGCCGGCCGCAGCGCGGCGGCCCGCATGGCGAGGCCGAGCTTCGTGAACTGGAACAGCACCCAGAGGAGGATCACCGACATGATCGAGACCAGCAGCACGCCGAGGTCCTGCCGCGAGAACGAGACGCCGCCCGCGTGGTAGACCTGGTTGCCGAACGGCGCCTGCATGAACTTCAGGTCGGCGCCCCATTTCCAGGTGACGAGCCCGTCGATCAGGATGAAGAGGCCGACGGTCACGATCACGAGCGCGATCACCGACCGGTGCTGCACGGGGCGGATGAGCACGCCGTAGATGACGACGCCGAGGACGAACGCGATGACGAGCGTCAGGAAGAACGCGAGCCAGTACGTGACGTGCCAGAGCGTCAGCTGGTAGCCGATGTACGTCGTCGCCATCGCCATCTCGCCCTGCGCGAAGTTGATCACCTCGGTCGCGCGGTAGATGAGGACGAGCGCGAGCGCGAGGCTCGCGAAGATCGCGCCCTGCGCGAGGCCGGCCACCGTCTGCTGCGCGAAGATGTCGGAGCTCAGCGAGCCGATCAAGAGGAAGAGGCAGCCCGCGCCGAGCCCGACGAGCACCGGCAGCGAGGCGCCCGTCGAGACCTTCGTCTTGCGCGTCAGCCCGAGCATCAGTAGCCGAGGTAGCTCCGGCGGATCGACTCGTGCTCCTGGAGCTCCGCGCTCGGGCCATTGAGCGCGACGCGGCCGACCTCGAGGACGTACGCCGTCTGCGCGAGCTGCAGCGCGATGTGCGCGTTCTGCTCGACGACGAGGACGGTCAGCCCTTCGCGCTCGTTCAGCTCCCGGATGATGCGGAAGATCTCCGTGACGAGCAGCGGCGCGAGGCCGAGCGACGGCTCGTCGAGGAGGAGCAGGCGCGGGCGCTGCATGAAGGCGCGCGCGAGCGCGAGCATCTGCTGCTCGCCGCCGCTCAGCGTCCCGGCCTGCTGGCTCCGCCGCGACTCGAGCCACGGGAAGTACTGCTGCATCCGGGCGAAGTCGTCCTTCTCGGCGCGGCGCGTGTACGCCCCCAGCCGGAGGTTCTCCCACACCGTCAGCTCCGCAAATGTCCCGCGGCCCTCCGGCACGTGGGCGATGCCGCGCCGGGCGACGGCGTCCGGGCCGCCGCGCAGCGGCCGGCCGGCGAAGTTGATCGTCCCGCTGCGGCGCACGGTTCCGGAGATCGCCCGCAGCGTCGTCGTCTTGCCGGCCCCGTTCGCACCGAGCACGGCCGCGATCTCGCCCTCCGCGACGCTCAGCGAGACGCCGTGCAGCGCGTGGATCGGCCCGTAGCGGGCATCGACGCCCTCGAGCGCGAGGAGTGCGCTCACGCGTCGTTCCCCTCGTCCTCGAGCTCGCCCCCGAGGTACGCCTCGATCACCTCGGGGTCGCGCTGGACATCCTGCGGCGGCCCGTCTGCGATCGTCCGGCCGAAGTTGAGGACGTGGACGTGGTCGGAGACGCGCATGACGAGGTTCATGTGGTGCTCGACGAGGAGCACGGTGATCTTCAGCTCGTCCCGCAGCCGCTGGATGAACGTCGCGAGCGACTCGACCTCTTCGTGGTTGAGGCCGCCCGCCGGCTCGTCGAGCAGCAGCAGGCGCGGCTTCGAGACGAGCGCGCGCGCGAGCTCGATCCGCTTCAGCGTCCCGAACGGCAGGCCGGCGGCGGCGCGATGCGCGACCCGGTCGATACCGACGTACTCGAGCGTCTCGTACGCCGTCCGGCGAATCGCGCGCTCCGACATGAAGCGGGAGACGGTATGGGCGCCGACGAGGCAGTTCTCGAGCACCGTCATCGTCGGGAAGAGCTCGACGTTCTGGAACGTGCGGGCGATCCCGCGGTTGACGACGCGGCTCGGCGGCGTGCGCAGGAGCGACTTGCCGTCGAAGACCACGTCGCCCGAGTCGACGTTGTAGAGCCTTGTGATGACGTTGAACGCCGTCGTCTTGCCGGCGCCGTTCGGCCCGATCAGCCCGAAGATCGTGTGCGGCTCCACGTCGAAGCTGACCTCGTCGAGGGCGACGATGCCGCCGAACCTGAGAGACGCGCCGTCGAGCGAGAGCAGGGCCAACGCGCGCTGACTCTATACCCGCTTTCGGCGCCGGCAGAGCCGGCGCCTCGGCTCCTTGGTGCGCTTCCGTCGAGCCGACGCGCACTACTTCGGTCGGTTCCGGGCGTCGAGATACTCGCGCCAGAGCTGCTCCATCGTCGTCTCGCGCGGCGCGGCGACATGGGCGGGGTCGTATGGGGTGTGGTTGACCGCGCGGACGATGAAGTTCCCGTCGCCGTCGACGTCCAGGACGTTGATGCAGCCGGGCGCCTGCTCGAAGTTGCCGAGGAACACGCGGTCGCCGGTCAGCGCGCGGCCGAGGATCGCACGATTGACGCCGCCGTGCAGCACGAGCAATGCGACCTCCCAGCCGTCGGCGGCCAGCAGGCCGTCGAGCGCGGGGAGGACGCGCGCGAACAGCTCGCCGATCGTCTCGCCGCCGAAAAAGCGCAGCGAGAGCGGGACCGTGCCGCGGAACGCCGACGTCATCATCGCCTCCACCTCGTTCGGGTCGATCCCACGGAGCTCACCGCTCTCGACCTCGCGGAACGCGGGCTCCTCCTCGGGCTGCGCGTACGGGGCGACGATCTCGGCGGTCTCGAGCGTGCGCGGCAGGCCGCTCGTCACGACCCGGTCGAAGCACACGTCCTGCAGCGCGTCCCGCGCCGCGGCCGCCTGGCGGCGGCCCTCCTCCGTCAGCAGCACGAGCCGCGGCTCGACGCCCTCGAAGTACCGCACCTGCGCGTGGCGCATCAGGTAGATGCGCCGGCGGCTCAACTTTGCGCTCGGAGGCTCTGTCCCCCGGCCGCCTGCATGCCGGCGACCATGCCGGGCGGCGCGACGCCGTCGGGGAACCGCTCCAGAAGCTGCGCGAGGAGCGCGTCGGCGTCCCAGCGGCCGTCGGCCTGGAAGAGCTCGCCCGCTGACCAGCCGCGGAGCGCGTTCACGGAGCTGCCCCAGACGTGGAAGACCTGGCCCGTGACGTCCTGCGCGTCGTCGGCGCAGAGCGCGACGACGACCGGCGCCATGTTTGCCGGGTCGAGCGGATCGAACGCATCTCTCGAGGGCGCGCCCATGTCGAAGGTCTCCTCGGTCATCCGCGTCCGCGCGTTCGGCGCGAGGCAGTTGACGGTGACGCCGTAGCGGTGCAGCTCCTGCGCCGCGATCACCGTGAACGCGGCGATGCCGGCCTTCGCGGCGCCGTAGTTCGTCTGGCCGACGTTCCCGAAGACGCCCGACGGGCTCGAGGTGTTGACGACGCGCGCGCGCACGGCCTCGCCGGCCTTCGACAGCTCGCGCCAGTGCGCGGCCGCATGCCGGGTGGGCGCGAAGTGGCCCTTGAGGTGGACGTTGATCACCGCGTCCCATTCCTGCTCGCTCATGTTCACGAGCATGCGGTCGCGGAGGATCCCCGCGTTGTTGACGAGGATGTCGAGCCGGCCGAAGCTCTCGAGCGCCTGCTGCACCATCGCGCCGGCCTGCTCGAAGTCGGCGACGTTCGCGTCGTTCGCGACCGCCCGGCCGCCGAGCCGCTCGATCTCCTGCACCACCTGCTGGGCGGGCGTGTCGTCGTGCCCCTCACCGGAGAGCGCGGCGCCGAGGTCGTTGACGACGACGCTCGCGCCCGCGCGCGCCAGCGCGAGTGCGTGAGCGCGGCCGATGCCGCGGCCGGCGCCCGTCACGATCGCAACCTTGCCGCCGAGATCCGGCATGCTCCGGAGCATATGGACTTCGCCCTGAGCGAAGAACAGGAGCTGATCCGAGGGACCGCGCGCGAGTTCTGCGACCGCGAGATCGTGCCGCACGCACGCGAATGGGATCGCACGGAGCGGATGGACCCCGGGATCGTCGAGAAGCTCGCGGACGTCGGCTTCCTCGGCTGCGCGCTGCCGGAGGAGTACGGCGGCATGGGGCTCGACACCGTCTCCTACTGCCTCGTCATGGAGGAGCTGGGGCGCGCCGACTCCTCCGTGCGCGGAATCGTCTCCGTCAACAACGGTCTCGCAGGCAAGACGATCGCGCGCTGGGGGACGGACGTCCAGAAGGCGGAGTGGCTGCCGAAGCTGTGCAGCGGCGACGCGCTCGGGTGCTACGGGCTCACCGAGCCGGGCAGCGGCTCCGATCCGGCATCGCTCGTCACGCGCGCCGAGCGCGACGGCGACGGGTGGGTGCTCAACGGCTCGAAGATCTTCATCACCCTCGGCTCGTGGGCCGGCGTCTGCCTCCTCTTCGCGCGCACCGGCGGCGAGGGGGCGCGCGGCATCACGTGCTTCCTCGTCCCGACGGCGTCGGACGGGTTCTCCGCGCGGAAGATCGACGGCAAGCTCGGCCTGCGCGCACAGGACACCGCAGAGCTCTTCCTCGACGGCGTGCGCGTGCCCGACGCCGCGCGCCTGGGCGACGAGGGAGCGGGGTTCAAGGTCGCGATGAGCGCTCTCGACAACGGGCGCATCTCGCTCGCCGCCGGGTCTGTCGGCATCGCGCAGGGCTGCGTCGACGCCTGCCTCGCCTACGCCGCCCAGCGGAAGCAGTTCGGCCGGCCGATCGCGACGTTCCAGCTCGTCCAGGAGCTGATCGCGGACACCGCGGTCGAGACGGAGGCCGCGCGGATGCTCGCGTGGCGTGCCGCGTTCCTCGCCGACGCGGGCGCGCCGTACACGCTCGCCGCGTCGCAGGCGAAGTACTACGCGAGCGAGGTCGCGGTCCGCGCCGCGAACGCGGCCGTGCAGGTGCACGGCGGCTACGGCTACGTCGACGAGTTCCCTGTGCAGAAGTACCTGCGCGACGCACGCGTCAGCACGCTGTACGAAGGCACGTCGCAGATCCAGAAGCTGCTGATCGGGCGGGCGCTAACCGGTGAATCCGCGTTCCTGTAGGAGCCAGCTGTTGCCGTCCGGGTCGGCGAACATCGCGAACGAGCCGTAGTCCGTGCGCTCCGGATGCGGTCCTTCGTGCGAGGCGCCGTCGGGGAGGAAATGGATGACCGGATCGACGTCGACGCCGCGCTCGCGCATCTCCTCGCGGGCCTTGACGACGTCGGTGACCATCAGGTGCAGTCCTTTGACCGTCCCCGGCGCCTGGTCGAGCCGGAGGCCGACGCCGAAACCGATCGCGCATCCCGACCCTGAGGGCTGGCACTGGACGATCCGGAAGTGCTCGTTCGGCGCGTGGTCGACGATCTGCTCGAAGCCGCACGTCTCGACGTAGAACGCCTTCGCCCGGTCGACGTCGGCGACGGGCAAGAGGATCAGCTCGATCTTGCCTTCCATCTCACGACCTCCTGTTGCGGAACTGGTGCAAGAGCTTCGACTTCCGCGCGGCCTTCGGCTCATCGGCCGGAGGCGTCGGGTCGTGCTCGGCGAGCCAGCGCGCCGCCTCGTCGCCCGGATCGAGGCCGGCGGCGGCCTCGCGCTCCCGCAGCCGTGCAACCCGCCGTCTACTCAGATGCGGCTTCGGCATACGTCTCGAGGTACCGCGGCGACGCGATCCGCAACCGCTCGGCGACGTCCCGCTTGACCTCTGCCAGGGCTCCGGGCGGAACGTCGCCGGCGCGGATCCGTGCGGCGAGCGCGCGCTGCGCGGCATCGTCCTCGGGCGGCAGCTTCTCGAGCTCGCGGTAGACGATGGACAAGGCGTTCATCGCGACGAGCGTCCGGAAGCGCAGGCGCCGATCGGTGACGGTCGGGAGGATCTCGCCGCCGAGGAACTCGAGGATCGCCTCGGCGAGCTCGGCGGCCGTCGGCCTTTCGCTCATGTCACACCCTTCTGCTCGAGCAGGTGGAGGATCTCGTACTCGACCTCGGCGCCGAGGCGCCCGAGCACGGCGAGCTCGACACTGCGGTCGCGGCCCGACAGGTGGCGCTGCATCTGCGTCAGGCAGCCGATCGCCCAGCCGACGTTGCCCGCGACCTCCCAGTAGTCGACCTCGTCGGCGCGGACGTCGAAGCCGGTCAGCTCGTTGTAGCGCTCGACGTAGGGCTCGGCGTCGCCGATGCCCCCGAGCCGCTTCTCCGGCACGCCGAACCGCCACGCGCGCACGAGCGAGAAGGCGAGGTCGCGCACCGGCTCGTCGACGTGCGCGAACTCCCAGTCGAGGACGCCGACGAGCCCGTCGCCCGCGCGGACGACGAGGTTGCCGATCCGGTAGTCGCCGTGCACGACCACCGGCTCGCGCGGCGGCGGCCGGTGCTCGCGCAGCCACCAGAGCCCGAGCTCGACGGCCGGATGCGGCTCGCCGACCTCGTCGAACTCCTCGACCATCCGCTCGAGGCGGGCCTCGTGCAGGAACGGGACGCGATCGCGTGGGATCGCGTGGATTCGCGCGAGCTCGTCGGCCATCTGCGTCGGCAGCTGCGGCGGGACGCCCTCCATGCGCACGATCCGCCGCCCGATCGTCTCGCCGTCGAGCCGCTCCATCACGAACGCCTCGCGTCCGTCGAGGTCCGGGATGTACGCGATCGGCCGCGGAACCTTCACGCCCGCGCCGTGCGCGGCCTCGAGCACGCCGTACTCGTCCGCGAGCGAGAGCGTGTGCCTGTGGATGACGCCGACGGCGGCGCGCCGGACGAGCAGCCTTTCCCCGCCGGCGTCCACGGCCCACGCTTCCTTCGACGCGCCGCCCGCGAGGAGATGCGGCTCGCCGTCGAGCGCCGTCCCGAGGACGGATTGGAGCACCTCGCGCATCTCTGCGATCATCGCTGGAGATGACGGTCACCGCCATTCCCGACGTGATCGCGGAGCGGCGCGCACGCGTGCGCGCGTTCATGGAGGAGCACGTCTATCCGAACGAGCCCGCGCTCTTCCGCGAGGACGAGGCCGCCGACGCGCTCGTCGCGGAGCTGCAGCAGGAGGCGAAGGACGCCGGGCTGTGGGCGCCGCACCTGCCGCCGGAGGCGGGCGGCTCGGGCAGCGGCTTCATCGAGTACGCGTACCTGAACGAGGAGATCGGCCGGAGCTTCATTGCGCAGCTCGTCTTCGGCTGCCAGGCGCCGGATGCGGGGAACGGCGAGATCCTGCACCTCTACGGCACGGACGAGCAGAAGGAGCGGTATCTCAAGCCGCTCGTCGAGGGCGCGACGCGGTCGTTCTTCGGGATGACCGAGCCGGAGGTCGCCGGATCGGACCCGACGCTGCTCCGAGGACGCGCCGTGCGCGACGGCGACGACTGGGTGATCAACGCGCACAAGTGGTTCTCGTCCGGCGCGGACGGCGCCGGCTTCGGGATCGTCATGGTCGTCACGGATCCCGACGCGGCCCCGCACGAGCGCGCGTCGATGATCGTCGTCCCGACCGATGCGCCGGGGTACGAGCTCGTGCGCCGCATTCCGGTCATGGGACACGAAGGCCGCGGGTGGGGGACGCATTGCGAGACGCGGTTCACCGACGTGCGCGTCCCCGTCGACAACACGCTCGGCCCGGTCGGCTCGGGGTTCACGATCGCGCAAAAGCGCCTCGGCCCCGGCCGCATCCACCACGTCATGCGCTGGCTCGGACAGATGCAGCGTGCGTTCGAGCTGCTCTGCTCCTACTCGCTCGAGCGGAAGGCGTTCGGCGGCTCGCTCGCCGAGAAGCAGACCGTGCAGAACTGGATCGCCGACTCGGCGGCCGAGATCCAGGCGTGCCGGCTGATGACGCTGCAGGCTGCACACCGCCTCGACGACGGCGACGAGGCGCGCGTCGCGGTCTCACTGATCAAGTTCTACGCGGCGCGTGTGCTGCACGACGTGATCGACCGCGCGATCCAGGTGCACGGCGGGCTCGGCGTCACCGAGGACACGCCGCTGGCGCAGATGTATCGCATGGCGCGCGCCGCACGGATCTACGACGGCGCCGACGAGGTGCACAAGATGGTCGTCGCACGGCGCATCCTTCGCGAGTTCGAGGACGGCGGAGTCTGGCGCTTCACGTAGCGCTCCGCGGCGAGCGGGTGCGCCTCGAGCCGCTCGAGGCGCGTCACAAGGAGGAGCTCTGGGCGGTCGCGCAGGATCGCCGCGTCTGGACGCTCATGCGCATGTGGGGACACGAGCGTCCCGGCTTCGAGGAGTTCTGGGCGTCGGTCGACATGGGCTTCGCCCACTACTTCGACGGCGAGCTCGTCGGGCATACGAGCTTCCTCAACGACCGGCCGCACGACCGCGTCGTCGAGATCGGCAATACGTGGGTCGTGCCGGCGGCGTGGGGGACCGGCGCAAACGTCGAGGCGAAGCTGCTCCTGTTGCAGCACGCAATCGAGGACGAGGGCTACCTCCGCGTCGAGTTCAAGACGGATGCAGCGAACGACCGCTCGCGCGCCGCGCTGGCGGCGCTGCCCGCGGAGTTCGAGGGCGTCTTCCGCAAGCACATGCTGGTCCGCGGTGGCGAGCGCCGCGACTCCGCGTGGTACGCCGTCATCGACGACGACTGGCCGCAGGTGAAGGCGAACCTGCTTCGGCGCCTCGCCGGCTGACGGCGAGCGGGTCGAGCTGCGCAAGCCGCGCGGCCGCCGCCCCGCGCTGCGCGGGCGTTCCCGCGAGCACGAGGTCGTACCAGGAGGCGGCATCGGTGGGATCGCGCCGAAGCGCGGCGTCGAGGACGCGCCGCGCCAGCGCGCTGTCGCCGCGGGCGAGCGCGAGCTCGGCCAGCAGGCGCCGCGGGTCTGCCGACCACGGTTGCAGCGCCGCAGCGGTGCGGGCCGCCTCGGCGGATCCGCCGTGCGCCGCGGCCGAGAGCTCCGCGTTGCCGACGCCTGCGGCTGCGAGGGCCAGCGCGAGCATCGACGTGAGCGCAAGCGCCGGCCGCAACGCGCGCGGCGAGGGGCGCTCGTCGTCCGCGGCGGCGCGCAGCGCGGCGATGCCGCAGAGGAGCCCCGCGATCGTCACGGCCGGCATCTGCCAGTCCCAGTCGACGGCGGCGTGCGCCAGGAACGTCGCGTACGCGCCGGCTGCGACGGCGGCGAGCGGCGACCGCCGGCGGAGGACGGCGACGAGCGGCACGGCGAGCGTCGCCGCGAGCAGTGCCAGCCCGAGCGGGCCGAGCTCCGCCCACGTCTCGAGATAGAGGTTGTGTGCATTCAGCGCGCCGGTCGGGACAGGCCGGTGTGCGAGCCACTCGCGCGCAAACGTCCCCGGGCCCGAGCCGAGCAGCGGATGCGAACGCACGTCGAGCCAGGCGACGTGCCAGTACGCGGCTCGGTCGCCGAGGCCGAGCGCTGCGCCCGCGACGGCCGCCGCCGCGATCGCGGCGGCGGCCACCACCACCGGGCCGACGGGAATCACGATGCGAAAGCGCTGCGCTGCGAGCACGGCCTGCAGCACGGCGGCGACGCAGGCCGCCGCGGCGACGATCACGCAATCATGCGCGACGAGGGACGAGCTCACGGCCACGTCGGTGACATGTGACCGAAGTGCGAAGACGGCGAGCGCCGCCGGCACAGGCAACAGCACGAGCGCAGTGCCCGCGAGCTCGCGGCGCTCGGGATGCAGCGCCGCGACCGCAGCGAGCCCGAGGAGGAGTGCGAGCACTGCGCCGCGGCTCCCGCTCAGGGCGAGAGCGAGCGTCAAGGGCGCGAGGGAGATCGCCGCTGTGCGCGAACGTGCGGCTGCGCCGAGCGAGATCACCACGCCCATCGCAGCCAGGACGCCGCAGGCGTTCGCGTAGCCGAGCGGCCTGAACAAGAGCCGCCCCTCGTACGCGTCCGCGGCGATGTGAAGGGGCGAGAGGACGTGGAGCAGCCCGTCGAGGACGAGCGCGCAGATCGCCGCCGCAACGCCGCCGAGCGCTGCCGCGACCGTCTCTCGGCGGAGGAGCTGGAGCCCCGCCCACGCGACGGCCAGGTAGACGACGTCGCGTTCGAGCTCCGGCACGCCGCGCGTCGCCGCGCCGGGCCGCAGCGTCTCGAGCGCGACCCACGCCGCGAAGCCGACGAAGAGGCCGAGGAACCGCCCATGCGTGCGAACGCCTCCCGCCCGCATTGCTGCGCAGGCGCCGACTGCGAGCGCGCCGACGGCCGCAATGCCCCACGCGGTCGGGTAGTACCCGCCGCTCTCGGCGCCGAGCGCTCCGACGACGATCGCGCACGAGCAGAACGGCACGATGCCGCGGCTCGGGACGGGGAGGGCGAAATGCCCTCCCCGTCCGTCGGACGCGAGCTCAGCGGGGACCGCTGACATTCGCGCTCGATGCGCAGATCGCGTACACCGTGAATGCGAGCTGGTTGGCGGACAGGTTGTCGACCCACGCCCCCCAGCCGTCCGTTCCCTCGTTGCCCGAGCCGGTGCCGTCGGTCGGGTACGAGCTGTTCACTGCCTGGTCTCCCGGGTGGGAGCCCTCACTGAGGACGCCGCCGCCGACGACGTGGAGGCCCGAGGCACACGGCGCCTCGCCGAAGTACTGCGAGTGCGCAGGGAACGGGCCGAAGTCGGTCGCGACGTAGGCGAGGCTCGAGAAGCCGGGCGGCCCCTGCGACCCCTGGCTCCCGGTGTCGCCCTTCGCTCCCGCGGGACCGGCCGGTCCCTGCGGTCCCGCGGGACCTGCGGGTCCCTGCGGTCCTTGCGCGCCGGCCGGTCCCCTCTCCCCAGCGGGCAGCTCTCCCGATGCGAAGTCGACCGCGCGGAGCGAGTGGTTCTTCACCTTGGCCGACACGACAGCGCCGTTCTTCAGCTGCACCGTGCCGACACTTCCCGCCGGCAGCACCGTCGCGGCGTAGCCCGTCCCTCCGAGTGCGACGGCGAGCGCGACGAGCGCGAGCGCCGTCGACGGGCGGGGGAGGTGCACACGGGCGGCGACCCGCCGGCGGAGGCGGGATTCGTCCATCTGGACGTCCTTTCGTCGAGTTGCCGGACGCGTCGACGGTAGGAAGCGCCGCTCACAAATCGCTCACGCGCGACGGGGGCGCGCCGTGAGCAACGGGTTAGAGGCGTGTTGGTTCGCGATTGGAGACGCCTCCGAGCGTGCGGGTCGTCAACGACCCAAAGGAGGCAGCGATGCTGCGCATCGCCTCTCGCTCGCTCGGAATCCGCCTCGCACTGCTGACGTCCGTCGTCGGCATCGTCGCGGCGATCGTTCCGTTCGTCGCGCTCGCCGGTGGCGGCGACCCCTCGGGGTTCTGAGCGCGTCACCTCGCCGCCGCGGAGGGCCGTCTTCCGAGACGAGCCTCCGCGGCGGCATTTCCCTTTCTGCGGTACAGGTCGCGGGCGGTTTGCAGCGCGCGCGCCGACTCGGCGCGGCGACGGTTGCGCTCGAGCAGGCGCGCGAGCGTGACCTGGACGGAGGCCGCAAGGTTCAGCGCATCCGTTCCGTCTGCAAGCTCGGCGGCCTCCAACGCCGGCTCGAGATCGCCGGTGAGCCGCGCGCGCGTCCGCAGGACGAAGATGCTCCCCTCGATGTCGCGTGCGTGCCGGTGCTCGTCGGCGCGGCGCAGCCACAGCTCCGCAGCGTCGAGCCGGTCGAGGTCGGCGAGGACATCCGCGAGCTCCGCCGCCTGCGTCGCCAGATGGAAGGTGTCACCGCTCGACAGCAGCTCGTCGCACGAGGCCTCGAGCAGCTGCGCGACTGCGTCGAGCTCGCCGCGGAGACGTCCGACCGCCGCTTCGATGAAATTGCAGGTCCGCCGGAGGGCGGGCCTGCGTCCGAGCTCGGCGTAGATCGACCGGCCCCGCTCGAGGAGCGGGCCTGCCATCCTGAAGTCGCCGGTCATCGCGTAGAGCCCGCCGAGGTGCGTCGCGACGGCGGCTTCGGCCGGGAGGTCGTCGACCGCACCGGCGAGGAGTGCATGACAGCGCTCGATCGCCGCCGGAGCAGCCGTCGGCCCGTGATAGAGCGCAGCGGCGATGTGCCCGATGCACGTCGAGGCGCGCCAACCGGCGTGCTGGTAATGCGCGAGCGCGCGCTCGGCTGCGTCCTGCCAGTCCGCGTGCTGCACCAGCGCGCCGCCCCGGACCCAGCCGGACAGCATCCACGCGCGTCCGAGCGAGCGCTCGTCCTCGAGGGCCTCGAAGATCGGGATCGCCTCGGCCGCGAGCTCGAGCACGTCGTCGGGCGCGCCGGTGCCGCCGAGCGCCGCACGCGTCGCCAGCTCGAGCCGTGCACGCAGGCGGATCCGGCGTTCCGCGGCGGCCTCGGCCGTCGTCAGTGCGGCGTCGGCGTCGGCAGAGCGGCCGAGCGCATCGAATGCGACGCCGAGCTCGCAGAGGAGCTCGCCGCGGGCCGGCTGTTCGGCGCCGAGCAGGGCGGTCGCGCGCTCGAGGATCCGCGCCGCCGTCCCGGCGTCACCACGCTTGCAGGCGTCGATGCCGGCATTGCCGAGGCGGGCGCCCGCTTCCTCGGCCAGTCGGCGGCCGCGGCGGTCGTGCGCCGGGCCGAGCAGCGCTGCGCGCTCCAGGTGGAAGCCGACGACCTCGTCGCCCGCCTGTCGTTCGTCGTACGCGTCGGCAACCGCTTCGTGCAGGCGGGCGAGCTCAGCGTGCGGGATCGACGCGTACGTGGCGTCGTGGATCAGCGGGTGGCGGAAGCGGTAGCGCTCCTCGAAGGCCGCGGTGGGGGCTCCCGGCTCGAGCAGCCCGCGGCGGACGAGCGAGTCGAGCGCGTCGCGCACGCTCCCGACCTCGAGCAGCGCGGCAACCAGCGCCGCGTCGAACTCGCGTCCGGCGACGGCCGCGCAGTCGATGGCCGAGCGCTCCGTCGGCGCGAGCCGGTCGAGGCGGGACACGAGCAGCGCGTGCAATGTCGACGGCAGCGCGTCCGGGTCTTCGCCGGCATGTGCAAGGAGCTGCTCGATGAAGAGGGGATTCCCTTCGGCGCGCGCGACGACCGCCACGTCGTCGGTGCCGAGTGCCCGTGCGAGCGCGATCGCGTCATCGTGACGAAGCGGCTCGAGGAGAAGGCGTTGCGCGCCCGGCGCGATCGTCGGCCGCTCCTCGAGCAGCTCGTCGCGTGCGAGGCAGACGATGCGCACACCGGCCTCGGCATGTTCGATCAGATGCTCGACCGTCTCGACGACGATCGGATAGGCCCAGTGGAGGTCGTCGAGCGCGATCGTAACCGGCGCCGCCGCTGCGCAGAGACGCCGGAAGACGATCGGGACATCGGATGCCGGTGTCGACGCAAGTGTGTCGGGGGCAGCGAGCTCGCGCGCGATCTCGCGAAGCGGGGCAAGCGCCTCCTGCCCGTACGCGGAACAGCGGCCGACGACGACGCGTGCTTCCTGTGCGAGCTCGCGCAGCAGTCGGGACTTGCCGATGCCGGGTGGCCCGACGACGAGCGTCGCCCGGTCCCGCCGCAAGCGCTCCAGCTCCTCGGTCCGGCCGACGAAGGGGCCGTCGTGACGACGCTCGAGCAGCGGGGCGGGCTGCGGCGGCTCGCCGAGGTTCTGCCGCGCGACGTCGAGGAGCGGGCCGCCGACGTCGTCGTCGCCGACGAGCGCCTCGCCGCTGGCGATGCCGATTCGCGCCGACATGGTCTGGGCGAGCTCGCGCGCCGCGGCGGCCGCCGTCGCGCCGTGATTCTCGTCGAGGAAGAGCACCGCAAACGGCGTGACGAGCCGCGCGCCGAAGTGGTCGGCGATGCGCGCGACGAGCGCTGCGGCGCGGGTCGTTCGCCGTTCGTGCTCCTCTGCGTCGAGGTCGAGGGGGATCGCCGGCTCGACGACGAGGGCCGACGCGGGACGGCGTGTCCGCGGCCGCGCGACGCTCGCCTTCGGTCTGGCCGCGAGCGCCGGATCCTGGCGGAAGATCGCCCGTTCGAGCTCGCGCAGCCGCTCGCTCGGCTCGAGCCCGAGCTCTTCCCGCAGGTAGCGGCGCGCGTCGCGGAATGCGGCGAGCGCGTCGGCCTGACGCCCCGCGGCGTAGAGCGCGAGCATCAGCTGCTCCCGGCGCCGTTCGCGCATCGGTTGCGCAGCCACGAGCGCCGTGATCTCGCCGACGAGCTCGCCGGCTCGGCCGTCGGCAAGGGCGGCGTCGATGCGCAGCTCCTCGGCCTGCAGCCGGAGCTCGACGAGCTCTGCGATCTCGTCGCGTGCGAAGGCCTCGAACGTGAACTCCGCAAGCGGCTCACCGCGCCACAGGGCGAGTGCGTCGTCGGTGCGGACGGCCGCGCGCCGTGGGTCCGCCTCGACGAGGTCGGCTGCCTCTGCGAGCAGCCGGCGGAAGCGCACGGAGTCGAGCGCCTGGGGGTCGACCGCGAGCAGGTAGCCGGGCGGCCGGCTCTGCACCACCCCGTCGACGCCGAGGGCGCGCCGCAGGCGCGTCGCGGTCGCCTCCAGCGCATGCCGTGCGTCGCCCGGCGCGCCGCTCGACCAGATCGCCTCGATGAGCGCGTCCGCCGAGACGACGCGGCCGGCGTCGATGAGGAGGACGGCGAGGAGGGCGCGGAGCTTCGCCCCCCCGAGGGGGAGCACGGCGCCGTCGCGCCTCACCTCGAGCGGGCCGAGAACGCGGAATTCGAGCGGCATTGCCCTCAGGAAACAATTGCACGCCCCCGCACGAGCGGACAAGCTGTCGGGGTGAGCGGACACCTGCTCGCGTGGGTCTTCCTGCCGGCCGCCGTCTTCTGGACAGCGGTGACGCCGGTGCACGGAAAGCTGGTCGTGTCAGGCCCTCTGAGCGTCGGGCCACGCTGCGGCTACCTGACCGTCGACCCGGTGTCACGGCATTCCTCGTTCGCGCGGCGGGCATGCGTGCGCGACGGTGTGCGCGTCGTCGTCCGCGACTCGCCATGGTGGCCGGTGTACGTCGGCCGCCGTCTCGCGTTCCGGTACCAGGACAGCTCGACCGGGCGGCCTGTCTCGGCGAGATTCGGCGACACGCTCTGGCTGTACGACGTCGCCACCGACCGCGGGCCGTTGCTGCAGCGTTGGTCGCTCCGGACCGGGCGGCTCGTGCGGGAGATCCGCTTCCCGGTTCGGTTGTGGCGGCCGGTCATGACGGCGAACGCAACCGGCGTGTGGTTGATGGCGGCGACGAACGGCGGGGAGTCCGACTCGCCGTCGGTCGCGACGTTGTTCCACGCCTCGACTCATGTCACGGCGGTGGCCCGCGGAGCGCGTGCTGCGATGTGGATGACCGTTCACGGCCGCACGCTGTGGATCGAGACGGTTGCGGGCCTGCACACGTTCAAGCTGTGGCGCTACGACGGATTGCGCGGTCGACTGCTCACGAGGCACGCCGAGCCGTATCTCTGGAGCACGGCGTACGGGAACGGCGCACTCTGGGGCGCCGCCGCTCGGTATTGCGGGAAGCGCGTCCGCGCGCTGCGGATCGACGCGCGCACAGGGGTATCGAGAACGATTGCGAGTCTCCCATTGCTCGACTGCAACTTCGCGGGAGCCGGCGTGTATTTCCGCGGCGCCTTCTGGTTCGTCGACGGCGACAAGCTCCTCCGCGTGCGCTGACATGTGGGTCCTCTTCAGAGCGCCGGCCGGGTCGCAGACGGCGCGTGAGATGTACGAGAAGCGTCTGACGTGGATCACGGACGACATGCGCGCGAGCGCGCGCGAGCTCGGCTGCACATTCCACCGCGCGTGGTATGCCGCCGACGACAGCGCCTTCTACGCGATCGCCCACTGGCGCACGCGCGAGGGCGCGAACGAGTTCTTCGAGCGGTGGCAGATCGGCGACGAGCCCGGTGAGGTCGCGATCGTCCTCGAGGGCGACGTCGGTCTCGTTCCGCTCGGCGGCGACTGAACCGCTTCGCGCGCGAGCGCGAATGTGCTCCGACAAGCGCGGCGGCACCCTCCAGCCCCGCCGTCGCGGAACAGAGGAGACGACATGCGTAGGACCGCAGTGAGGACACTCGCGGCCGGCCTGGCCGTGGCCGCGACTGCAGCGGGCATCGCTGCGACGGCCGTCGTGCGCGGCGGCGCGCCGCAGACCGCCGCGGCGTCGAGCCATCGCGAGGCGCCGCTGATCTCGCAGGACCCGACGGCGGACAACACGGATCTGTATGCGTTCGTGTCGCCGGACAAGCCCGACACGGCGACCATCGTGTCGAACTGGATCCCGGGTGAGGATCCTGCAGCAGGGCCGAACTACTACACGTTCAGCCCGACTGCGCGGTACGACATCTACATCGACAAGAACGGCGACGGCAATCCGGACATCACGTACCAGTTCCGGTTCCAGAACCAGCCGAGCCAGTTCTTCCTCGGCAACACGCAGCAGACGTACACCGCGACGAAGATCGTCGGCAAGCAGTCGACCGTCGTCGGCAAGGGCCTGCTGACGCCGCCCGACAACATCGGGCCGCGGTCGACGCCGAACTACGGCGCGCTCGCAGCGCAGGGCATCCACCAGCTCGACGACGGCACGACCGTCTTCGCCGGGCAGCGCGACGATGCGTTCTTCGGCGACGTCGGGGCGATCTTCGACCTCGTCGCGATCCGGAACGGCACCGGCGCGAACGGCGGCGGCCGCGACTTCCTCGCGGGGTACGGCGTGCACGCGATCGCGCTGCAGATCCCGAAGTCGATGCTCGACAACGGGACGAACCACACCGTCGGCGTCTGGGCGGCAACCGACAGGCAGAAGGTCTCCGTCGGCGGCAAGTCCCACGGCCCGTGGGTGCAGGTCTCGCGGCTCGGCAATCCGCTGATCAACGAGGTCGTCATCCCGACCGACATGAAGGACTACTGGAACAGCCAGCCGCCGTCGAAGGACAAGCAGTTCGAGAAGTACTACGAGAACCCGATCCTCGCGACCGTCCTGCAGAAGCTGTACCCGCAGTTCGGCCCCTTCAAGGACACCGGGCGCTCGGACCTCGTCGCCGTGCTCGGCACCGGGCTGCAGAAGCCGGCGCTGAACTTCACCGGCCCGACGTTCGCGGACGAGCTTCGGCTCAACCTGTCGATCCCGCCGACGCCGTTCGACAAGCTCAACCGGCTCGGCGTCCTCGGCGGCGACCTGGCCGGCTACCCGAACGGCCGCCGGCTCGAGGACGACGTCGTCGACATCTCCGAGCGTGCGGTCGGCGGCACGCTGATCGGGCACGACCTCCCGCTCGGCGACGGCGTCGACGCGAACGACGTGCCGAACCTGCACGCCTTCCCGTACGAGCCGGCTCCTTTCAGCGGCTTCGACAACACGAAGGGCGTGCCCTTCCCGACGCAACCCTAGGTGCGGCGGCGGCTCTTCATCGCAGGGACGGCGGCGGTCACGGCCGCCGCCGTCCTCGGCCTCGGCGGCGCGTTCCGCTCGTCGGGCGCGGCCGCCGAGCCGGATGCGCTGCCGGCGGCCGTCGCGGCCGAGCTGCAGCGCGGCTTCGCGGCCGGCGACACCGCAGCGGAGGTCGCCGGGCTCCAGGGCGAGCTCCGGCTCCGGCCGCACGACGTGAAGGCGCTCTCGACGCTCGGCCTCGCATACCTGCAGCGCGTCCGCGAGACGGGCGACTCCTCGTACTACCCCAAGGCGGACGGAATCCTCCACCGAGCGCTGCGGCTCGCGCCGCACGACCTCGTCGCGACCGCCGGCCTCGGCCAGCTCGCGCTCGCGCGTCACGAGTTCCGGGACGCGCTCGCGCTCGGTGTGCGGGCGCGCCGCATCTCGCCGACGACCGCCGGCGTCTACGGCGTCATCGGCGACGCCGAGATCGAGCTCGGCCGGTACCGCGCGGCGTTCGCAGCGTTCGACCGGATGGCGGCGCTGAAGCCGAGCGTCGCCTCGTACGCGCGCATCTCGTATGCGCGCGAGCTGATCGGGCGCACGCGCGCGGCCCAGCGCGCGATGGAGCTCGCAGCGTCCGCCGCGGTCGGCGAGCGCGAGGCATATGCGTGGACGCGGGTACAGCTCGGCCTGCTCGAGCTGACGTCCGGCCACCCGCGCGCCGCGCTCCGCCAGGTGCAGGTCGCGCTCGACTCGTTCCCCGGCTATGCATTCGCACTCGATGCGCTCGCCCAGGCGCACTGGGCGCTCGGTCATCGCGCCGCGGCGATCACCGCCGAGCGCGCCGCGGTCGCACGCGTGCCCCTGCCGCAGTACGTCGGCTTTCTCGGCGACCTCACGCGCGACCCGAAGCAGTACCGGCTCGTGGACGTGATCGAGCGCCTCCTCGCCGCGAACGGCGTTCGCAACGACCTCGACATCGCGCTTTTCGACGTCGATCACGGACGGCGGCTCGCACATGCGCTCGTCCTCGCCCGGCGCGGCTACGCCGAGCGGCCGAGCGTCGTCGGCGACGACGTGCTCGGCTGGGCGCTCGCACGCAACGGGCGTTGTCGGGAGGCGCTCCACTACTCGCGGCGCGCGCTGCGGCTCGGCACGCGCGACGCCGTCAAGGTCTTCCACCGCGGCTACGTCGCGGCCTGCCTCGGCCGCCGCGCCGAGGCGCGTGATCTCTACCGGCGCGCACTCGCGCTCAACCCGCACTTCTCGGTTCTGTGGGCACCCGTCGCTCGGAAGGGAGCAGCCTCGTGAAGCGGATCGTCCTCCTCGGCGTCGTCGCCGTTGCGGCACTTCTCGGTGCCGCAGGCGCGCACGCACACCCGCTCGGCAACTTCACCGTCAACCGGTTCGCGCGCGTCGAGGTCGCGGGCGACCGGCTCTACGTCCGGTACGTGCTCGACCTCGCCGAGATCCCCACGTATCAGGCGAAGCCGATCGACGCGGGCGTCTACGCGCGGCGGATCGCCTCCGGCCTGCGGGTGTCGCTCGCCGGCCGGCGCGTCGTGTTGCAGCCGGTGGCGCATCGCATCGCGTATCCGATCGGCGTCGCCGGCCTCCACACGGCGCGCCTCGAGGTGATCCTGCGCGGACCCCACGTGCGCGGGAACGAGCAGCTCGTGGTGCACGACGCGAACTACCGGGGCCGGATCGGCTGGAAGGAGATCGTCGTCGGCGCGTCGGCGCCGAGCGTCTCGCACGAGTTGCGGTCGTACCCGAAGAGCCTCCTCCAGAGCCCGCTCGACGTCGTGTCGACTCGTGCCGCCGTCGCGCCGACGCACGACCCGGTGCCGAGGCTCTCGAGCGGCCGGTCGCTCGAGGCGCCGGACCGCGTCGCCGACGGCGGCTTCACGCGGTTGATCGGGCGGCGGCATCTGAGCGCCCTCGTCGTCCTCGCCTCCCTTGCGGCGGCGTTCTTCTGGGGCGCCGCGCACGCACTCTCCCCGGGACACGGCAAGACGATCGTCACGGCCTACCTCGTCGGACGCCGCGGACGCGTCCGCGACGCCGCGGTGCTCGGCGGGATCGTCACGGTCACGCACACGATCGGCGTCTTCGCACTCGGCCTCGTGACCCTCGCGCTCTCGCAGTGGATCGTCCCCGACCATCTGTACCCGTGGCTGAACGCAGCCGCGGGGTTCTCGGTGATCGGCATCGGCCTCGCGGTCTTCCGGTCGCGCCTCCGCGATTGGCGGCATGCACGCGCGCACCATCACGACCACGACCACCATCACGATCACGACCACCACCACGACCGCGGCCTCGTCGCCGTCGGGATCTCCGGCGGGATCCTCCCGTGCCCGTCGGCGCTCGTCGTCCTCCTCGCCGCGATCTCGCTCCACCGGCTGGCGTTCGGGCTCGTGCTCATCGTCGCCTTCTCGCTCGGCCTCGCGGTCGCGATCACCGGCGTCGGCCTCGTCGCCGTGCTCGCGCGCAGCGCATTCGCGCGACGGAGCTTCGACGGACTGCTCGTCCGCGCGCTCCCGGCGGTGTCGGCCGCGGTGATCGTCGCCGGCGGCCTCGCGATGACCGTTCGCGCGCTTCCGACGGTGCAGCTGTGAAGACGCGGCTGACACTCTTCGGCCTCGCCGTCGCGCTGCTGCACGTCGTGGGCTGGGGCCTGTTCGTCTACTACTCGCGGTCGTATCCGGCGCTCGCCGGGCTCGGCACGCTCGCCTACACGTTCGGCCTTCGGCACGCCTTCGACGCGGATCACATCGCCGCGATCGACAACACGACGCGGAAGCTCCTGCAGGACGGCCAGAAGCCGGTCGGCGTCGGCTTCTTCTTTTCGCTCGGCCACTCGAGCGTCGTGCTCGCGCTGACGGCGGGGCTCGCGACCGCGGCGACGGCGGTGAAGGCGAGCATCCCGTCGTTCCAGCATTGGGGCGGCTATGTCGGCGCGGGCGTGTCCGGCACGTTCCTGCTCGCGATCGGAATGCTCAACCTGCTCGTCCTGCTCGACATCGTCCGGATCTTCCGGGAGCTCCGCTCCGGCGCGCTCGACGAGGAGCGGCTCGAGCGGCGGCTCCTCGAGCGCGGGCTGATGTCGCGGCTCTTCATCGGCCGCTTCGTCGGGCGGATCCGGGCGAGCTGGCAGCTCTATCCGCTCGGCGTCCTGTTCGGGCTCGGCTTCGACACTGCCACCGAGGTCGGGCTGCTCGCGCTCTCCGCGGGCGTCGCGACGAACCATGCGCCGGCGCTCGCCGTCCTCTCGCTGCCGATCCTCTTCGCCGCGGGCATGTCGTTGATGGACACAGCCGACGGGGCCTTCATGGCGCACGCATACGACTGGGCGTTCGCGAATCCGGTGCGGAAGGTCTATTACAACCTGACCGTCACCTCGCTCTCGGTTGCCGTCGCGCTCGGCATCGGGTCGATCGAGCTGCTGCAGGTGCTCGCCCACTGGGCGTGGCTCGACGCGCTCGACTTCGGGACGCTCGGATACGGCATGGCCGCGCTGTTCGTCGCGACGTGGCTCGTCGCCGCGGTCGTGTGGAAGGCCGGCCGTGTCGAGGAGCGCTGGTCTCGTTCAGCGCAGCGGCGATCGCACGCTGCGTCTCCCGTTCCAGTTCGCGGGCGAGCCGCCTGACGACGGCGCGGAAGATGCCGCTCCGGCAGCCGCGCGCCCGGAGATCGTCCGCGACGAGGCCGAGGCACGGATAGCAGACACCGTGCGAGCCGAGCCCGAGGGTGAGCTTCGCGGCGAGGGGCGCGGCAGCGTCGGGATCCATGCCGACAGTGAATCGCGAGACATGTCGCGAGTCCGTGTCGACTTCGTCAAAAAGCGCCGGCGTACGCGTTCAGCGCCGGCTGCCCGCCGAGGTGCGCGTACAGCACGCGCGACCCCGGCTCGATCCGCCCGTCGCGCACGAGGTCGATGAGCGCCGCCATCGACTTCCCCTCGTAGACGGGGTCGGTCAGCATCCCCTCGAGCCGCGCGCAGAGCCGGATCGCCTCGATCGTCTTCGCGTCCGGGATCCCGTACGTCCCCGCGTGCCACTCGTCGAGGAGGACGATCTCGTCGTCGCGCAGCTCGCGGTCGAGCCCGATCAGCTGCGCGGTGCGCCGGGCGATGCGCGCGATCTGCTCCCACGTCTGCTGCACCGTCGCGGAGGCGTCGATGCCGAGCACGCGCCGCTCGCGCTCCTGCCCGGCGAACCCGGCGACCATCCCGGCCTGCGTCGACCCGGTGACCGAGCAGACGACGATCGTGTCGAAGAAGACGCCGAGCTCGCGCTCCTGCTCCTCGACCTCGTACGCCCAGCGTGCGAAGCCGTGCCCGCCGAGCTTGTGATCGGATGCGCCGGCCGGAATGGCGTAGGCCTGTCCGCCGCGCTCCGCGACGTCGGCGATCGCCTGCTCCCAGCTCGGGCGGAAGGCGATGTCGAAGCCCCCGGGATCGAGGCGCACGTCGGCGCCCATGATCCGGGAGAGGAGGATGTTCCCGACCGTCTCGTAGCCCGGGTCGTCCCAATCCACCCAGTGCTCCTGCACGAGCACGCAGTCCATGGAGAACCGCGCCGCGGCCGCGGCCACCTGCCGGGTGTGGTTCGACTGGACGCCGCCGATCGAGACGAGCGTGTCGCAGCCCTCCGCGAGCGCATCCGCGACGAGGTACTCGAGCTTGCGCATCTTGTTGCCGCCGTACGCGAGGCCGCTGTTGCAGTCCTCCCGCTTGGCCCAGAGGTCGACCGTTCCGCCGAGGTGCTCGCCCAACCGCTCGAGCCGGTGGACGGGGGAGGGGCCGAAGAGCAGCGGCACCCGCGGGAACGCATCGAGCCTCATTCGCTGCGGATTATCTGCGTACAGCGCGCACTTGCGAGCAGCTCGCCGCCCTGGAAGAGGTCGGCGCTGCAGAAGGCGACGCGGCGGTTCCGCTGCACGACGCGACCGACCGCGCGCAGCGTTCCGGGCCGCGCGGCGCGGAGGAACTCCGCGCGGAGATCGGCGGTGAGGAACGACTCGTCCTCGCTGAGCGTCGCCCAGCAGGCGCCGCCCATCGCCGTATCGAGGAGCGTCGTCACCATCCCGCCGTGGACGATGAAGCCCCCGGCGCCGTCGTGGAAGCAGAACTCCGGCGCCGCGTCCCACTCGATCACGCCGGCCTCGTCGCTGCGGTAGCCGAGCGTGTTCCAGATGTGCGGGTCGGGTGGCGGCGCCTCGCCCCAGGCGCGGCGCCGCGTCATCGCGGCCCCGGAATGCCCGGGAACCGGAACGGCTCGATCCGGTTCGGCTGGACGATCCACGCGCGTCCGACCTCGTCGTCCTGCAGCGCGCGCAGGGCAGCCTCGGCGACGAACGCCGGCGACATGAGCGGCGCCTGCAACCGGCCGCGGAGCTCGTCCTCGACGATCGGCGTGTCGGTGAAGCCGGGGCAGAGCGCGTTCAATCGGATGCCGTGTGCGAGCAGGCCCGGCGCGGCACCGCGTACGAAGCCGACGACCCCGTGCTTCGTCGCCGTGTACAGCGGGTCGAACGGCATGCCGACGAGCCCGGCGAGCGACGCCGTCGCAACGATCGACCCGCCGTTCGGCATCAACCGGCGCGCGCACTCGCGCGTCCCGTAGACGACGCCGAGAAAGTTTGCAGCGACGATCCGCGCGATCTCCGCGTCCCCCAGCTCGGCGACGTCCTCGTGGCCGATGCCGATGCCGGCGTTGAGGAAGGCGGCGTCGAACTCGCCTTCGACCGACGCCCACGCGTCGACGGATCCGACGTCGAACTCGGGCAGGTCGAGGACGACGGCGTCGCCCTCGTATGCCGCTGCAATCGCGCGGCCGATCCCGCCGCGCCCGCCCGTCACGAGGGCGCGGCTCACGGCAGGAGCACGACCTTGCCGACGCTCCGTCGCGACTCGACGAGATCGTGCGCGCGCTCGACCTCGACGAGCGGGAGCTCGGCGCCGACGAACGGCTTCAGCGCGCCGGTCTGCCAGAACGCGAGCAGCTCGCCGACGGCGGTGCCGACGAGCTCCGGGGCGAGGCGCAGCAGGCGGCCGAGATAGAAGCCGGCGAGCGCGCCGTTCCGTCCGACGATGCGTGCCGGCTCGACCGCCGGCCACGCACCCGCGGCGGAGCCGATCGCGATCACCGTGCCGAGCGGCCGCAGCCGGGCGAGCAGCGCCGGGAAGAGCTCCCCGCCGACCTGGTCGAGGACGACGTCGAACGTCTCGTCCTCGGGCAGCTCGTCGTAGACGTAGGCGGCCTCGGCGCCGAGCAAGAGGCACGTCTCGATCTTCTCGTGCGAGCCGACGACGCCGACGACTGCGCCGCCGAGCCCGCGCGCAACCTGGATCGCGGCCGAGCCGACGCCGCCGGCTGCGGCCGTGACGAGCACGCGCGTGCCCGGCTCGACGCGCACCTGCCGCGTCAGCGGGATGAAGGAGGTCAGGAACGTCAGGAGGAACGATGCGCCCTCGGCGAACGTCGCGTGCTCGGGGAGCGGCACGACCTGCGCACGGTCGACCGCGACGCGCTCCGCGTAGCCGCCGCCGCCCGACGTGATCGCCATCACGCGCGTGCCGTCCTCGAGCTCGCCCGCGATCTCGGAGCCGAGGATCGTCGGCAGCTCGGGCATCTGCGGATAGCGGCCGCGGCGGACGAGGACGTCGGCGAAGTTGACGCCCGCCGCTCGCACGCGGACGACCACGCGCCCGTCCGCCGTGGGCTCGGGGACGTCGACGACCTCGAACGGGCCGTCGACCTCACGCAGGAGCGCGGCTCTCAACTGGACGTCGCAGCGGGCTGCTGCGCGAACTGCTCGCGCAGCGCGATCTTCCGGAACTTGCCGACGCTGGTCTTCGGGATCTCCTCGATGAACTCGACGCGTTCCGGCAGCCACCATTTCGCGAACTGCGGCGCGAGGTGCGCGCGAAGCTCGTCCGGCGTCGCCGCCGCGCCGGGCTTCAGCACGACGCAGGCGAGCGGCCGCTCGGCCCACTTGTCGTCCGGGATCGCGATCACCGCCGCCTCCGCGACCGCCGGGTGCGCCATCAGGGCGTTCTCGAGCTCGACCGACGAGATCCACTCGCCGCCGGACTTGATCACGTCCTTCGAGCGGTCCTTGATCTGGATGTATCCGCGTGGATGGAGGGAGACGATGTCGCCGGTCTTGAACCAGCCGTCGTGGGTCCAGCGGTCCACGGCGTCCGGCGCGTCGTAGTACGCCGACGCGACCCAGGGCCCGCGCACCTCGAGCTCGCCCATCGCCTCGCCGTCCCAGGGGATGTCGTCGTCGCCGACGCGGCCGCGCACCTCGACGAACGGCAGCGGGATGCCGGCCATCGCCTCGAGGTCGAAGCGCGTCTCGTCGTCCACGGACGCGAGGTCGTGCGGCAGCGCTGCGGTGCTCGCCACCGGCGACGTCTCGGTCATGCCCCAGCCCTGCACGATCTGGATGCCGTGGCGCTGCTTGTACGCCGCGATCATCGCGCGGGGCACCGCCGACCCGCCGACGAGCATCGCCTTCATCGCAGAGAGATCCCAGCGCGACGCGTCCTCGTCGAGCAGCTGGAGGATGCCCATCCAGATCGTCGGCACGCCCGCCGCCCACGCGACGCGCTCGCTCGACATCAGGTCGAGCAGCGACTCCGGATCGAGGTGGGGACCGGGGTAGACGAGCTTCGAGCCGATCATCGTCGCGACGTAGGGGTAGCCCCACGCGTTCGCGTGGAACATCGGCACCACCGGGAGGATCGCGTCATTGACGGAGATGCCGAGGCCGAGCGGGTTGTTCGCGGCGACGCCGAAGCTGTGCAGCACCGACGAGCGGTGCGAGTAGACGACGCCTTTCGGCATGCCGGTCGTGCCGCTCGTGTAGCACATCGCCGCCGCTTCGTTCTCGTCGAGGTCGAGCTCGCGAAAGTCGCCCTCGGGCACACCGCGCAACAGCTCCTCGTACGACTCCTCGATCGTCTCGTCTTCTGCGACGACGAAAACATGCTCGATCTGCGTCCGGTCCTTGAACTGGCCGAGCAGCGCCAGCAGCGACTGGTCGACGATCACGACCTTGTCGGCGGCGTGGTTTGCGATGTACGCGAGGTCGTTGGGATGAAGCCGGAGGTTCAGCGTGTGCAGCACGAAGCCGCCGCACGGGATGCCGAAGTAGGCCTCGTGATGCTGAGCGTGGTTCCAGCAGAGCGTCGCGACACGCGTCCCGCGCTCGAGCCCGAGCTGCTGCAGCGCGACTGCGAGCCGTTTCGCACGTCCCATCACCTCGCGGTAGGTCGTCCGGTGGAGCGACCCGTCGGGACGGCGAGAGACGATCTCCCCGCTGCCGAAATACGTCTCCGCCCGCTTCAGCAGGTGGTTCAGCGTCAGCGGGAAGTCCATCATCAGGCCGTCCATCAGGCGGTCACCGCCACGCCGAGGATCTCGTCTGCGATCAGCAGCCGTAGCTTCGACGCCGACGTGCCGAAGTGATGGAGCCAGAGCGCACGCTTGTAGAAGCGGTGCAGTGGGTGCTCCCACGTGAAGCCGATGCCGCCGTGCACCTGGATCGATCGCTCGCACGCACGGACTGCGGCCTCCGTGGCGAACGCGTTCGCCGCCGCGGCCGCGACCTTCGCCTGGTCGTCGTCTTCGGCGATGCACCACGCTGCCCAGTAGACGAGCGAGCGTGCAAGCTCGACGTCCGTGTACGTGTCCGCGAGCTGGTGCGACACGGCCTGGTACGTGCCGATCGGCTTGGCGAACTGCTGCCGCGTCTTCGCGTGCTCGATGCCGAGGTCGAGCGCGCGCTGCGCGACGCCGAGGGCCTCGGCGGCGAGCGCGGCGCGGGCGCGATGGACGCCGCGTCCGCCGGGGACGGGGGTGCCGTTCGACCGCTCGAGGCGGCCGACCGGACGCGACGGGTCGATCGACGCGATCTCCTCGCCCCGGGCCGGCTGTGCGTTCCCGTCGGAGTCGATCACCATGTCGACCTGGAGGAGCCACGGCGTGATGCCGCCGCCCTCGACCGACCAGCGGACCTCGCCGCGCGCCGCGGCGGCGCGGTCGTCGAGGCCGAGCGCAGGCAGCGTCATCACGTGCGCGAGATACGGCCCGGGGTAGCAGGCGTAGCCGAGCTCCTCGAGCACCAGCGCCTCCTCGACGAAGCCGAGCTCGGCCTCCGCGACGTCGAGCCAACCGAGCTCGGCGAGCTCGCGCCAGCGGTCGTCCTGGGTCCCGTCCCACTCGCGGTCGAGCGGGTACTTCTCCGACAGCCACGATCGCGCCTGCTGCTTCAGCTCGTGCTGGATCTCGTTGAGGGCGAAGTCCATGGTCAGCGACTCCTCGGGAGGCCGAGCACGCGCTCGGCGATGATGTTCCGCAAGACCTCGGAGGTGCCGGCCTCGATCGTGTTGCCGCGGCTCCGCAGCTGCTGGTGGTGCCACCAGCCGTCGTCGACGACGCCTTCGAAGCCGAGCACGTCGCGGGCGAGCCTCGTCATGCGCTGGTTCGCCTCCGACCACCGCAGCTTCACGCCGGAGCCCTCGGGGCCCGGGATGCCGGTGCGCTGGTACGTGCCGAGCGCGCGGTAGTTCGTGTAGCGGAGCGCCTGCAGCTCGATCCACTCCGCGGCGATGCGCTCGCGCAGGGCGTCGTCGCCGTCCAGCTTCTCGCGCGCCGTCTGCAGCAGGCGGCCGACGCCGGCGTCGAAGGTCGCGGTGAGCGCGAATCCCAGCGTGCCGCGCTCGTGGAGGAGCGTCGTCATCGCGACGTTCCAGCCGTCGCCCTCGTCGCCGAGCCGGTTCGCAACCGGGACCTCGACGTCGTTGAAGAAGATCTCGTTGAACTCCGCCTCGCCGGTGATCTGCCGCAGCGGGCGCACCTCGACGCCGGGTGCGTGCATGTCGACGATCAGGTACGTGAGGTTGCGGTAGCGCGGCGCGTCGGGGTCGCTCTGCGTGACGAGGATGCAGAAGTCGGCGATGTGCGCGAACGACGACCAGACCTTCTGGCCGTTGACGACGTAGACGTCTCCTCGGCGCTGCGCCTGCGTGCGCGCCGCCGCGAGATCGGATCCGGCATCCGGCTCGCTGAAGCCCTGGCACCAGATCTCGTCTGCGGCGAGCAGCGGCTGCAGGTAGCGAGCCTTCTGCTCGTCGGTGCCGTGCGCGATGATCGTCGGCCCGGCCATGCCGAGCCCGATCACGCCGATATGCGGCGGCGCCTGCGCGGCCGCCATCTCCTCGTAGAAGATCGCCTGGAAGCTGTACGGCGCGCCCGCGCCGCCGAACTCCTTCGGCCAGGTCAGGCCCGCGTAGCCGGCCTCGTAGAGCTTGCGGCTCCAACCCCGCATGAACGGGTCGTCGAACCGCTGCGCGCCGCCTCGGCTCCCCCGCTTGTCCTCCGGCAGGTTCGCCTCGAGCCACGCGCGCAGCCCCGCGCGAAATTGCGCCTCTTCTGGGGTGTCTCTGAGATCCATGGGCGGAGCGTACCGCCCTCGGATCCGAGCTACCTAATCGTCGGTTATTCCTCTTCGTCGAAGTCGTCGTCGAGGCTCAGCGGCTCGTCGTCGTCGCTGTCGAAGCCACTCAGATCGAGCTCGCCGTCGTCTTCGCCGAAGTCAGGCTCGTCGTCTTCGTACGTGCTCATGCCGTAGCCATAGCAGGTACCGCGACCACGGAACGCCTCCGCTGGAACGGGAGGAGGGTGACCGTCCCGATGATCACGATCACGCCGATCCACTGCGTCCAGCGCAGGTGCGAGTTGTAGGCGTAGATGCCCGCGATGACCGCGATCGCCGGGTAGGTCAGCTCGGCGATCGAGGAGAGCATCGCCGGCGTGCGCTGGAGCGCGACGTAGTAGAGCGAGAGCGCGAGCAGACCGGTCACGACAGCGAGGTAGGCGATCCAGAGCGAGTCGTGCGCGCCCGCGTACGCCTTGGCGCCCATCACGGGCAGCGCGATCGCGCTGGCGATCAGGCCGAAGAAGAAGCGGAGGGCGACAATGTGCTGGAACTCGAGGTCACGGCTGACGTAGCGGCCGAGCACGGTGCCGAGCGCCCACATCACCGCGGCGGCGGTCGCCTCGACGATCGGCACGAGGCCTTGCGCCGTCGGTTCGAGCGGATGCGGCTGGTTGACGAGCCAGAACCCGATCAGCGCGGGGAGGATGAACCAGGCGAACCGCGGCCGTGCCCGTTCGCCGAGCAGCACGGCGGCCCCGGCGACCGCCACGAGCGGCTGGATCTTCTGGATCACGACCGGCGTGACGAAGTCGCCGTGGAAGAGCGCCTCGGTGAAGAGGATCGTCGCGACGGCCGACGCGCCGGCGCCGATGACGATCACGCACACGACGTCGCGCCACCCCGCCCGGACGACCGCGCGCAGAGCCGGCAGGAGGAGCGGCAGCGTCAGCAGCACGAGCACGACGTGCTCGCCGAAGACGATCGTCGTGGCGCTCGTCGACGTCGACATCGGCTTGCGAATGATCGGGTCGGTGCCCCACATCGCTGCCGCGAGGGCGACGAGGATCACGCCGGGGACCGCTGCGAGGCGTGCGCTCACGAGTCCAGGGTATCGGCTTCGTGACGGAGCAGGTCACGCAGTTCTTCGCGTTTCCTGATCAGCCGCTGCGAGCCGGCGCGCACGAGCACGGCAGGCGGGCGGGGGACGCCGTTGTAGTTCGAGCCCATGGCGAGCGTGTACGCGCCCGTCCCCGGCACCGCGAGCAGGTCGCTGCGGCGCGGCCGCGGCAGCTCGGCCGCCTGGATGAGCACGTCGCCGGACTCGCAGTGCTTTCCCGCGATGCGGTAGACCCCGTCCGCGAGCTCGTCCGCGCGGTTGGCGAGCAACGCCTCGTAGCGCGCGTCATACAGCTGCGGGCGCGGGTTGTCCGACATGCCGCCGTCGATCGCGACGTACGTGACGCCGCCGCTCTCCTTGATCGCGCCGACGCGGTAGAGCGTGACGCCGGCGCGGCCGACGAGCGAGCGGCCCGGCTCGAGGACGACCTGCACGTCCTCGGGAAGCGCTGCGACGAGCGGCGCGACGAACTCGCGCACGTCGGGCAGCTGCTCCTCGTGGGTGTAGCGGATGCCGAGCCCGCCGCCGATGTCGAGGAGCGCCGGCCGCCAGCCGAGCTCCTCGCCCGCGCGCGCGACGAACTCGAGCAGACGCTGGACGGCGAGCAGGCTCTCGTCGATGCGGGCGAGCTGGGAGCCGACGTGGAAATGCACGCCGACGACGTCGAGGCCGCGTTCGCGCGCATCGGAGATCACCGCGAGCGCCCGCTCCGGCGCCATCCCGAACTTCGACTCGTCGTGCGCCGTGCGGATCGCCCGATGGGTGTGAGCATCGACGCCGGGCGTCAGGCGCACGAGCACGCGGTGCACGCCTGCAGCGGCGGCGCGCTCGGGCTCGTCCGGCGCGTCGAGCACGACCGTCGCGCCGGCGTCCGCGGCGGCGCGGAGCTCCTCGTCCGACTTGTTGTTGCCGTGGAAGAGGATCCGGTCGCCCGCGATCCCCGCGGCCTGCGCGAAGGCGAGCTCGCCGAGCGTCGAGACGTCCGCGCCGATGCCCTCCTCGGCGAGCACGCGGAGGAGCGCGACGTTCGCGAACGCCTTCGTCCCGTAGACGATCAGGGCGCCGGGTGCCGCCTCGGCGTAGGCGCGCGCCTGGGCGCGGATCGTCTCCTCGCAGTAGACGAGGAGCGGCGTCCCGTGCCGGGCCGCGAGCTCCGAGGCCCGACAGCCGCCGAGCGAGAGCTCGCCGTCGTCGACCCGCGCGGAAAGTGGGAAAAGCTCCAGCACCTCCGCTAGTATCAAGACGACGATGAAGGAGCTGCTTAGCAACTAGAGGAAGCCACCCGCGGCGGCGCCGCGACGGCTTCCAACGGCCTCCCTCGGGAGGTCTTTTCGTTTCTATGGCCGACTACGACGCACACGAGGTCGAGAGGAAGTGGCAGCGCGTCTGGGACGACGCGGGAGCCGCGCTCGTCGGCGAGCCCGACCCGACGAAGGAGAAGAGCTACGTCGTGGCGATGTGGCCGTACCCGTCGGGGACGCTGCACATGGGCCACGTGCTCGTCTACACGATCGGCGACGTCCTGACGCGGTTCAACAAGCGGCTGGGCAAGGAGGTGCTGCACCCGATCGGCTTCGACTCGTTCGGGCTGCCGGCGGAGAACGCCGCGTTCAAGGCGGGCGGGCATCCGCGCGACATCACCGAGCAGAACATCGCGAACATCACGCAGTCGATGCGCCGGATGGGGTGGGCATTCGACTGGTCGCGGTTGACGTCCGCGCACGAGCCGACGTACTACGTCTGGGACCAGTGGCTGTTCCTGAAGCTGCTCGAGGCCGGCTACGCGTACCGCAAGGGCGCGCCGGTCAAGTGGTGCCCGGTCGACCAGGTCGTCCTCGCCAACGAGCAGGTGCACGACGGCCGCTGCGAGTACTGCGGCGCGGAGGTCGAGGCGAAGAACCTCGAGCAGTGGTTCTTCCGCACGACCGCGTACGCGCAGGAGATGCTCGACGAGCTCGACAACCTCGAGTGGCCCGAGCGGATCAAGGCGGCGCAGCGGAACTGGATCGGCCGCTCGGAGGGCGCCGAGATCGTGTTCCACGTCGAGGAGCTCGACGAGGACGTTCCCGTCTTCACGACGCGCGCGGACACGCTGTTCGGCGGCACGTTCGCCGTGCTCGCGCCCGAGCACCCGCTGGTCGAGCGGCTGATCGAACGCTCGCCGCACGCCGACGAGCTCGCCACCTACGTCAAGTACGCGTCCGCGAAGCGAGGCGAGGAGCGCGCGGCGGCGACGGAGAAGACGGGCGTCTTCACCGGCTTCTTCGCGACGAACCCGGCCAACGACGCGCGCATCCCGATCTGGGTCGCCGACTACGTGCTGATGGACTACGGCACCGGCGCGATCATGGCCGTCCCGGCGCACGACGAGCGCGACGCGCAGTTCGCAGAGACCTTCGACCTGCCGATCGTCCCGGTGATCGACGAGGACGGCACGATGATCGACTCCGCGCAGTTCACCGGGCTGCCGGCGGAGGAGGGAAAGGGCGCGATCGTCGCATGGCTCGAGGGGCGCGGCCTCGGCAAGCCCGCGATCTCCTACCGGCTGCGCGACTGGGGCTGGTCCCGGCAGCGCTACTGGGGCTCGCCGATCCCGATCGTCTACTGCGACGCCTGCGGCACCGTCCCCGTGCCGTACGAGGACCTGCCGGTCCTGCTGCCGTACATCGAGGACTACAAGCCGCGGGGAATCGCGCCGCTCGCAGGTGCCGAGGATTGGGTCGCGACGACGTGCCCGTCGTGCGGCGGGCCGGGCCGGCGCGAGGTCGAGACGATGGACACCTTCGTCGACTCGTCCTGGTACTTCCTGCGCTTCACCGATCCGAAGAACACCGACGCGCCGTGGCGGCGCGACCTCGCGGACTACTGGAATCCCGTCGACCAGTACATCGGCGGCGTCGACCACGCGACGATGCACATGATCTATGCGCGCTTCTTCATCAAGGCGCTGAACGACCTCGGGCTGATCGGCTTCCGTGAGCCGTTCGCGGCGTTCTTCGCGAACGGCTGGGTGAACCTCGGCGGCACGAAGATGTCGAAGTCGAAGGGCAACGTCATCGGCCCCGACGAGGTGCTCGACGAGCACGGCGCCGACGCGCTGCGCCTCTACATCCTCTTCATCGGCCCGGCGAACGAGGACATGGACTGGACCGAGACCGGGCTCGAGGGGATCGTGCGATTCACGCGGCGGCTCTACCGGATCGTGTCGGAGGCGGCGGAATCGGCGGCGCGCGACGCCGCGCCCGCAAACGCATTGTCGCGAAAGGCGCACGAGACGATCGCGAAGGTGACGGACGACCTCGGCCGGCGCCAGTCGTTCCACACGGCGATCTCGGCGGTCATCGAGCTGCTGAACGAGCTGTCGCGCGCCGGCGTCGAGGATCCCGCAGCCCGCTTCGCGGCGGAGACGGCGGTCTCGCTGATCCAGCCGTGGGCGCCGCACCTGGCGGAGGAGCTGTGGGAAGCACTCGGCCACGAGCGGCTCTGGGAGTCGCCGTGGCCGGTCGCCGACGGGGTGCAGCTGGAGCGCGACACGTTCGAGCTCGTCGTCCAGGTGAACGGAAGGGTGCGCGACCGCTTCGAGGTCGTCGCCTCGACGCCGGAGGACGAGCTCGTCGCACTGGCGTCCGCGTCGCCGAAGGTGCAGGCTCACATCGACGGCGCACAGGTGCGGAAGACGATCGTCGTGCCGCGCAAGCTCGTGAATTTCGTCGTGGGCTGACAAGCTTTCGGCATGGAGGTTCGTCTGCTCGGCGGCTTCGGCGCCACCGTCGGCGGCGTCGAGGTCGACGAGCGCGCGTGGCGCCTGCGGAAGGCGCGGACGCTCGTCAAGGTGCTCGCCCTCGCCCCGTCCCGTCGCCTGCATCGCGAGGTGGTGGCGGAGCTGCTGTGGCCGGAGTCCGACGCCGCCGCTGCGCAGAACAACCTGCACCAGGCGCTGCACGCCGCGCGCCGTGTGCTCGGCGCGGAGTCGGTCACGCTCGACGGCGGGATGCTCGCGCTCGCCGACGACGCCGACGTCGACGTCGACGGCTTCGAGGCGGCGGCGCGCGGCGGCCGCCTGGAGGAGGCGCTCGCGCTCTTCCGCGGCGAGCTGCTGCCGGAGGACCGCTACGAGAGCTGGGCCGAGGCCCGCCGGGCGGAGCTGACCGACCTGCACAGCGCGGTCTGCCTCGAGCTCGCGGAGCGGCAGCCGCCGCAGGACGCACTCGCGACGCTGCAGCGGGCGCTCCGTGTCGACCCGCTGCACGAGCCGGCGCACCGCGCGCTGATGCTCGCGTACGACACGCTCGGCCGGCGCCAGGACGCGCTCGCGCAATATCAACGCCTGCGCGGCGCACTTCGCCGGGCACTCGCAGCCGACCCGGCGGAGGAGACCCGGTCGCTGTACCGGAGCTTGCTCACGTCCTCGCACGGCGACTCGCGTCCGCCCCGCGGCCTGCCGAGCGAGCTGACGAGCTTCGTCGGTCGCGAGCGGGAGCTGGCGGTGATCGCCGACGAGCTCGCGCAGTCGCGGTTGCTGACGCTCACGGGGCCGGGCGGGAGCGGCAAGACGCGGCTGGCGGTGGCGTCCGCCGCCCGCGCCGACGCCGCCGACGGCGTCGTCTTCGTCGAGCTCGGAGCGATCGCCGATCCGGACCTCGTCGGCGACGCGACGGCCACGGCCTGCGGCCTCGTCGTCCCGTCGCAGCGCAGCGCGGCGGAGGCGGTCGCCGACCAGGTTGCGGCGCAAGACGTCCTCCTCGTGCTCGACACGTGCGAGCATGTGGTCGACGCGTGCGCGTCGCTCGCCGAGCTCCTCCTCGCGCGGTGCCCGCAGTTGCGCATCCTCGCGACGAGCCGCGAGCGCCTCCGGTGCAGCGGCGAGCGCACGTGGCCGGTCCCGGGCCTGACGCTGGAGGAAGCCGTCGAGCTCTTCATCTCCCGCGCACAGGACGCCGATCCGTCGTTCACCGGCTCGGACCGCGAAGAGATCGAGCGGCTCTGTGCACGGCTCGAGGGGATGCCGCTCGCACTCGAGATGGCCGCCGCCCGCGTGAGCGCGTTCTCTCCGGCGCAGATCGAGGCGCGGCTCGACCAGAGCCTCGACATCCTCTCCGGCGGTCGGCGGACCGCGCTCTCGCGACAGCAGACGCTGCGCGCGACTATCAGCTGGAGCCACGAGCTGCTCGACGGCGAGGAGCGCGTGCTCTTCCGGCGGCTCGCCGTCTTCGCCGGGTCATTCTCGCTCGACGCGGCGATCGAGGTCTGCGCGGGCGGCGCCGTGCCCCAGCGCGACGTCGTCACGCTGCTCCTGCGCATCGTGGAGAAGTCCCTGGCGGTTGTCGAGGACGCGCAGCGCGCCCGCTACCGGCTCCTCGACACCGTGCGGCAGTTTGCCGCGGAACGCCTCGCCGAGGCCGGTGAGCGTGAAGCGGTCGAGGGCCGCTTACGGGCGTGGGCACTCGCGCTCGCGGCCGACCCGCCGCCGCTCGCAGAGCTCGAGCTCGACCACGACAACATCCGCGCCGCGCTCGACTCCGGTCTGCGCCATGACCCCCAAGGCGCGCTCGAGCTCGGTGCGGCGATTTGGCGCTTCTGGCTCGACCGGAGCTACTTCACCGAGGGCTCGCGGCGGCTGCGCGCCGTGCTCGACGGTGCACCGGAGTCGACCGAGCTCCGCGTCAGGACGCTCTTCGCCGCTGCGGCGCTGCTCCAGCGCTGCGGCCGGCATCGCGACTCGATCGCGCATGCGGCCGAAGGAGTCGCTCTTGCCCGTGGCATTCGCCCGACGCTCGCCGCGGACGCGCTGCAGCAGTTCGCGCTTCTCCAGACCTCCGCCGGGACTTTCGACGCCTGCAGCCGCGCCTGCGACGAGGCGATCGAGCTCGCCGGCGAGGATCCTGCGCGCGCGTCCGCCTTGACGGTGTCGTCTCTGCCTCCGTACTACCGCGGCGAGCTCGCCGACGCCCGTGACCGCCTCACGGCCGCGCTCGACGTGCTTGCGCGCGTGCCCGACGGGTGGCCGCCGTTTCTCGACGGCGTCAGCATCGGCCTCATCCTCCTGCCGGTCGGCCCGGGCGCGCGGCTGCGCCCGGTCCACGAGGAGACCATCTTCCACTTCCACCGCTACGACCGCGACCGCGCCGTCGCACAGGTGCTCTGCAATCTCGCGGCGCTCGCGCGGACGGAGGGACGGCGCGACGAGGCCGAGGAGGTGCTCGACGAGGCGCTCGAGCGGAGTCGGCGACTCGAGGACACCGAGGGGGAGGCCCGGGTGCTCGCGGCGCTCGGCAACTGCGCGCGGTCGTTCGGCGAACCGGATCGTGCGCTCGCGCTCCTGGACGAGGCCGTGAGGCTGCGGCGCGCGTACGGCGACCGACGTGCGGTCGGCATGACGGAGAACGCGGCTGCGCTCTCGCGTGCGCTCGCGGGCGATCTCGCCGGCGCCGAAGCCGCCTTCGCACGCACGCACGACCGCTTCCGCACCGCCGACGATGCGCCGGCGGTGGGTGCGTCGCTGCTCATGTGGGGCATTGCGGTGGAAGCGGCGGGCGAGCTCGAGCGCTCCGCGGAGCTCTTCGCCGCCGGCGCCGGAGTTTGGGAGCGAGGCCTGCTGGGCGCGTTCCCCGGTTGGGGCCTCTATGCCGCCGGTGACGCCCTCCACAACGTCGGCCGCAGCGCGGAGGCACAGTCGTGCATCGTCCGCGCCGAGCGGATCCTGCGGGAGTGCGGCGAGACCCGCGTCGCAGCACTTTGCACCGCTCATCCGGCTGTTAAGCCGGCGCTAAGTTCGAGCAAAGGGGCGGCCTCCTAACGTCGGGCATCGAAGGAGCGGTGCACGACACAACTCGAAGGAGGTTCCGCCATGAAGGTCACGCTCGCCGTCGCAGGCGCGGTCGCCGCGCTCGTCGCGGCAGCGGCCGCGTTCGCCGCGAAGCCGCCGATCTTCGCCCAGGCCCGCGCCGTCGGGACGATCAAGACGACGATGACGCTCGCGGTGAAGCCGGGCGCCGTGGTGCTCGACACGATCACCATTCAGCCCGGCGGCAACTTCGGCTGGCACACCCACGGCTCGCCGGTCGCCGTCGTCATCACGAAGGGCACGCTGACCGTCTTCGATCCGTCGGTCGCGAACTGCGCGCCGTTCAAGGTCTCGAAGGGGCAGTCGTTCATCGAGCCGGCGAACCACATCCACCTCGCGCGAAACGACACGCACACGGCGGTCACGCTGTACGCGATGTACCTCGGCGTGCCCAAGGGCGTCATGCCGAACAAGCCCGGCACGCAGCCGTCGAGCTGTAGTGCGTAGCTCGTAGCTCGCGCACCGCGCCGAGCGTCGGAGGGGCCCGGGCGACGGGCCCCTCCGACGTCACAGAGGTGCGCGCGAGTCGACACGGTCCCGTGACGGTCGAGCAGCAACCGTTCCGGCATGGACCTGCTCGGCTCGTTGACGCCCTCGCAACGGCGCGGACTGGCGATCGCGCTCGTGCTCGCGGGCCTGCTCGTCCTCGGCGGGCCGCGGCTCCTGCACCGCGGCGCGCCGCGCGCAGACAGCCCTCCGCTGCGCGTCGCCCGGCCGGCGCACGTTGCCGCCCGGCTGCTCGTCGTCGACGTGGCCGGAGCCGTGCGGCGGCCGGGCCTGCATC
>DATCJJ010000166.1:0-3277 GCA_036562845.1 Gaiellaceae bacterium | reverse complement strand
CGAACGGGAACGGCGAGCTCGACCTGAAGAAGGAGGCGGACGCGCTCGACGCGCTCGCGAACGCCGCGCCGAACGAGATCAAGTCCGATTTCAAGACGTTCGCCGATGCGTTCAAGAAGTTCGCGCAGGTCTACGGCGACGTCAAGATCAAGCCCGGCGAGACGCCGACGGCGACGCAGATCGCGAAGCTGACGGAGGCGGCGAAGTCGTTCAACTCGGCGAAGCTGCAGCAGGCGACGCAGCACCTCTCTGCGTGGGCCAGCTCGCACTGCGGCATCTCGCCGACCGGCTAGACATTGCCTCCCGAGACATGTCCCGGGGACAGTCCCCGGGACATGTCCGGAGCGGCCAGTAGGTTGTGCGCCCGATGAGGCTGATCGTGGCGCGCTGCGAGGTCACCTACTCCGGCAGGCTGAACGCGTTCCTGCCGGAGTCGACGCGCCTGCTGATGCTGAAGGACGACGGCTCGGTGCTCGTCCACGCGGACGCCGGCGGCTACAAGCCGCTCAACTGGATGACACCGCCGACGGTGATCGAGACGAGCGATGACCTCGTCGTCGTCCGCAAGCGCGCGGGCCGCAGCGAGGACCGGCTCGAAATCCGCCTCGTGGAGGTGCTCTCCGACGTGTCGCACGACATGGGCGAGGCGGCTGCGCTCGAGAAGGACGGTGTCGAGCGCGACCTGCAGCTCCTGCTCGCAGCCGACCCAGAGGCGATCGAGCCTGGGCTCCGCCTCGTCAAGCGTGAATGGCCGACCGACGTCGGCCCGGTCGACTTGATGTGCCGCGACCCGGAGGACGGCTGGATCGCCGTCGAGATCAAGCGCGTCGGCACGATCGACGCGGTCGAGCAGCTGACCCGCTACCTCGACTGCATCCGCGCCGACCCGTCACGCGCAGCCTGCCGCGGCATCCTCGTCGCGCAGCAGCTCAAGCCTCAGGCGATCGCGCTCGCCGATCAGCGGGGCATCGGCACGGCGGAAGTCGACCTTGCAGTGCTGCGCGGCGAGCGCGAGCCGGAGCTCACGCTCTTCGCCGTCTAGCTACCGCGCGGAGTGCGCCGAGTACGGCACCACGCCCGGCCGGCTACGGCTTCTACGCGTCCGGGATCATGGAGCAGCTCGCTGCGACGCCGTACCACGAGCGGCTAAAAGACGACCGCAGCCTTCAGCAGGTCGTCAGGCGGCCCGGCGAACAACTCCGGAAGCCCGGCGAGCGAGACACGGTGCGTGACGAGCCGCCCCCACGGATACGCGCCGCTCGAGAGGAACACGAGCGCAGCGCGCACCGTCTGCGGCGTGTGATGGAAAGCGCCGCGCACGGTCAACTCCTCGTAGTGCAGGCGGTACGCGTCGATCGGCGGCCGCGCATCGCGCGGCAGACCGCCGAACATCACGACGGTTCCGCCCGGGCGCACCAGCTCGACCGCATCCGACCATGCCTGCTCGGTGCCGGCCGCCTCGATCACGATGTCGGCGCCGCGCCCGTCCCCCACCTCTGCGCCGAACTCCTCCACGAGCGCGCGGCGCACTTCGCGACCGCCGACGACGACCGGCCAGCCACCTGCGTCCGCGACGCTCGCCGCGAGCATCAACCCGATCGGCCCCGCCCCGAGGATGGCGACCGTGTCGCCGGCGGTGATCCGTGCGCGCTCGACGCCGCGCAGACAGCACGCAAGCGGCTCGACCATTGCCGCCACCTCCGGCGCGACGCCGCGCGGCACGTCGTGCAGGTTCACCGCGGCAATCCGCTCGGGCACCACGAGCCACTCGGCATATGCACCCGAGAGAAACGTGAGCTCCCGGCACTGCTCGCCGCGCGCGCAGCCGTCGCACTCGCCGCAGGGTGCCGAGTTCGCCGCAACGACGCGACGGCCGTCGACCAGACCGCAGAACTCATGGCCGAACCGCGCGGGCGACTCGGTGAGCAGCAGCGGATGCCCGCGCCGGTACGTCTTCAGGTCGGTGCCGTCGGTGAGCGCTACCTCGACCTGGACGAGCACGTCTCCCGGCCCGGGCTCCGGACGCGGAACCTCCTCGACGCGCAGGTCGCCGGGGGCGTAGAGGAGCGCAGCCCTCACGGCGTGAAGACGACCTTCAAGGCGTCGCCGCGCCGGTAGAGATCGACGCCCTCCTCGAACCGCTCGAGCGGGAGCGTCGTCACCGCGGGCAGGTCGAGCTCCGGCAGCAACGCAACGGCCGCGTCGAAGTGCCGCGGGGTCGCCGACCGTGAGCCGACCACCTGCAGCTCCCGCCGATACACCGCGTCGAGCGAGATCGGGACGTCGCCGGACGGCGCAGCGAACACGAGGACCGTCCCGCCCGGCTCGACCCGCGCCAGCGCAGCGTTGACGCCGCCGTGCGCGGTGACGACGGCGGCGTCCACCGGACCATCGTCGAGGCGGGCACCGATCCGCTGCGCAGCCTCGACACGATCGGCGCGCGGGTCGGTCACGACGACCTCGTCGCCGCGACGGCGCAAGACCTGCACCCACAACTGACCGACTGCGCCGCAGCCGACGACGAGGTTGCGCCCGCTCGGGACGTGCTCCGCTGCGCGAAGGATGCACGCGACAGGCTCGACCCAGATCGCGTCGAGGCCCAGCCCCTGTGTCGCGACGACGTGAGTCGCCCGCAGCCGCTCGGCAAAGCCGCCCGGGTCGATACGCAACTGCTGGAACTCGTCGCACGTCGACTCGTGACCCGCGACGCAGCGCTCACAACGTCCGCAGGGAACGCGGTGCATGACCGTGACGTGCGAGCCGTCCTCCAGCAGACCGGCCACCTCGTGGCCGAGGACACCCGGGCCGCGGCCGAGCTTCTCGAGGTCGGAACCGCAGAGACCGCACGCGAGTACGCGGACGAGGTCGCCGGGGCCCGCGGGGTCGGGAACCTCGGCGAGCCCGGGCAACCCGTCCGCGTCGAGGACGACCGCGCGCACGCGACCATCCTAGGTCGCGTGCGCGCAGAAGCCGGGAGCTACTGGTGCAGGTTCACCTTGAACGAGACCAGGCGACTGGTGGAGACGCCCTGACCCTGCGGCTCACCGGTCTTGCGGGCCCGGAGGAACACGGCGAGCAGCTGCTGCCGTGACGAGGCCGGGTAGCCGCTGAGCTGCGGCTCGTTCAACGTCACGGAGCCGTTCGCATCCGTCTGGGCTTCAGGAGCGACGGTGAACTGGTTGAACGGAACTGCTGCTGCATACACGAGCGCACCCTGGACAGGACGGTTACCGCACGCGGTGACCTTCGCCGTGATGCTCAACGTGCCGACCTGCCG
>DATCJJ010000144.1:0-10429 GCA_036562845.1 Gaiellaceae bacterium | reverse complement strand
GCCGCCATCGCGCCGCCCGCCGACATGCCGACGACGAAGATCCGGCCGGGGTCGATCGTCCAGTCGGCGCCGCCGCCCGCGACGGCGCGGGCCGCGTCCGCGATGAAGCGCGGCTCGCCGCCGGTGCGCGCGTGGTGCTCGCCCGTGAACCAGTTCCAGCAGCCCTGCGGGTTGTGCTCGCGCGTCTGCTCGGGATAGGCCACGACGAACCCGTGCTCGTCGGCCTCCCGGTCGAGCAGCGCGCCCGCGGCGAACGTCGCGGCCGTCTGGGTGCACCCGTGCAGGGCGACGACGAGCGGCCGGGCCGTCTCACGGTCCGTGCCCGGCGGGACGTGGACGCGGACCGGCGGCCGGCCGGGCGCGTCGACCTCGACCAGTCGCTCGGGGCCGCCCGTGCGGGTCATGCCGCCCCGCGGGCCGTCGTGCCTCGCCGCCCTCGGCCAGGTCGGGGTCGAGGGGGTTCGGTGGCCGTCGATGACGGCCCGGTTCGCGGCGTACAGCTCGCGCCAGTCGATGAGCTCCATGCGCGTACTATTTCAATCAACGCGTGATTTGTCAATCACTTACGCGACGGCCCGATGGCACGAAGCTGCGGTAGATGCTCAGCAGCGCGACGCGCTGTGGGGCCGACAGTGCGGGATCGCCCTGGATCGCCGCCTCCGTGTCGACGGGCCGGTCGTCGTCCTCGTCCAGCACGCCGGCGCGGGCGAGGAGCGTCGCGAGCGGGACGTCGAGCGCCGCCGCGATGGCGCCCAGGACCGAGAGCGAGGGCTCGTGCAGCCCCCGCTCGATCTGGCTCAGGTAGGCGTTCGAGACCTTCGCCCTCTCGGCCAGGTCGCGGAGCGAGAGCCCGGACGCGCCGCGTCGGGCGCGGATGAGCGCGCCCAGCGCCTCGAGCTTCGTCCGGTCGACGCCCTCGTTGTCCACCCGCGCATCATCGCGCCGCCGAGGGCCGTCTCACAGCCCGGCCAGCACGCGGTCGAGGCGGATCGGCAGGTCGCGCACGCGCACGCCGGTCGCGTTGAACACGGCGTTCGCAACAGCCGCCGCCGTACCCACGATTCCGATCTCGCCGATCCCCTTCGAGCCCATCGGGTTCACATGCAGGTCGACCTCGTCGATCCACGTCGCTTCGATGTCCTCGATGTCGGCGTTCACGGGGACGTGGTAGGTCGCGAGATCTTGCGTGACAAAGCCGCCGATCGCCGGGTCGATCGCCGTCTCCTCGAAGAGCGCCATCGACACGCCCATCGTCATGCCGCCGAGGAACTGCGAGCGCGCGGTCTTCGGGTTGATGATGCGTCCGCACGCGAAGACGCCGAGGACACGCGGCACTCGGATCTCGCAGGTGTCGACATTCACGCGCACCTCGACGAACTGCGCGCCGAATGCGTGCTTCGACAGCGGCTCCTCCGCCTCGGCCCCTTGGCTCGTGTCGACGTGCGCCTCATCCTTGCCGCTGCGAAGCTCGCGGCACACCCTCACCACCGCTGTGCCCCACGACGACGTCCCCATCGAGCCGCCGGCGAGCATCGCCTGGCCGAACTCGCTGTCGCCGATCTCGACACGCACCGACTCGAGCGGGACTTCCAGCGCGTCGGCCGCGATCTGCGTCAGCACCGTCCGCGCGCCGGTGCCGATGTCCGCGGCCGTGATGCGGATCGTGTAGGTGCCGTCCGGCTCCGCGCGCGCATACGCATTCGATGGTGCGCGGCGGGCCGGGTATGTCGACGCGGCGACCCCGAGCCCGACGAGCCAGCGGCCGTCGCGGCGGGAGCCGGGCGCGCCGCGCTCGCTCCAGCCGAAACGATCGGCGCCTTCGCGGAGGCAGGCGACGAGGTTCCGCGTCGAGAAGCGGTTGCCGCTCTCCGGATCGATCTCGGGCTCGTTGCGGATGCGCAGCTCGATCGGATCGACCTTGCATGCGGCGGCGAGCTCATCCATCGCGGACTCGAGCGCGAACATCCCCGGGCACTCGCCCGGCGCGCGCATCCAGGACGGCGTGGGGACGTTGAGCGCGACGACGCGGTGCGACGTCCGTCGGTTCGGCGCGGCGTACATCATCCGCGTCACCACGGCGGTCTGTTCTGCGAACTCGGAGATGGTCGACGTCTGCTCGGCGACGTCGTGCGCGATCGCCGTCAGCGCGCCGTCTGCTTCTGCAGCGAGACGAACGCGCTGGATCGTCGGCGTGCGATAGCCGGTCAGCGTGAACATCTGCTGGCGCGTGACTGCGACCTTCACCGGACGGTCGACGAGCCTCGCCGCGAGTGCTGCAAGCACGGCGTGCGGTCGCGGCAATCCCTTCGAGCCGAAGCCGCCGCCGACGTGGTGCGAGATCACGCGGACGCTCTCGTGCGGGAGCCCGAGTGCGTCGGCGATCGTCTGACTCGCGCGGAACGCGCCCTGGTTCGAGTCGTACATGGTGAGGCCGCCGTTCTCCCAGATCGCGATCGTCGCGTGAGGCTCCATCGCGTTGTTGTGCTCTGTGGGCGTCGTGTAGGTCTCGTCGACCGTCACGGCGGCGCTCGCCAGCGCGCGGTCGACGTCGCCCTCGTCGCTGTCCGTCGGGAAGCTCGGGTTGACTTTGTCCGGCTTGTAGAGACCGGGATGGTCTGCTCGGAGCACGACATCGTGCTGCTCGACGTCGTAGTCGATCCGCACGAGCCGCTCGCCCTGGCGCGCCGCCTCGAGCGTCTCCGCGATCACGGCGCCGACGATCTGGCCGCGGTATGACACCCGCGGCGACTGGAGGATGGCGAGCTCGCCGTCGCCTCGCACCTCGCCGGCGTTCTCGTGCGTGAGCACGGCGAGGATGCCGGGTGCGGCGAGCGCCTCGGTGCTGTCGATGTCGCGGATCGTTCCCTTCGCGACCGTCGACGTGACGATCGCCGCGTACACGGCGCCTTCGACGTCGTGCTCGTATGCGTAGACGGCCTCGCCGGCGACCTTCTCGGCACCCTCGATCCGGTCGACGGGCGCTCCGATCGCGCGGGTGGGAGCGAGGGTCACGGCAGAAGCTCCGCCAGCGTCTGGACGAGCGTCGCTTTCGCGAGTGGGATCTTGTACGTGTTGTCCCGCAGCGGCTGGGCGTGAGCGAGCTCGGCCTCGGCTGCGCGCGCAAATGCCGCTTCCTCGGCGGCTTCGCCGCGCAACGCCTCTTCCGCTGCGACCGCGCGCCACGGCTTGTGCGCGAGGCCGCCGAACGCGATTCGCACGTCCCGCACCCGGCCGTCGGCGACGTCGAGCGCAGCAGCGACGGAGACGAGTGCGAACGAGAAGGACGCGCGCTCGCGGACCTTGCAATAGGCAGAGCGCTCCGAGAATGCGAGCGCCGGAACCTCGACGGCGACGATCAACTCGTCGCGCTCGAGGACCGTGTCGCGGTCAGGCGCGTCGCCCGGCAGCCGGTGCAGGTCGATCACGGGGATCGTGCGCTCTCCCGTCGGTCCGACGACATGCACGGTCGCATCGAGCGCGGCGAGCGCAACCGCCATGTCGGACGGATGCGTCGCGACGCAGTGCTCCGAGTGCCCGATCACGGCGAGATTGCGGTGCTCGCCTTCGCGCGCGGGGCAGCCGGTGCCGGGCTCGCGCTTGTTGCACGGCTTCGTCACGTCCTGGAAGTAGGCACATCGCGTGCGCTGCAGCAGGTTGCCGCCCGTCGTCGCGACGTTGCGCAGTTGCCCCGACGCGCCTGAAAGGAGCGCCTCCGCGAGCACGGGATACCGCGTCCGGACGCGCAGGTCCGCGGCGAGGTCGCTGTTCTTCACGGCGGCTCCGATGCGCAGACCGCCCTCGTCCAAGTCTTCGATCGTGTCGTCGGCAACGCGCGTGACGTCGACGAGCAGGTCGGGGCGCTCGACGCCGAGCCGCATCAGGTCGACGAGGTTCGTCCCGCCTCCGAGGAACTTGGCGCCCGGCGATGCGTCGATCGTCGCGACTGCGGCTGCAGTGTCGGCGGCGCGCTCGTAGCGGAACGGATCCACTAGGCGACGTCCTCGATCGCGGCGACGATGTTCGGGTACGCGCCGCAGCGGCAGATGTTGCCGCTCATCCGCTCGCGGATCTCGTGCGCGTCGAGCCGCGGTGCGTCAAGGTCGCGCGACACGTAGCTCGGCCAGCCGGCCGCCGCCTCGTCGAGCATGCCGACAGCCGAGCAGAGCTGGCCGGGCGTGCAGTACCCACACTGGAACGCGTCGCGCTCGATGAACGCCGCCTGCAGCGGATGGAGCGAGCCGCTCTCCGCGAGCCCTTCGACGGTGACGATCTGCGCGCCGTTGTGCGCGACCGCAAGCGCCAGGCAGGAATTCGCGCGCCGCCCATCGATCAGCACGGTGCACGCACCGCATTGGCCGTGGTCGCACCCCTTCTTCGCACCCCTGAGCCCGAGGTGCTCGCGCAGCAGGTCGAGGAGCGACGTGCGCGTGTCGACGGTGAGCTCGTGGAGCTCGCCGTTGATCGTCAGCGCGACGTTCGCGTGCTCCGCCATAGCGGGACGCTACCCGGTGCAGCGCTAACCAACAGGCGGGCGCACGTAGATGACGCCTTCGTGCTTGATCGGCACGAACGGCGCGCCGATCTGGAGGATGAGCCCCTCGACCTCGCGGAAGACGACGCCGTCGCGATCGTCGGCCTCGACGGCGATCTCGAGCTCGCCGTGCGGCTCGGCCTCGAGCCCATGCTTGTGGAGCAGGTCGAGCAGCATGTCGCGGTCGGGGATCCGTGCTGCGCGGACGTCGATTGCCATGGAGCCTCCTTCGGCGGGTTCTGGATCCGATACGTCCCCGATGACGGCCTTGGGGAAACCTGGGTGCCTTTCTCGGATCCCATTCTGGGCCAGGCACCGGCGGTAGGTCAAGCGTTATCGTCGGTCTCGTGGCGTCCACGGCTTCGTCGAGCGCGGTCGGCAGGAGGGCGCCGAAGTCGTCGCCGGCGGCGAGTTCGGCGACGGAAAGGGCGCCTTCTCCACGCCGACCGTGCTCGCGAAGATCTCGAAAGACGAAGGGCGTGCTTGTCTCAACAAGCCAGAAGCCTTTCAATCCGTTCGGCCTCTAACGCACTCGTTCTCGACGTCGCGCTGAAGCTGGCGCTCGTCGGGCTCCTGGCGTTCGCCGTGCCCGTTCGCGGTCGACATGCTGATCGTGCTTCCATTTCTGATCGACATGGCGGGGAACGCGGCGAACCTCTACGACACGATCTCGTGGTGGGACGACGCGAACCACTTCGTGAACTGGGCGATCCTCGTCTCCGGGTTCGGCGCAGTGACCGCGCCGGAGCTGAAGACGGCGTATCACGACACGCTCGGCGACCTCACGCTCGGTCTCAGCGGCTCGATCGTCGCCGCGGCGCTTGTCGTCGCTTTCGGGCGCCGAGCAGCGTGAGATACCACCCGCGTATCCGTGGCGGTTTGACTGCCCGCGGGATAAGCCTCCTCTTCGGGCTCTTTCTGTTCGCCGTCGGCGTCGTCCTGATCTACGAGTCGAAGCTCGGGCTCTCGCCGTGGGACGTGCTGAACCAGGGCCTCGCGAAGCACACGTTCCTGAGCTTCGGGACCGCGAACATCGCCGTCGGCCTCTTCGTCCTCTGCGTCGCGTGGTTGCTCGGCGGCATTCCAGGGATAGGCACGGTCGCGAACGCCGTCCTCGTCGGGACGTTCATTCAGCTGATGACCGCGATCGACTCGATCGCCGATCTCTCGCACGACGGTCTCGGCACGCGGATTCCGCTCCTGCTCCTGGGCATCCTCCTGATCGGGCCGGCGACCGCCTTCTACATCGGCGCCGACCTCGGCGCCGGCCCGCGCGACACGCTCATGCTCGTCGGCGCCAGGCGGACGCGCTTTCGGATCGGGATCGTCCGCGGCACGCTCGAGCTGTCGGCGCTTGTGGTCGGGATCGTCCTCGGCGGGACGTTCGGCGTCGGAACGGTGCTCTTCGCCTTCGGCATCGGCCCGATCGTCGAGGCGTCGTTCTTCCTCCTCGGCCGCTCGCCGCTCGCGCAGCCGGGGTACATCGCACTGCCATATTCAGAAAGTGTTGCGATGCAAGAGGAGTAGGGTCAAGGCCGTCTTGTAGTTCTCACAACTACGGGAGGTGCCATGTCCAGCACTGCGATTGACGGGCTCTCAGCCGCCGTCAAGGGACGGGTCGTGCTGCAGGGCCAAGAGGACTACGACGAGGCGCGCGCGCTCTTCAACGCCATGATCGACAAGCACCCGGCGGCGATCGCGTACTGCGACGACGAGGCGGACGTCGCGGCGGCGATCGAGTTTGCGCGCGAGCGCGGGCTTCGTATTGCCGTTCGCGGCGGAGGTCACAACGGCGGCGGTCTCGGCAGCGTCGACGACGGGCTCGTGATCGACCTGTCGGCGATGAATCAGATCACGGTCGATGCAGCGGCCAAGATGGCGCGGGTCGGGGGCGGCGCGTTGTTGAAGGACGTGCTGGCCGCGACGGACGCGTATGGGCTCACGCTTCCGGTCGGCATCATCGGCACGACCGGCGTCGGCGGACTCACGCTCGGCGGCGGCGTCGGCCACTTGAGTCGTACCTACGGCCTGACGATCGACAATCTCATCGCGGCGACCGTTGTGCTCGCCGACGGATCGATCGTCCAGACCGACGCAACCCGCGAGCCGGACCTCTTCTGGGCGATTCGCGGCGGCGGCGGCAACTTCGGCGTCGTCACGTCGTTCTCGTTCCAGCTCCATCCGGGGACGATCGCGCTCGCCGGGCCGACGTTGTACGACCTCGACGACGCGGAGGAGGTGCTCCGCTGGTACCGCGACTTCATGCCGGCCCAGCCGGACGAGCTCGGCGGCTTCTTCATGTTCCTCACGGTCCCGCCCGGGCCTCCGTTCCCGGAGGAGCTGCACATGCGGCCGATGTGCGGGATTGCGTGGACGCAGGTCGGAGAAGCGGAGTCCGATGCGCTGAAGGAAGCACGCGCGTTCGGCAACCCCGTGCTCGACGGAGTCGGCCCCGTGCCGATCCCGGCGTGGAACACGGCGTTCGACGGGCTCTACGGGCCGGGCGACCAGTGGTACTGGCGCGGCGAGTTCATCCGCGAGATCAACGAAGACGCCGTTGCCGCTCACCTCGACTGGGGCAAGCGGCTGCCGACCTGGAAGTCGACGATGCACCTCTACGCGATCGACGGTGCTGCGTCGCGCGTCGGCAACGACGAGACGGCGTGGTCGTACCGCGACGCGAAGTGGGCGCAGGTCATCGCCGGCGTCGATCCGGATCCGGCGAACGCGCAGGCGCTCGCCGACTGGACGCGCGGCTACTCCGACGCGATCAAGCCGACGTCGATGGGCGGCGGTTACGTCAACTTCCACATGGACGAGCCCGACCGGGTTCGCGGCATGTACGGGTCGAACTACGACCGTCTCGCCAAGGTCAAGGCGCAGTACGACCCGGACAACACGTTCAGCGTCAACCAGAACATCAAACCCGCGGCTTAGACGTCGCGGGGAGCAGGTGAGCGCCGGCGGCCCGCAGCGCCGGCGCTCGCAGCAACCACGAGCGCGATTGCGATCCAGGCACGCGTCCGCAGGTGCTCGTGCAGGAACACGAAGCCGGCGAGCGCTGCGACGGCCGGCTCGAGTGAGAGCACGATCCCGAAGACGTGTGACGGCAGCCGGCGCATCGCTTCGATTTCGAGCGACCACGGCAGCGCCGACGACAACAGTCCGACGCCGACGCCGGCGCCGACGAGCTGCGGATCACGCAGATGGTGGCCTGCGCTGATGATCCCCCAGGGGGCGACGAGGACCGCACCGAGCGCCATCGCGGGCGCGAGCCCGGTCGCGCCGGTGAACGCCTGGCCGACGCGCACGCCGAGGAGGATGTAGAGCGCCCAGAACCCGCCTGCGGTCGCGGCGAGGATGAGTCCGACGGTCGACACGCTGTGGCCGCCGCTGTCTGCGAGCAGTGCGACACCGCCGGCGGCGGCCGCGACCCAGACAAGGTCGAGCGGCCTTCTCGAGCCGACCACCGCGATCGCAAGCGGCCCCAGGAACTCAACGGTCACGGCGACGCCGAGCGGCAGGCGCTCGAGCGACTCCCAGAACGTGAGGTTCATCGAGACGAGGACGACGCCGAGCCCGACGACGAGCATGAGGTCGCGGCGCGTCCGTCCGCGCAGCTCCGGCCGCGCGATCGCCCAGAGCGCGATCGAGCCGAACAGAAGGCGCAGGAAGACGACGCCCGGCGGGCCGAGCGTCGCGAAGAGCGACTTCGCGACCGCTGCGCCGCCTTGCACCGAGCAGGCCGCGGCGAGCACGAGGCCCACCGCAGAGGCGCGGCTATTTCTTGAGCGAAAGCGCTGCACCCGCAGCGAGCAACGCGATTCCGAGCAGCCGTGGCCAGTGCAGCGCGATGCGCGCCGACCCGAAGAGGCCCCACCTGTCGATCGCGGCTCCGGCGAAGAGCTGGCCCGCGATCAGGATCCCGACCGTCGCGGCGACGCCGATTCGCGGCCCGGCATACGTGACCGTGAAGACGATCAGCAAGCCCATGACGCCGCCGAGGAGCATCCACCACGGCTGGTGCACTGCGCGCTCGTAGCCCGCCACGCTGCGCCGCGTCGCGACGAGGAGCGCGAGCGCGAGCACCGCCGTCAGCAGCGTCGAGAAGCCGAGCGCCTGGAAGACGCCGATGCGCTCACCGAGTCGCGACATGAGCGCGACCTGCACGGAGCCGGCCAGGCCCGCGGTCACGGTGAGCACTGTCGCGAGCGCCGACCCGGTCATCGCCTGGACTCTAGACCGGGGCCGGGCCCCGGTTTGGCTCAGTAGGCTCACGAGAACCAGCGAGCGAAAGGACCGAGATGTATCGCGTGATCGTCCTCTACGACCAGGAGCCTGATGCCGAGGCATATGCCGACCACGCCGAGCTCTGCAAGCAGGTGCCGAACGGCGTCTTCCGGCACGGCAAGATCACCGGCGCGCCGATGGGCGATGCGAAGCACGCGTACTACGCGGAGTGGGAATTCGCCGACGAGGACGCGTTCAAGAACGCGACGCGGAGCGACGAGTTCATGGCGACGGGCAAGGACGCGTACAAGCGCGGCTTCCCGCAGCCGACTGTCGAGTTCGCGAACCTGAGCTAGCTGAACTTCGGCGGACGCCGCTCGCGCACGGCGCGCACGCCTTCGGCGACGTCAGGCCCCGTCATGTCGAGGAACTCGAGCGCAAGCGACGCGTCGAACGCCGGGCCCGCGGCGCGCAGCCAGTTGTTGAGCGCGAGCTTCGTGTGCGCGATCGCCGCCTGCGATCCGGCGGCGAGACGACGCGCGATGTCGAGTGCGCGATCCTCGACCTCGTCCTCCGCCACGCACAGCGAGACGAGCCCGATGCGCTCCGCCGTCTCGCCGTCGACGGGCTCGCAGAGCAGCAGGTGGTATTTCGCCTTCGCGAGCCCGCAAAGGAGCGGCCAGACGAGCACCGCATGATCCCCTGCGGCAACCCCGAGCTTCGTATGCCCGTCCATGATCCGTGCCGACGGCGCCGCGACGCTGATGTCTGCCAGCAGCGCAACCGTCAGCCCCGCTCCGACCGCGTGCCCCTGAATCGCGGCGACGATCGGCTTGCTGCAGCTGACGATGTTGTAGACGAGGTCGCGCGCTTCCTTGAAGACGCGGACGCGCGTCTCCCAGTTGCCGGCGATGTCCTCGACGAGCCCGAGGTCGCCGCCTGAGCTGAAGACACCGTCCGCGCCGCGCACGACGACGACGCGCGTATCCGGGTCACGGTCGATCGTCTGCCAGACGAGCGCAAGCTGTGCGTGCGCCTCATGGCCGACCGCGTTCAGCTTCTCCGGGTTCCGCAGCGTGAGACGCAGGATCCCCTGCTCGGGACGGTCGAACTCGAGACTCGTAAACTCGTCGTACACGTGGAGGAGCCTATCGTCATCGTTGAACGCGACGGCCGCGTCGGTGTCGTGACGATGAACCGTCCGAAGCAGTTGAACGCGCTCTCGGGCGAGCTGATGGGAGCGGTCGTCGACGCACTCCGCGAGCTCGACGCAGACACTGAGGTGCGCGCGATCGTGCTCGCGGGCGGCGAGCGTGCGTTCGCCGCCGGCGCCGACATCACGGAGCTCGCCGCGGGGACGCCGGTGTCGCTGTACGAGAACCGCCGGATCGACGCGTGGGACGCGATCCGCGACCTGCGGACGCCGGTCGTCGCGGCGGTGTCGGGCTTCTGTCTCGGCGGCGGGTGCGAGCTCGCGATGCTGTGCGACCTCGTCGTCGCCTCGGAAACGGCGAGGTTCGGGCAGCCGGAGATCAACCTCGGCGTGCTGCCGGGCGCGGGCGGCACGCAGCGGCTCACGCGTGCAGTCGGCAAGGCGATCGCGATGGACATGATCCTCACCGGCCGCATGCTGAGCGCGCGCGAAGCGCTCGACTTCGGGCTCGTTGC
>DATCJJ010000135.1:0-95436 GCA_036562845.1 Gaiellaceae bacterium | reverse complement strand
AGCTTCGCCACCGCGACGGTCGGGACCGGCAAGACCGTCACGATCGCCGGCCTGACGATCGGCGGCGCCGACAGCGGCAACTACACGCTCACCCAGCCGACCACGACCGCGAACATCACCGCAAAGAACCTCACCGTCAGCGGGATCACCGCCGACGACAAGGTTTACGACGCGGCCACATCCGCGACGATCGACACGGGCAGCGCGAGCCTCGTCGGCGTCGTCGCCGGCGACACGGTCACGCTCAACACCGGCAGCGCCACGGGCAGCTTCGCGAGCAAGGACGTCGGCGCGGGCAAGGCCGTCACCGTCGCGGGCCTCACGCTCGGCGGCGCGGACGCGGCCAATTACTCGCTCACCCAGCCGACGACGACCGCGAGCATCACCGCGAAGGGCCTGACGGTCAGCGGCGTCACCGCGTCGGGCAAGACCTACGACGGCGGGACGGCGGCGGCGCTCGGCGGCAGCGCAACGCTGAACGGCATCATCGCCGGGGACACCGTCCTCGTCGACACCTCCGCGGCAACGGGCACGTTCTCGAGCAAGCACGTCGGCACCGGCATCAACGTGACGGTCGGCGGCATCACGATCAGCGGTCCCGACGCGGCGAACTACACGCTTGCGCAGCCGACGACGACGGCGAACATCACCGCCAAGAATCTGACGATCGGCGGCGCGAGCGGAAACAACCGCGTCTACGACGGCACGACGACGGCGACGGTCGACTTCTCCGGCGCTTCGCTCAACGGCATCGTCGGCGGTGACTCCGTCTCGATCGACGCCTCCTCCGCCACCCTCACCTTCGCCGACAAGAACGTGGGCACCGGCAAGGCGATCACCGCCGGCGGAGTTGCGCTGACGGGCACGAACGCGTCGGACTACACCGTCTCGCAGCCGACCGGCCTCACGGCGAACGTCACGGCAAAGCCGCTCACGATCACGGGCGTCACGGCGAACGACAAGGTCTACGACGGCGGGACGGCGGCGTCGCTGAGCGGGACCGCGTCGCTCCAGGGCGTCGTCGGCGGCGACACCGTCAACCTCGGCGGCACGCCGTCCGCGTCGTTCGGCGACAAGACCGTCGGCGCGAACAAGCCCGTCGGCGTCTCCGGCTACACGATCGGCGGCGCTGACGCCGGCGACTACACGCTGAGCCAGCCGACCGGCCTGACGGCGAGCATCACGGCGAAGGGGCTCACCGTGACCGGCGTCACCGCGTCGAACCGGGTCTACGACGCCACGCCGGGCGCGACGCTGAACACGGGCGGTGCGGCGCTCGCCGGCGTGGTCGGCGGCGACACGGTCACACTCGGCGGCACCCCGACCGGCAGCTTCGCCACGAAGACCGTCGGCACGGGCAAGGTCGTGACCGTCGCGGGCTTCACGCTCGGCGGCGCCGACGGCGGCAACTACGCGCTCACGCAGCCGACGGCGACCGCGAACATCACCGCGAAAGGGCTGACGATCAGCGGCATCACCGCGAGTGACAAGAGTTACGACGGCTCCACGGCGGCCACGATCGACGCCTCGGGCGCCGCGCTCGTCGGGGTCGTCGGTGGCGACACGGTCACGCTCGACAGCAGCGGTGCAGCCGGGACGTTCGGCGACGCGAACGTGGGCAGCGGAAAGATCGTCACCACGACCGGCTTCGCTCTGAATGGCGCCGACGCCGGCAACTACTCGGTCGCGCAGCCGACGACGACAGCCGCGATCACGACGAAGAACCTGACCGTTTCCGGCGCGGTCGCGAACGACAAGCCCTACGACGGCACGACGGCCGCGAGCGTCGATTTCACCGGCGCTTCGCTGACCGGCGTCGTCGGCGGAGACGCGGTCACGCTCGTCACGAGCTCCTGCTCCGCGAGCTTCGCCCAGTCGGCCGCGGGCAGCGGGATCGCCGTGACGGTGAGCGGTGTGGCGCTCGGCGGCGCGGACGCGGGCAACTACACGGTCAGCCAGCCGAGCGGGCTCACCGCGAACATCACGGGCCGGCCGCTGTCGATCACCGGGGTCACGGCCACGAACCGCGTCTACGACGGGACGACTGCGGACGCGCTCGGCACCTCGAGCGCGGCGCTGAGCGGCGTCGTCAACGGCGACGACGTGACGCTCGTCACGACCGGGGCGACCGGCACGTTCGCAAGCAAGGACATCGGCACCGGCAAGTCCGTCACCGCCTCCGGCTTCACGATCGCAGGCGCCGATGCGCCGAAGTACATGCTCTCGCAGCCGTCCGGGCTGACCGCCAACGTCACCGCCAAGAACCTGACGGTCAGCGGCGTCACTGCGAGCGACAAGGTCTACGACTCCACCACGAGCGCAACGCCGAATACGGGAAGCGCATCACTCGTCGGCACCGTCGCCGGCGACACGGTCACGCTCGGCGGCACCGCGACCGCCAGCTTCGCGAGCAAGACGGTCGGCGCGAACAAGACGGTGACCGTTGCCGGGCTGACGCTCGGTGGGGCCGACGCCGGCGACTACACGCTGACGCAGCCGACGACAACCGCGAGCATCACGGCGAAGAGCGTGACGGTCAGCGGCGTGACGGCGAGCGACAAGGTCTACGACGCCGGGACCTCGGCGAATCTCAACGTCGGCAGCGCGTCGCTCAGCGGCGTCATCGGCGGCGACACGGTGCTGCTCGACACCTCCGCCGCGACCGGGACGTTCGCGAGCGCTCACGTCGGCAGCGGGATCGGCGTCGCAGTCAGCGGGATCACGATCAGCGGCGTGGACGCCGCGAACTACGCCCTGACCCAGCCGGCGACGAGCGCCGCGATCACGGCGCGGAACCTGACGATCAGCGGCGCGGCGGGAGACGACAAGGTCTACGACGGCTCGACGGCCGCGTCGGTCGACTACAGCGGCGCCTCGCTCGTCGGCGTACAGGGCAGCGACTCGGTCTCGATCGACGCCTCGAGCTCGTCCGCGAGCTTCGCCGACCGGAACGCCGGCGCGAACAAGGCCGTCACCGCCGGCGGGGTCGGCCTCACCGGCACCGACGCCGCGAACTACACGGTCTCCCAGCCGACCGGGATCACCGGGAGCATCACGCCCGCCCCGCTGACGATCGGCGGCGTCACGGCGAACGACAAGGTCTACGACGGCGCCACGACCGCGACGCTGAACATCGGCAGCGCCTCTCTCGTCGGCGTGATCGGCGGCGACGACGTCCACGTCGCAGGCACACCGAGCGCGGCGTTCGCGACCAAGGACACGGGAGCGAACAAGCCGGTGACGACGAGCGGCTTCTCGCTCGGCGGCACCGACGCCTCGAACTACAGCCTCGCAGCGCAGCCCGCGACGACCGCCTCGATCACCGCCAAGCCTTTGACGTCCAGCGGCGTGACGGCGAACGACAAGGTCTACGACGGCACGATCGGCGCGACCCTCGACACGTCCGGTGCGGCGCTCGTCGGCGTCGTCGGCGGCGACGCCGTCGGGCTCGGCGGCTCCCCGTCCGCGAGCTTCTCGAACAAGCACGTCGGCGCGAGCAAGCTCGTCACCGCGAGCGGCTTCGCGCTCACCGGCGCCGACGCCGGCGACTACTCGCTGAGCCAGCCCGCCGGCCTCACGGCGAGCATCACCCAGCGGCCGCTCACCGTGACGGCGCAGCCGGACACCAAGGCGTACGACGCGACGACGAGCTCGAGCGTTCTCCCGCAGGTCACGTCCGGCTCGGTCGCGCCGGGCGACACCGGGAACTTCTCGCAGGCGTTCGCCACCGCGGCCGTCGGCACGGGCAAGACGATCGTCCCGTCCGGCTCCGTCGCCGACGGGAACGCCGGCGCCGACTACGACGTCACCTTCGTCAACGGCACCGGCACGATCACGCCGGCGGCGCCCGCGAAGCTCGCCTTCACGCAGGCACCGGCCTCGGCCTCGGGCGGCGTCGCGTTCGCGACGCAGCCGCAGGTTGCGGTCGAGGATGCCTACGGCAACGTCATCACGACGGACAACGCGACGCACGTGACGCTCGCCGTCGGGACGAACCCGTCCGGCGCAACGCTCACCTGCCCGACGAGCACGACGACCGTGACGGTCAGCAGCGGCGTCGCCGCCTTCGCGGGCTGCCGGCTCGACGAGCAGGGCACGAGCTACACGCTGACGACGACGAACAACGCCGGCCTGGCCGACGCGACCTCGGGCGCCTTCGACGTCGTCGTCGGCGCGGCCGACGCCGCGAACTCGGCCGTCTCCGGCCCGGCGACGGTCGTCGCCGACGGCTCGACGGCCGGCACCGTGACCGTGACGCTGAAGGACACCGGCGACAATCCGGTCCCGGGGAAGACGGTCACGCTCGCGCAGGACAGCGGCAAGCACGCGACGATCGCACCGGCCTCCGCCGTGAGCGACTCGAACGGCCACGCGACCTTCTCGGTGCGCGATCAGACCCAGGAGCCCGTCACGTTCACCGCCAGGGACGTCGACGACTCGGTCACCGTGACGCAGACGACGACCGTCTCCTTCGAGGATCACACCCCGCCGACGGCGACGATCGGTGCGCCCGCCGACGGCGTGCAGGCGGCGGGCAACCTCGTACTCGGCGCTACCGGCGTCGCCGACGGCGAGACCGGTGTGCAGGGCGTCAGCTTCCAGTACTGCCACGGCACGTGCCAGACGCTCTCGGGTTCGAACGCGGGCGGCGGCACGTGGACGGCGTCGCTCGACACGACTGCGCTGACGACCGGCCAGTCGTACACGTGGTCGGCGACGGCGACGGACAAGGCGGGCAACGCGACCACGACGGCGGCGCGGACCTTCTCGGTCGACAACTCGGCGCCGCTCGTCGCCTTCGCCGCACCGACGCTCGACACGCCGGCGATCGAGTACTACGACGGCACGGCCCCGACGCCGACGCTCTGGCTCAACGCGTCCGGCAGCGGGTCGTTCGAGCTGAATGCGACGGCGTCCGACCCGCAGTCGGGCGTCGCGAAGGCTCACTTCCCGGCCCTGCTCGGGACACCCGCGCACGACGTCACGTCGAACCCGTACCAGTCGCAGACGTACAGCTTCACGAACCAGAGCTCCAACGTCACCGGCAACAGCATCGTCGCGACGAACGGCGTCACGGCGGGTGACGGCGTCAACACCGCGTCGACGACGTTCGACGTCAAGGTCGACGGCGCGGGCCCGACCGCGACGATGAGCGCGGGGCTCGACGGCAAGACCGTTTCGAGCGGCGTGCTCGTCGGCGCCGCGAGCGTGGACGCCGGCTCCGGAGTCCACGACGTCGCGTTCGTCTACTGCGACCGGACCGTGAACGCCGTCTGCATCCCGAGCCTCGCGATCGGCTCGACCTCGTCCCCGACGCTCGGCACCTACACCGTCACCTGGACGATGAGCGGCCTCATCGACGGCCACCAGTACGCAATTGCCGCCGTCGCGACGGACAACGTCGGCAACGCCACGACCTCGGCCGCCGTCACCGTCACGGTCGACAACAGCGGACCGTCGGTCGCGTTCCTCGCGCCGACGACGAGCGGCGACGCGTACTTCGACGGCACGAAGCTGTTCGTCAACGCGACGGGCAGCGGCTCGTACACCCTCCATGCGCATGCGGCGGACGCACAGAGCGGCATCGCCTCCGTGGTCTTCGGCAGCGACGCCGGCAGCGCGACGGGCGGCGGCGACTACGACTCGCCGAGCTACCCGGTCGACGGCTCCGCGGCCACGATGACCGTCACCGCCGCGAACGGCGTCCAGCTCCCGGCCGGGCTGACCGCGAACGACCAGCTCCAGCGCGTCGCCGACGCGAGCGCACCGACGACGGGCGTGCAGTACCCGGCGAACAACGGCGGCTACGACACGAACAGCTGGCAGACGGGCTCGCAGGCGTGCTCCGGCTCCCAGCCGGAGGGCCTGTGCGGCACCGTCAGCGACACCGGCTCGGGCGTGAAGGACGTCAGGCTCACGCTCCAGGACCTCGGCGGCGGCAACTACTACGACGGCGGGAGCTTCCAGCCGGGCGTCACGACGCTCACCGTCACGCCGAGCGGCAACACGTGGAGCTATCCGCTCGACCACACGAAGCTCGGCACCGGCACGTACGAGCTGAAGGTGTACGGCACCGACAACGTCGGCAACGTCGAGACGACGCAGACGATCGACTTCCAGTTCGGCACCGATCTCACGCCGCCCGACACCCAGCTGACGCTGACGAACGCGACCCACGCGCACCTCGCGCTCGTCGGCACGCACGCGTCGCCGAACGCCGGCAACGACTACGACCTCTACTACAGCACTGCCGGAAGCGGCGGCTACAAGCTTCACGCCGTCTCGACGGACGTGAGCGGGATCGACCACATCACGTTCCCGGCCGACTTCGGCACGGGAACGCAGACGGCCGACAACGGCGGTGCGAGCAACCCGTGGACGGTCGACTCGCCCGCGTACGCGTTCGGCAGCGGCGACACGACGCCGCCCGCCCAGGCGGTGGTCACGTCCGTCGACACGGCGATCCCGCACGGCAACTCCGGCAACGACACGATCACCTTCCTCGTGGACAACACCGCTCCGACCGGCGGCTCGATCGGCGTCGGCACGGTCGACGGCAACGGCTACGCGACGACGACGAGCCTCACGGCCTCGCATGTCGACTACACGGACGGGGTCACCGGCTCGGGCCTCCAGTCATCGCTCCTGACGGTCGCCTCGGCGGGCCTCTCGAACGGCACGTGCGGATCGTTCGGCAGCGACTCGCCGGTTGTGGACGGCGCCTTCACGGCGACGAACGGGACGTGCTACCGCTTCTCGCTCACGGGCACCGACGACGTCGGCAACGTCGCCACGACGACGCAGATCGTCAAGGTCGACGCGACCGCGCCGTCCACGCCGACCGTCGCGTTCAGCGGCCTCTCGGCCGGCAACACGTGGGACGACGGGGCCGGGACGCTCTGGTACCGGCCGTCGGCGGGCGGCACGTTCACTGCGACCGCAAGCTCCACCGACGCGGAGTCCGGTGTCGCCGGCTACACGTTCTCCTCACTCCTCGGCGGGACGCAGACGGGCGGCCAGCTGGCGGTCACGTTCGGCAGCGGCGGGATCGGCAGCGGCACCTACACCGCGAAGGCGACGAACCGCGCGAGCCTCGACTCGCCGACCGCGAGCTTCAGCGTCGATGCCGACGCCACCGCACCGGTCAACGGAGCGCTCGAGGTCAACGGCACCGACGCCGCCGCGGTCGCGAGCGGGAGCTACCTGACCTCGGGCTCCTCCGTCACGATCGACAGCCGCACCGACTACGCGGATGCCGGCTCCGGCATCGCCGCGTCGACGCTGACGATGGAGACGGGCACGCTGTCGCACGACGGCTGCTCGACCTGGGGCGCGGCGGCAACGGTTGCCGGGACGACGGCGCAGTCGGTGAGCAACGGTCACTGCTACCGCTTCACGCTCACCGGCACCGACCACGTCGGCAACACGGCATCGATCTCGACTGTCGTCAAGGTCGACACGACGCCGCCGACGACGACCGGCGTCGCATTCAGCGGGCTCTCCGCCGGCAACACGTACGACGACGGGCACGGGACGCTCTGGTATCGCCCGTCCGCCGGCGGCACCTTCGTCGCGACGGTGACGGGCGCAACCGACCCGGAGACCGACGTCGCGGGCTACACCTTCTCGCCGCTCGCCGGCTTCGCCTCGACGACGCAAACCGCCAACGCACTGCACGTGACCTTCGACGGCTCGAGTGCGGGCGGCGGCAGCTTCAGCGGCGTCGCGACGAACAACGCCGGCGTCGACTCCGCGCCCGCACCGTTCACCGTCACGGCCGACGCGACGGCACCCACCGGGGGCGTGCTCTCGATCGCGCCGTACTCCTCCGCGTTGACGATCTCGATCGGCGAGGGCGACTTCGGCGACGCCGGCTCCGGGATCGCGACGAACGCGCTGACGCGCTCGAACCCCGTCGCGCCGTCCGCCGGATCGTGCCCGGGCTCGGGCTACAGCGGCGCCACCTCGGTGCCCGTCTCGAGCGGCGCGGCGACGGACACCGTCCCGAGCGACGGCAAGTGCTACGAGTACACGCTGACCGGCACGGACCGCGTCGGGAACGTCGCGACGTACAAGACGATCGTCCTCGTCGACACCACGCCGCCGACCGGTGGCACCGTCGACGCGCCCGACGGGCTCACGAGCCTCGCGAAGATCAGCGTCGACTGGAACGCCGGCTCCGACGCGGAGTCCGGCATCTCGACGGTCGACGTGCAGCGCGCCCAGTCCGCGCTCAACGGCTCGACCTGCGACCCGCTCGGCGGCTTCTCGACGATCGTGAGCAACGCGGGCTCGAGCCCGGTCGTCGACGCAGGCGTCTCCGCCGGCAACTGCTACCAGTACCAGATCGTCGTCACGAACCGCGCGGGCGTGCAGGCGACGTTCACGTCGACGGCGGTCACCAAGCTGACGAACGCGTCGCCGATCGCCCTTTCCGGCAACCCGGCCGGCGCCTACCTGAGCGGCGCCACGCTGTACCTCGGCCCGTCGGCGACGACCTTCGCGCTCGAGCTCACCAACCTCGGCCAGAACGGCGCCACCTCCGCCGATTGGTCGGCGGGCACCGGGACGCTCACCGGCGCCGCCGGCACGGCGTCGACGACGCCGTTCGCGTCCAACTCGTACACATGGAGCGGCACACCCAGCGGCACGGTGGACGTCACGCGGCAGCCGACCGGCACCGTCGACTCGCTGAGCGTCGTCGCCGACTCGGCGGCGCCGAGCGGCTCGATCGACTACGTCGACGGCGTCAACGCCTCGCATTCGGTCACCATCACGACCTCGGCCGCCGACGCGGGCGGCTCGGGCGTCGCCGGCGGCCAGGTGCTGCGCTCCGAGACCTCGCTGACCGGGTCGACATGCGACACGGCGAACTGGACGGCGTTCGCCCCGATCGCGTTGAGCGGCGGCGCCGACACGACCGTCACCGACAACCACTGCTACCGCTACGAATACGTCGTCACCGACAACGTCGGCAACAGCGCGACGCTCACGTCGCCGCACATCGCGCAGATCCCGGACATCACCGCGCCGGCCTTCGCCTCGGCCGCCACCGACGCGGGCGGGACGCAGCTGACGATCACGATGAGCGAGCCGCTCGATACGGGCTCGGCGCCGTCGGCGTCCCAGTTCACCGTGTACTACAACGGCGTCGCTCAGTCCGACCCGACGAGCGTTCAGGTCGTCGGCTCCACCGTCGTCCTCGGCCTCGCCTCACCGCCGGACAACTCGCAGACCGTCACCGTCCGCTACGCGAGCGACGGCTCCCTGCGCGACCGGGCGGTCCCGACGGCGAACGCGACTTCGAACTTCGGGCCCGTCGCGGTGACGAACAACACACCCGACGCGGTCGCGCCGTCGCCCTCGTCAGCGGACGTCGACGGGACGACGCTCACCCTCCACTTCGACGAGGACCTCGCCGGGAACGCCCCGGGCGCCGGCGCGTTCTCTGTGACCGTCCACGGCGCCTCGCGCACGGTGACGGCAGTCGTGCTCAACGGGAAGACGGTCACGCTGACGCTCGACCCGGCCGTCGGAGCAAACGACGCGGTGGTCGTGCATTACGCCGTTCCCGCGCTCGACGCCTTGCACGACACGCCGGGGAACTCCGTCACCGCGTTCACCGCGTCCGTGACGAACAACACGGCCGCCGCGGTGCCGCCTCCGCCGACGACGACCCCCGTCTCGCCTGCGCCGTTCCTCGTCTCGGCGACGCCCGCCGACGGCTCGACCGTGACCGCTGTCACGTCGTTCACGCTCACCGCCGACCAGGCGGTGACGTGGACGGGCATGACGCTGACCCGACCCGACGGCTCCGTGACCGCACTCGCGGGCGGCTCGGGCCCGACTGTCACGTACAGCGCCGCAACGACGGCGCAAGGCCTCTACGTCGTCCACGGGACGATCGCCGCGGACGGCGTCTCGGCCGACGTCCTCACGCACTTCACGATCTGGACGGCCCCCGCGGCCGGCACGGCGAGCTCTCCGCCGGTGCAGAAGAACGCGGGCGACGGCCCGAGCAGCGCCCTCAGCGGCGACGGCACGGTCGTCGCCACCTGGACCGCCTCGACCTTCGGCGGCCAGCCGGTCGTCATCCAGGTCGCGCCGAAGACGCCCGCCAGCCTCTCGCTGCCGGTCGGCACCATCGCGGTCGACGTCACGGCGTTCCTGCGGGACACGCACGCACCGGTGACACAGCTCGGCGACATCCTCGACGTGCAGTTCCCGCACGCGCCGGTCGGCGCGCACCCGCAGCAGTCCCAGGACGCGAAGAACTGGCATGACATCCCGGCGCTGCCGACGCTGCAGCTCCCGGCCGGTCAGGGCGACGGCTGGTTCCGCGACTCCGACGGCACCGTCCACGTGCTGACCCGCCATCTGACGTACTTCGCTCTGCTCGTCCCCCAGACGAATGCGAAGCTCTCGCTCAAGGTGACGACGCCGCGGCGGCTCTGGCTGGCGGGCCGCACGTACATGGCGGTGCGGATCGTCGTCACGGCGCCCGCCCGGGTCACCGGCAACTTCGTCGCGGCAGACGGCACCGTCATCCCCGGCCTCGTGATCGAGACCCCGACGCGGCGCGTCGGCGCGACCATGCTCCGCGTTCCGGTGCGCCTCAGGAAGCCGGGCATCTATCGCCTCCAGGTACACGCCGAGGGCGGCGGGCAGACGATCAACCGGACCGCGCGGATCCGCTTCCTCGCGCGGCGGCCGGCCGCGCCGGCCGCGCTGCGCGTCGCGGTCGTCCGTGGTCTCAGCGTCCGCGCGGCGACGCTCGGCGCGGCGCTCGGACGCAAGTACGTCGTCCGCGTCGTCGGCGACGCCGATCTCTATACGGCCGTGAACCCGATCGACCCGCACGCGGCGACCGCTGTCGTCGTCGACCTCGGCACGGTGCCGCTGTCGAGCCTCGTCTCATTGCACACGCTCCTGCCGGAGCTGCGGATCATCGGCGTCGCACACGACGCGGGCACCGCCGGGGCCGCCCGTGCACACGGCATCCCGACGCTGCTCGTCCGGCACATGCGGACGCCGGCCGTCGCGCACGTGCTCACGCGCGCGCTCGCGCAGCATTAGGGTTGCCGCAACCAGCCGAAGGGCCGGGGCCGGGCTCGTCACGCTGCCTACGGTTCGACCGGGGCACTGCGGCAATGCGAATCCGGCTCAACGACACGTCACTCACGCCAGACCTCGTGGAGTTCCTGCAGACGCGGACCGATGCCGTCGTGACCGAGGTCGGGGCCGGCGAGGTCGAGGTGACCCTGCTCGGCTCGTACGCGCTCGACGCGATGCGGATGGAGCTCTACCTGAGGATCCGTGCCTGGGAGGCAGCGCGCGGCGGCGCAGTGGTCGAGATCCTTTGATCAGGCGCCGGGCCGCCAGAGCGGCTCGTCGCGGCCGGCGAGCTGGTTCGCCCGCCGCGAGAAGATGAACAGCAGGTCGGAGACGCGGTTCAGGTAGACGCGTGCAAGCGGGTTCACGTCCGCCTCGAGCGCCGCGAGCTCGGCACGCCGCGCGATCGTGCGCGCGACGTGCAGCTGCGCCGCCGCCGTCGTGCCGCCCGGCAGCACGAAGCTGCGCAGCTCCGGCAGCTCCGCGTTGTGCTCGTCACAGAGCTGCTCGAGCTCGTCGACCATCGCCTGCGTCGCGCGCAGACGGTCGTCCGGGCCGTTCCAGGGCACCGACAGGTCGGCCCCGACGTCGAACAGCTGGTTCTGTACGCGCTCGAGCGGCGCCCGCAGCACCCCGGCCAAGGCGTCGTTCGCGAGGACGGCGCCGAGCTGCGAGTTGAGCTCGTCGACGACGCCGTACGCGCGGATGCGCGGGTCGAGCTTCGAGACACGCGAGCCGTCGCCGAGGCTCGTCTGCCCCGCGTCGCCGCCGCGCGTGTAGATCTTCGTCAGCCGGACGGGCTCGTTGCGGTGGCGCGGCACGCTCCTAGAGTACGGCCGTGATCAGACGCGCGACAGCCGAGGACGTCGCCGCGATCGCACGGGTCTTCGACCGCGCGCTCGCGACGATGACGTACCTCCCCGTCATGCACACCCACGAAGAGAACGTCGCGTGGCTCGGGGCGCGGGTCTCCGACCACGAAGCGTGGGTGTGGGACGACGGCGAGGTGCACGGCTACATGCTCCTGGCTGAGGCCGAGCTCCTCCACATCTATCTCGACCCGGACCGCACCGGCCGCGGCATCGGCACGCAGCTGCTCGACCTCGCGAAGGCACGGCGCCCCGGCGGATTCACCCTCTGGACGTTTCAGCAGAACGAGGGCGCGCGCCGCTTCTACGAGCGCCACGGACTCCGCGCGATCGAGTTCGGCGACGGCTCCGGCAACGAGGAGCGGACGCCGGACGTCAGATACGAGTGGCGGCCGCCTGCAGCTTGAGGATCGCGCGCGCGATGACGATCCGCTGGATCTCGCTCGTCCCCTCGTAGATCTCGGTGATCTTCGCGTCGCGGTAGTACCGCTCGACCGGGAATTCCCTCGTGTAGCCGTAGCCGCCGAGGATCTGGATCGCCTCGGCCGTCTGGCGGCGTGCCATCTCCGACGCGAACAGCTTGGCCTTCGCGCCTGCCTCGGTCACCGGCTCCCCGCGATCCTTGAGCCAGGCGGCGCGGTGCACGAGCAGCCGTGCGGCGTCGATCTCCATCGACATGTCGGCGAGCTTCTGCTGGATCGCCTGGTGCTCGCCGATCGGCTTGCCGAACGTGCGGCGCTCGCGTGCGTAGGCGAGCGCCACCTCGTACGCGGCCTGCGCGATTCCGACGGCCTGCGCGGCGATCCCGATGCGGCCGCCGTCGAGCGTCTGCATCGCGACGCGGAAGCCCTTGCCCTCCTCGTGGAGCAGCCGGTCACGGCCGGCGTGTGCATCGACCACGGAGATGTCGTTCGTGATCGACGAGTGGAGGCCGAGCTTCTCCTCGTCGCGCGTCACCTCGACCTGGTCGCCGTCGAGGATGAACGCGCTGATCCCGCGCGCACCGGGATGCGAGCGGTCGGTTCGAGCGAAGAGCAGGAACGTGCCGGAGTAGCGCGCGTTCGTGATCCACTGCTTCGTGCCTGTGATCCGCCAGCCGTCGCCGTCCGCCTCGGCGCGCGTGCGCAGCGACGCGGCGTCCGAGCCGGCCTCGGCCTCGGTCAGCGCGAACGCGCCGAGGTGCTCGCCGCGCGCGAGCGCCGGGACGAAGCGCGAGCGCTGCTCGTCGGTGCCGAAGCGGAGGATCGGCAGCGTGACCGCGCTCGTGTGCACGGCCACCGTCACGCCGACGCCGGCGTCGGCGCGAGAGAGCTCCTCGAGCACGAGGACGTAGGAGAGGAAGTCCGTCCCGGCGCCTCCGTATTCCTCCGGGACGCACGTGCCCATCAGCCCGAGCTCCGCCAGCTTGGCGAACACCTCGCGCGGAAAGGTGTGGTCGCGGTCCCAGTCGGAGGCGTGCGGCTCGATCTCCCGCTCGGCGAAGTCGCGGGCGAGAGCCTGGATCTCTCTCTGCTCCGCGCTCAGCTCGAAATCCACGGCGGTGATCGTAGTCGTAGGGTGTTTACATGGTCTTCGCGACTCCCCCGCCCCCGTCCCCGCCGGCGGTCGTCCGCGCGTGGAGCAAAGCCCTGAACGCGAACGACAACAAGGCGGCGGCGGCGCTCTTCGCGCCCGGCGCGGAGCTCATCCAAGGCGTCGACGTGCGGCTGACGCCGCAGCTCGCGCTCGCGTGGAACCGGTCGCTCCCATGCGGCGGGAAGATCCTCAGCCTGGCCCGCAACGGCAACCGCGTCCGCGCGACGTTCCTGCTCAAGGAACGGCCGAAGCACACGTGCGACGGCCCCGGCCAGAAGGCGGCGGCGGTGTTCATCGTCAAGAAGGGGAAGATCGTCTTCTGGGAGCAGGTGCCGGTGAAGCAGACCGGCGTCGGCGCCTAGAGCTCGTTGGCGAGCGTGAACTGAAGGGCGCGGGAGCCGACGTTCCCGGCGAGGTCGGACGCCTCGACCTCGAGCCGATACGGGCCGTCGGGCAGCAGGTCGGTGCTCCACGTGTGCGCGAGGTAGAAGCGGTAGAGCCCCGGAGCGCCCGCGTGGTTCTGCCGCGTGCCCGGGGCGTAGACGGAGCGGAACCGTTCCTTCGGGATCATCGTCCTGGTGAAGTCGACCGGCGTGTGCCAACGCCGGACCACCTTCCCGTTGCGCAATACCCGCCAGCGCAGCCGCGCGGGAGTGACCGGGAGGCCCGCCCACGGGGCCGGGACGAGCAGCGGCGGGATGTCGTGCGCTTCCGCGACGACGTCCACGGCGCCGTGCAGGAGCGCCGGCGCGAGCTCGCGGCCGTTCCGCAGGAAGCGGATGGCGGTCACCTGCGGCCGCGTCGTGTCCCGCCACGGCGCGAGGCCGGCGGGGCGAAGCGGGTTGCGGTACAGGCCGCCCCGCCGCTCGGCGAAGTGCACGTGCAGCCAGGGCGCGGCGATGTGCCCGAGCAGCTGGTGCCGGCTCACACGCTCCAGATGCGCCACCGCGGGGACGATGTGCCAGTACCCGAACTCGGCTCCCGCCGCGGCCACCGAGACCGCGCGCGGATTCTCGAGATGCACCGTCCCACCGGCGACCGCGTACACGGGAGTCCCGTTCGGCGCGGCGATGTCGACCCCGAAGTGGAACGCCCGCGAGCTGCCGGAGATCCTCGGGTCGTTGAAGTAGCCGCGCACCGGATGCGCTCGATCGAACGGTGCCAGCGGCCACGGGTACGCCACGCCGGGCCGCCTAGACGCGCGGCGCGTACTCGACGCTGCCGAACGGCCAGTCGGACGCGAGCCAGTCGCTCACGGCGCGCCAGAGCGCGACATCGAGCTGCGCGTGGCTCGCCCGGACCCAGGAGAGCGCACGGGCGTCGTGGTCGCCGTCCGGCAGGGGGTAGATGTACACGCACCCGATCACACCCCGCGTCCTCGGATCCAGCACCGTGTACGTGAACCCCGTGCGGTTGCGGAAGTCGTCGGCATGGCGCTGCAGGTCTGCACGGTTCTCCTCCGCCGTCATCTCGCGCGGCCAGCGGCTCTCCTTCCACCCCGGTGTCGAGTGGATGTGCTCCTGCGACGAGGTCCACGCCTCGTAGTCCTCGTCGTTGTGCTCGGGGCCGAGCGGCTCGAGCGCAAAGTCCGGCGTCTCCAGCCGGCGAGGAACCTCGAAGTGGGGCGGGACGAACTCCTTCACGCGCCGGATCGTAGACCGCTAACGTCAGGCCGTCCGAGTCGCGCGACCAGGGGGAGGCCATGACGACACTCGAGAATCGCCCGAACACCGCACTGCTCGTCATCGACGTGCAGAACGGCGTCGTCGGCGGCGCGTACGAGCGGGACACGGTGGTCGCGAACGTCGGAACCGTCGTCGAGAAGGCCCGCGCGGCCGAGATTCCGGTCGTCTGGGTGCAGCACTCGAGCGACGACCTCGCGCAGGGAAGCGAGCAGTGGAAGATCGTGCCGGAGCTGCGCCCGGACGAGAGCGACCCGCTCGTGCAGAAGCAGTACCCGGACTCGTTCGAGGAGACGACGCTCGAGTCCGTCCTCGCCGATCTCGCCGTCGGCCACCTCGTCGTCGTCGGCGCGCAGACGGACGAATGCGTCCGCTCGACGCTGCACGGCGCGCTCGTTCGCGGCTATGACGCGACGCTCGTCAGCGACGCGCACACGACCGAGGATCTCTCGCCGTGGGGCGCGCCGTCGCCCGAGCTCGTCATCGCGCATACGAACCTCTACTGGGGCAACCATGCGGCTCCCGGGAGGACGGCCGGCACCGTCGAGGCGAAGAACGTCGACTTCGCGTCCGCGTAGGACGTCCTCCTACGCCGCCGCCAGCTCGCGGCGAACGTTCGCGAGCGCCGGCTCGCGCTCGCGGAACGCGGCGACGATGTCCGGGTCGAACTGCTTGCCCGACTGCTCGACGATCTCGAGCCGTGCGGCGCGCCACGGCAGCGCACGGCGGTACGGGCGATGCGACGTCATCGCGTCGAGCGCGTCGGCGACGGCGAACACGCGCGCGCCGAGCGGGATCTCGCCGCCGCCGAGCCCGTCGGGATAGCCGCGGCCGTCCCAGCGCTCGTGGTGTGACCGCACGATCTGCAGCCCCTCCCCCTGCAGCACGGCCACGCCGCTGAGCATCTGCTCGCCGATCACCGTGTGCGTCTGCATCCGGCGCCGCTCGGCACGTGTCAGCGGGCCCGGCTTCAGCAGGATCCCGTCCGGGATCCCGATCTTGCCGATGTCGTGGAGGAGGAAGCCGTACTCGAAGCTCGGGTCGGATGCATGTGAGCCCGGCACGACGACCTCGAGCAGCTCCGCGGCGTAGCGACGCACCCGCTCCGAGTGCGCCCGCGTCCCCGTGTCCTTCGTGTCGAGCGCGATTGCGAGCGACGTCACCGTCTCGAGGTACGACGCTTGAAGCGCTTGTCGCTGCGCTCGCTCGAGCTCGAGCATGAGGCGCAGGTCGCGCGCGTAGAGCAGGAGCTCCTGCTCGTTCGGGCGCGTGCGGCGCGGCGTGACCGGCACCGGCGCGCGGCCGAGCAATCCCTCGACGACCGAGAGCAGCTCGAGCGGGCTGAACGGCTTGCGGACGAGCGCCGACGCACCCGCCTTCTGTGCCGCACGCGCCTCCTCTTCGTCCGCGCCCGTGAGGAGCACGATCGGAATGTCACGCGTGCGCTCCGACGCCTTCAGCCGACGGCAGAGCTCGGTGCCGCCGACGCCCGGCATGCGCAAATCGAGGATGACGAGATTCGGGCGGCGGCGGCGAACCTGCGTCTCGGCTTCGGCCACCGAGTCGGCTTCGTCGACCGTGATCTCGGCGCTCTCGAGCGTTGCGCGGAGCAACTCGCGAAGCGCAGGCTCGTCGTCGACGAGCAGGATCCTCATTGGCGGCGGCTTCCCCTCGACAACTGCACGGACCTATTGATCGTTCCCCCGACGCCGAAGAACGACCTACCCCGTTCGGGGGATTTGCAGGCGCGCCCTCAGTAGGTGTAGAAGCCGCGGCCCGTCTTGCGACCGAGCCTGCCCGCCTGGACGTACTGCCGGAGGAGCGGGCACGGCGCGTACTTCGGGTCGCCGAGCCCGTGGTGGAGCACTTCCATGATCGCGACACACGTGTCGATGCCGATCAGGTCGGCGAGCGCAAGCGGCCCCATCGGATGCGCGAACCCGAGCTTCGCGATCGTGTCGATCGCCTCCGCCTCGGCCACGCCCTCGAGGAGCGCATATGCGGCCTCGTTGATGAACGGCATGAGGATTCGGTTCGAGACGAAGCCCGGAAGGTCGCGCGCCTCCGCGGGCGTCTTGCCGAGGTCGACCGCCAGCTGCGTGATCGCGGCCGCCGTCTCGTCCGACGTCTCGAGCCCGCGAATCACCTCGACGAGCTTCAGCACCGGGACCGGGTTGAAGAAGTGCATGCCGATCACCTGCGGCGGCCGCGACGTCACCGCCGCGAGCGAGGTGATCGGGATCGAGGACGTGTTCGACGCGAGGATCGCAGCCGCCGGCAGCACCTCGTCGGCGCGACGGAAGAGATCCTGCTTTGCCTCGGCGTCCTCGGTGATCGCCTCGATCATCAGGTCTGCCTCGACGAGGTCGTCGACCGGCGCGATGCGGCCGGTCACATCCGCGACATCCGCGTTCAGCCGCGTCAGGCTCTTCTCGATCGCGGCGAGGCCGCGCTCGACCGCCCCCGGGAACGGATCGTGGAGCGAGACGCTGCGCCCCGACGCCGCGATCACTTGGGCGATGCCGCCGCCCATCTGGCCCGCACCGACGACGAGGACGTGCTCGTAGCCCACGGCAGGAGGCTATCGTCGGCTCGTGTACGTCGAGGTGAACAACGCGCGGCTCTGGACCCAGGACGACGGCGAGGGACCGGCGATCCTCTTCCTGCACGGCGGCCTCGGCGACGTGCGGCTGTGGGAGCCGGTCGCCGAGCGGCTCCGCGACTCGTTCCGCTGCATCCGCTACGACGTCCGCTTCTTCGGACGCAGCGAGGGACCCGACGAAGAGTGGTCCACGGTCGACGACTCGATTGCCGTCCTCGATGCGCTCGGCGTCGAGCGTGCGGCGGTCGTCGGCCTCTCGATGGGCGGCGGGATCGCGCTCGCCATCGCGCAGCAGCATCCCGATCGCGTGACGGCGGTCGTGCACGTCGCCGGCGCGGTCGGCCCGTTCGAGCTCGAGGGGTATGACCCCGGCGACAGCCGCGAGTCGGAGATGCGTGCGGACTTCGCCGTCTGGGCACCGCTCGGCGTCGACGAGGGGTACGAGGAGATGTGGCTCGCGACGCCCGAGGACGTGGCGCCGCAGCGGCGCGCCCCGCTCGACGTCGAGGCGATCGCGGCGCCGATCTACGTCATCACCGCGCGGCACGACCCGGCGGTGTTCCGCGCGATGGCGGAAGGGCTCCCGGCAGTCCGGCGCGTCGAGATCGACAGCGACCACTACTTGACGCTGCGCGAAGCCGACGCCGTCGCCGGGCTGATCCGCGAATTCCTCGCGTGAGCACGATCGTGCTCCACGACGCGCAGAACCTCGGCGCGTGGCGCGCCGAAGCGGCGCTTCCGGAGGGTGTCGCCCTCCTCTCCGTCCCCCATGCCGGCACGCAGCGGGCATGGGAGTACGTAGGCGACGGGCTCGACGACCACGTCGACCGCCTCGTGTCCCTCGTCGCGGGTGCGAGCCCGCCGATCGGTGTCGGCGGCTCGTCGTTCGGCGCGTACGCCTCGCTCTACGCGTGGGCGCAGCACCCGACGCTCTTTACGCGCGTGCTCGCGATGAGCCCGGCGCTGTGGGTACGCCGCGAGAGGCTGTTCGAGGCGGCGCGTTCGGTGACCCCCGCTCCCGGGACGCGCGTGTGGATCGACGTCGGCGGCCGCGAGTCGGCCGAGCATCAGACCGAGTACGACCACGGCTACGAAGAGATGCGCCACCTGCTCGGCGAGCGCGGCTGCGACGTCGGCGGCTTCCGCGATCCCGAAGGGATCCACAACGAATCCGCGTGGGCCGATCGGCTGCCGGAGGCGCTCCGCTTTCTCTTCGGCTCGGCGGCCTAGACCTCGATCAGCAGCGCGTCGCCCTGACCGCCGCCCGAGCAGATCGCGGCGAGCCCGAGGCCGCCGCCGTTGCGGCGGAGCTCGTTGATCATCGTCCCGACGATGCGGCCGCCGGATGCGCCGATTGGATGGCCGAGCGCGACCGCGCCGCCGTTGACGTTCGCCGTCTCGGGGTCGGCGCCGAGCATCTTCACGGAGTTGAGCGCGACCGACGAGAATGCCTCGTTCACCTCGACGCGCTTGACGTCGCCGATCGTCTTCCCCGCCTTCTGCAGCGCCTGCGCGCCCGCGTTCGCCGGCGTGCGCGCGAGATAGGCGAACTCGTCCGCGACATAGCCCTGCGCGACGATCCTCGCGAGCGGCTCGAGGCCGCGGCGCTTCGCGAACTCCTCGGAGCAGACGATCACACAGGACGCGCCGTCGTTGACGCCCGGCGCGTTGCCGGCGGTGACGGTGCCCTCCGGATCCATCACCGGCTTGAGCGAGGCGAGCTTCTCGAGCGACGTGTCGCGGCGGACGGCCTCGTCGGCGGCGACGTCGCCCACGGGGACGATCTCGTCCGCGAAGAAGCCGTCGTCCTGCGCGCGCGCCGCGCGCTCGTGCGAGCGCAACGCCCAGCCGTCCTGCTCCTCGCGGGAGATCCCGAGCTCGCGGTTGACCCGCGCCGCCTGCTGCACCATGTGCGACTCGTCGAACGTCGAGCGCAGCCCGTCCCAGATCATCAGGTCGATCAGCGTGGCGTCGCCCAGCTTGTAGCCCCAGCGCGCCTTCGGCAGCGCGTACGGCGCATTCGACATCGACTCCATCCCGCCGGTCACGACGACCTCGGCATCGCCGGCTCGGATCATTGAGTCGGCGATCTCGATCGCGCGAATCGACGAGGCGCACACCTTGTTCACGGTGTCGGACGGGATCTCGATCGGCAGGCCGGCCCCGACCGCGGCCTGGCGCGCGGGCGCCTGTCCCGCGCCGCCCTGCAGCACCTGGCCCATGATCACGTAGTCGACCTCGCCGCCCTCGAGGCCGACGCGCTCGAGCGCCGACCGGATGACGATCGCGCCGAGCTCGGTCGCCGCGTATTCCTTCAGACCGCCCCCGAGGCGGCCGAACGGGGTGCGAACGTTGGAGACGACGACGGTGCGGGTCATTGCAGCAACGGTAGCCGTCAGCGCGCGAACGACAGGCCCGGCTCGAGCCGGCGCGCGAACGCGACGAGCAGCTTGACGACGTTCTCGACGTCGTCGAGGTGCACGACCTCGACGGGCGTGTGCATGTAACGCAGCGGGATCGAGACGAGGCCGGTCGCGACTCCCGCGCGGCTGAGGTGCACGGCGTCGGCGTCCGTATACGTGTGACCGCGCGACACTTCGACCGTCGCCGCGATGCCCTCCGCCTCGGCCGTCTCGTAGAGCAGCTCGAAGATCTTCGGATGGAGCGTGGAGCCGCGGCCGATCGCCGGTCCGCTGCCGAGGCGGTGGTCGCCATCGTCCTCGACGTCGGCGCCGCGAACGTCGGTGGCGTGCGTCACGTCGACTGCGACCGCAACCGTCGGCTGCAGCTCGAACGCCATCGTCCGCGAGCCGGCGAAGTCGCCGACCTCCTCCTGGACGGCAGCGACCCCGGCCACGTCGCCGGCCGTGCCGCCTTCGTCCGCCACGCGGCGGGCGACCTCGAGCGCGACGTAGGAGCCGAGCCGGTTGTCGAGCGAGCGCGACGCGATGCGGCCGTTCCGGAGGTCGAGCGGCGTGCCGGCGATGATCGCCGCGTCGCCGGGACGAACCACCTGACGCGCCTCCTCGCCGTCCTGCGCGCCGATGTCGATGAAGAGGTCGCCGAACTCATACGGCTTTGGATCCTCGCCGCGCTTCGTCTTCGACTTCTTCGTCCCGACGACGCCCGGCACGCGCCCGGCACGCGTCAACAGCTCGACCCGCTGCGCCGCGAGCGTGCGCGGGTCGAAGCCGCCGAGCGAGCGGATCGCCAGCATGCCGTCGTCGCCGATGTGGGTGACGACGACGGCGATCTCGTCGATGTGGCCGACGACCGCGAGCAGCGGCCCGCCGGACGTCCCCGGCACCCGCACCCACGACGAGCCGAGGACGTCGCCGCCGACCTCGCCGAACTCGCGCGCAGCGTCGCGCCAGACCTGCGCGGCGAGCTCCTCCTGGCCGGACGGGCCCGGCGCGGTGAGGAGGCGCTCGAGTGTCGACGGGATCGCCATGCGCGGCACGGTAGCGTCCCGGCGTGCAGCTCTACGCACTTGACGACCTCTACGCGATCGTGCGCCTCGAACCGGACGCCGACGTGCCCGTGTGGGCGCGCAACGGCCACTTCTGGTCGATCACCCGGTCGGACTCCGAGCTCTCGCTCGTCTGTCCGCAGGACGACGTGCCGACGGACGCGAGCGCCGAGCGCGGCTGGTGCGCGCTCGAGGTCGCGGGCCCGCTCGACTTCTCGCTCACGGGCGTCGTCTCGTCGCTCGTCGTGCCGCTCGCCGAGGAGGAGATCCCGATCTTCCTCATCTCGACGTTCGAGACCGACTACCTCCTCGTCCGCGAGCCCGACCTGCACCGTGCGGTGGAGGCCCTGACGGCCGCCGGCCACGCCGTCGACGGCTGAAACCGGCCGCGGCCGATGCGTCTCCCCCGATCGAGGGAGGGGCCTGGCCCGGGCCTGGCCCGGGCCAGGCCCCTGTTGTACGCTTCGCGTCAGAGATGAACGCGTTCGTTTCCCGCACCTGGTGGTCCTGGCGCCACGAGCCGTGCGGGAGCGTGCGCTAGCGCAGCGCCGACCAACCCACACCGCTCGACCCGGCTCCGGAAGGAGCCTTTTTGTTGCCGACAGCCGAAATCGCAACCGACCTCCTGACCCCGCTCGGCGCGTACCTCCGCCTCCGCGAGGGATCGGCGGGCGCGTTCCTGCTGGAGTCCGTCGAGCGCGGCCGGCTCGGCAACCACAGCTTCGTCGGCTGCGGCTCGCAGCTCGTCACCTTCGACGAGGCCGAGCAGCTCGGCGAGCCGGTCGTCGGCTATCTCGGCTACGACGTCGTCACGCGGCTCGAGCCGACGGTGCCGCTTCCGCCACAGGGGCCCGGCTTCCCCGAGAGCGTCTTCGTCGTGCCCGAGCTCCTCGTCCGCTTCGACCACGCACGCGGGATCGCGGAGGTCCTGCTCGGCGACCCCGCCCGCCTCGACGGCCCGCAGCCCGACCTGCCCCGCGCACCGGGGCGGCAGGGCGAGCTGCGCCGCTTCCCCGACCGCGACGAGCACAGGCGGCGCGTCGAGCAGGCGAAGCGCCACATCAAGGAGGGCGACGTCTTCCAGGTCGTGATCGCCCAGCGCGCCGAGCGGCCGACGAGCGCGAGCGCGCTCGAGCTCTACCGAGCCCTCCGCCGCGTCAACCCGTCTCCGTATCTCTTCCTGCTCGAGCTCGCCTGGGGCGCCGAAGGCGACCCGAACTTCCAGCCTGGCGCCGGCGGTTCACCCGCCGGCGCTTCCAGCCGGCGTCTTGCGCTCGTCGGCAGCTCGCCCGAGACGGTCGTCAAGTGCGAGGGCTCGCGCGCCGCGCTGAACCCGATCGCGGGGACGATCGCCCCGGGCGAAGGCGACGCCGAGGCGCTCCTCTCGTCGGAGAAGGATCGCGCCGAGCACGTGATGCTCGTCGACCTCGGCCGCAACGACCTCTCGCGCGTCTGCGCGCCGGGCAGCGTCCGCGTCGAGAAGTTCATGGAGCCCGAGCGCTACTCGCACGTGACGCACCTCGTCAGCGAGGTCGTCGGCGAGCTGCGCGACGGTGTGACGCCGTTCGAGCTGCTCCGCGCCTGTTTCCCGGCCGGCACGGTCAGCGGCGCGCCGAAGGTGCGCGCGATGCAGATCATCAGCGACCTCGAGCAGTACGCGCGCGGGATCTACGCCGGCGCGGTCGGCTACATCCTCCCGCGGGAGCGCGCGATGGACACGTGCATCGCGATCCGGACGCTCGTCCTGCGCGACGGCGTCGCCTACCTGCAGGCGGGCGGCGGGATCGTCGCGGACTCCGACCCGGCGGCCGAGCACCAGGAGTGCCTGAACAAGCTCGCGGCGCTCGAGGCTGCGATTGACTTGGCGGAGCGCGGATGATTCTGCTCGTCGACAACTACGACTCCTTCACCTACAACCTCGCGCATCTCTTCGGCGCGCTCGGCGCCGAGGTGACCGTCCGCCGCAACGACGAGATCGACGCCGACGCGGCGGAGCGGTTGTGCCCCGCGCAGCTCGTCGTCTCCCCCGGTCCCGGCCGGCCCGCAGGCGCCGGCGCGTCGAAGGCGATCATCGAGCGGCTCGCGCCGACAACGCCGACGCTCGGCGTCTGCCTCGGCCACCAGGCGATCGTCGAGGTGTACGGCGGCGAGGTCGGCTACGCGCGCGAGCTCCTGCACGGCAAGGCGTCGCCGGTCAGGCACGAGGGGAGCGGCCTGTTCGAGGGGCTCCCCGCGCCGTTCGACGCCGGCCGCTATCACTCGCTCGCGGCGACGCGCCTGCCGGACGAGCTCGAGCCGACCGCGTACGCGGACGACGGCGAGGTGATGGCGGTGCGTCATCGCACGCTGCCTGTCGTCGGCGTCCAGTTCCACCCGGAGTCGGTGCTGACGCCGGACGGCCCTGCACTCGCGCGCAACTTCCTGGAGGGGCGGTTGTGATCCAGGAGCTGCTCGCGCGCGTGCTCGACGGGCACGACCTGACGCGCGGCGAGGCGCGCGAGGCGATGCAGGAGATCATGCGCGGCGACGCGACGCAGGCGCAGATCGCCGGCTTCCTCGTCGCACTCCGCGCGAAGGGCGAGACGGCCGACGAGATCGCCGGCTGCGCCGAGGCGATGCGCGAGCACGTCCTGCCGGTGCAACCGACGCGCGACGACCTCGTCGACACGGCCGGCACCGGCGGCGACGGGAAGAGCACGCTGAACATCTCCACGGCCGCGGCGCTGGTCGCGGCGGCCGCCGGCGCCGGGGTCGCGAAGCACGGCAACCGCGCCGCGTCGTCGCAGACGGGCAGCGCGGACGTCCTCGAGGCGCTCGGGTTCGAGCTCGACCTCGCGCCGGAGCGGATCGCGCAGTCGATCGACGAGCTCGGCTTCGGCTTCATGTTCGCGCAGGCGCACCATCCGGCGATGAAGCACGCGGCGCCGGTCAGGCGCGAGCTGGGAACGCGTACGGTGTTCAACGTGCTCGGCCCCTTGACGAATCCGGCGCGGGCGCGGGCGCAGGTCGTCGGCGTGTACTCACCGGGGCTCGTACGGCCGGTCGCCGAGGCGCTCGCGCAGCTGGGCGCGCGCCGTGCGTTCGTCGTGCACGGCGCCGGCGGCATCGACGAGCTCTCGCCCGTCGGCCCGAACGAGATCTGCGAGGTCGTCGACGGCGGCGTGCGCGAGCGTGTGATCGACCCCGAGGAGCTCGGCGTCGCGCGCGCGTCGCTCGACGAGCTGCGCGGCGGCACGCCGGAGGAGAACGCCGCGGCGATCCGGCGCATCTTCGCCGGCGAGCCGGGCGGCGCGCGCGACGCAGTCCTGCTCAACGCGGCCGGCGCGATCGCTGCCGGCGGCCATGCGGACGACCTGCGCGAGGGGATCGAGCTCGCACGCGAGACGCTCGACTCGGGTGCTGCCGCCGCGCGCCTCGACGAGCTCGTGGAGTTCACTCGTGCCTAGATTCGCGTCCGCGCTCTCGCAACCCGGGCTCGGCGCGGTCGCCGAGTTCAAGCGGCGGTCGCCGTCCATGGGCGACATCCGTCCCGCTGCCCGCGTCGAGGATGTCGTGCGCCTCTACGCAGCGAACGGTGCGAGCGCGATCTCGGTGCTCGTGGACGAGCAGTTCGCAGGGACGGTCGACGATCTTCGTGCTGCGCGTGCGGTGACCGACGTGCCGCTCCTCGCCAAGGGCTTCTTCTCGACCGAGGAGCACGTCCGCGAGCTCAAGGAGGCGGGCGCCGACGCGGTGCTGCTCATCCTCCGCGATCTCGACGACGCGGCGACGCGACGGCTCCTCGACTACGCGCACGAGCTCGGGCTCGACGCGCTCGTCGAGGCGCACGACGCCGGAGAGCTGCAGCGCGCCATGGCGCTCGACGCGCCGGTGATCGGCATCAACGCACGAGACCTCTCGACGTTCGAGATCGACCTTCGAGGGCAGCTGGAGCTCGTGGCGCAGGCGCCGCGGGACCGGATCGTGATCGCCGAGAGCGGCGTCCACACGCGCGCGCAGGGCGCGGCGGCGGAGCTCGCAGGCGCCGACGCCGTCCTCGTCGGCACGTCGCTGATGCAGGCGGCGGATCCGGGCGCGAAGCTCCGCGAGCTGCTCTCGCGACCACTCGTCAAGGTCTGCGGATTGACGCGCCAGGAGGACGTCGACGCAGCGATCGACGCGGGCGCCGACCTGCTCGGCTTCATCCACGTCGACGCGAGCCCGCGCCGCAGCGACGTGGTGCTCGACGTTCCGGAGACGCACATCGCCGTGTCGGTGTTCGTCGAGGAGACGCGCGAGACGCCCGCCGACCTGATCCAGTTCTACCCCGAGCGCGGCGAGGCGGGCGTGCGCGGGCGGGAGGCGATGCTGCTCCGCGACGGCGTGCGGGTCGGCACGCTGCTCGACCAGCCGTGGCAGCAGCACGACGCGCTGCACTGGAGCCGAGCCGCAGCCGCAAAGGGCCGGATCGTGTTGGCCGGCGGGCTCGGTCCCGAGAACGTCCGCGATGCAATCGCCGCGGTGAGCCCCTGGGCGGTCGACGCCGCGTCGTCGCTCGAGTCGTCGCCCGGCGTGAAGGATCATGCCCGCGTCCGGGCGTACGTGGAGGCGGCGCGGAGTGCGTGACTTCGGCGACTACGGCGGCCGCTACGTCCCCGAGACGCTCATCCCCGCGCTCGACGAGCTCGACCGCGCGTGGAGCGAGGCGCGCGAGGATCCGGCGTTCCTCGCCGAGCTCCACCACCTCGCGACGACGTACGTCGGGCGGCCCTCGCCGCTGACGTTGATCGAGCGGTTCGCTCCGGGCACGCGGATCTACCTGAAGCGCGAGGACCTCCTCCACACCGGCGCGCACAAGATCAACAACGCCGTCGGGCAGGCCGTGCTCGCGCAGCGACTCGGCAAGCGGCGGATAGTCGCGGAGACCGGCGCGGGCCAGCACGGCGTCGCCACCGCGACCGTCTGCGCGCGCTTCGGCTTCGAATGCGTCGTCTACATGGGCGTCGAGGACATGCGACGGCAGAAGCCGAACGTCGAGCGCATGCGCCTGCTCGGCGCCGAGGTCCGCAGCGTCGACTTCGGCACGAAGACGCTCAAGGAGGCGACGAGCGAGGCGATCCGCGACTGGATCACGAACGTCGAGACGACGCACTACCTGATCGGCTCGTGCGTCGGCCCGGCGCCGTATCCCGACCTCGTCGCCGAGCTGCAGAGCGTCATCGGCCGAGAAGCGCGCGAGCAGTTCCTCGCGGCGGCCGACGCGCTGCCGGAAGCCGTCGTCGCGTGCGTCGGCGGCGGCTCGAATGCGATCGGCCTCTTCCGCGGCTTCGTCGACGACGCCGGCGTGCGGTTGATCGGCGTCGAGGCGGCAGGCGCCGCGTCGCTCGGGACCGGCCGCGTCGGCGTGCTGCACGGCGCGCGCTCGTCGATCCTCGCCGACGAGGACGGGCAGGTCGCCGACGCACACTCGATCAGCGCCGGGCTCGACTATCCCGGCGTCGGCCCCGAGCACGCATTCCTGCGCGACACCGGCCGGGCCGAGTACCGCACGGCGACCGACGAGGACGCGCTGCAGGCGTTTGCCGACCTGGCGCGCACCGAGGGGATCATCCCGGCGCTCGAGCCGGCGCACGCGCTCGCACGCGCACGCGATCTCGATGCGGAGCTGATCCTCGTCGGGCTCAGCGGCCGCGGCGACAAGGACCTCGCCGAGGTGCTTGCGCACCTATGACGCCGTGGGATCCCGCGCGGACCGCGCAGTTCTTCGACGAATACGGCGAACGGGAGTGGACTCGCTTCGAGGACGGCCGGACACCGGCGCCGAGCGTCGCAACGCACATCCGCATGCTCGAGCGATATGTACGCAGCGGCGACCGCGTCCTCGACGCGGGCTGCGGGCCGGGCCGCTTCACGCTCGAGCTCGAGCGCCTCGGCGCGCTCGTCACCGCGCTCGACATCTCGCCGCGCCAGATCGAGCTGCTGCGGCAGCGCATCCCTGAGGTCGATGCACACGTCGGCGACATCGTCGACCTGTCGCGGTTCGCAGACGACGCCTTCGATCTGACGGTGTGCTTCGGCGGCCCGCTCAGCTACCTCGTCGACCGGGCACCGGACGCGCTCGCCGAGCTTGCGCGCGTCACGCGACCTTGCGGGCATCTGCTCGTCAGCGTGATGAGCCTCGGTGGGACGGTTGTCCACTACGCCTCGGTCCTCGCCGATCTCGCCCGCCGCGACGGCACACAGCGGCAGCTCGAGATCGCCCGGTCGCAGCTCCTTCCCGAAGCGGAGGACTACGGTCACCTCGCGATGCGGCTCTACCGCTGGCGCGACCTCGAGCAACTGCTCGAGCGGCACGGCGAGGTCGTCGACGGCGCCGCCGCCGGTGTCCTGCCGCACGTGCAGGCCGAAGAGCCGGAGATCAAGGGGATGCTGGCCGCGCTCGACGCCGAGCTGGCGGACGACCCCGCGCTGCGAGGCGTCGGCGAGCACATCATCGGAGTCGTGCGAACGACGTGAGCAAGACGCTCGTCATCTATCTGATGGCCGAGCCGGAGACGCCGGAGCTCGCGCGCGCAGCCGTCGACGGCGGCGCGGACATCATCGAGCTCGGGTTCCCGTACAGCGATCCGCTCGCCGACGGGCCCGTGATTCGCAAGGCCGGCGAGCGCGCGCTCGCGCGCGGCATGCGCACGCGACAGTGCCTCGACATCCTTGCGAAGACGCGCGAGCTCGTCGGCGACGACACACCGCTCATCCCGATGACCTACGCGTCGCTCTACGAGGCGTACGGCTGGGACCGCCTCACCGACGACATCCATGCCCACGGCGGCACGAGCATGATCGTCGCCGACCTGCCGGCGGGCGAACACCCCGGCCTGAAGCGCGTGCAGATGGTCGCGCCGACGTCGACGGACGAGCGCATCGAGCTCGCCGGCGCACAGACCGACGGGTGGCTCTATCTCGTCGCGCTCACGGGCACGACCGGCGCGCGCGACGACGTCTCCCCCGCGCTTCCCGGCCTCGTCGAGCGCGCACGGCGGCTCGCGCGCGACACGCGGCTCTACGCCGGCTTCGGCATCTCCACGCCCGATCACGCCCGCGCCGCCGCGCAGCTCGCCGACGGGATCGCCGTCGGGAGCCGCGCCGTGCAGGTGGCGGAGGAAGGCCCTGAGCAGCTGCGCGACTACGTCGCGACGCTCCGGACCGCCCTCGACTCGATCTAGGCCGCTGCACGCGGCGCCGCGGGATTCGGCTAGACGGCCTGGTGCGGGGCGTACGCCGCCGCGGGCGGCGGCTCGGGTGTCGGCGCCGAGATCGGCGAGACGACGGGAGGAACGGCGGGAGCGGTCGGCGCGGGCGTCGTCAGCAACGGCGTCACGGGCGCGGGAACCATCGGCGGGGGCACGGGTGCCGGCGCGGGAGGCGGAGGCGGCGGCGGGGCTGCGACAGGCGGCGGCGGGGCGAGCGGCGCCGGCTGGATCACCGGCGGCTGCTGCACGGGCGGCTGCTGCACGGGCGCCTGCTGCACGGGGGGCGTCGGCGCGAGCTGCATCACCCGGCGGATGAGGCTCTGCTCGACCTGGAACTGGCGGCGGGTGATCTCGGCCTGGAGCCGGAGGCCGGTCGCACGGCGCTCGCCGAACCTCCACCCGAGGTACGCGCCGGCGGCGGCGCCGATCAGGAGGGTGGCGTAGCCGAGATGGTGCGGCACGACGGCGTTCGAGAGGCGCAGCAGCGACACGCCGCCGAGGGCGGCGCCGATCAGGCCGCCGCCGACGGTGGACGCCATGACGAGCCCGGAAGCCTTCGTCTCCAGGTGCTTCGCCCACTGCTCGAAAATGTGTCCCGTCTCGGTCATTCCCCGCAGGTTCTTCATCGGCGGGAACGGAGAACGCCTTTAACGACTCCTTAAGGAGCTCACATGGTTCTCCTAGGGATCACGGGAATCCTGGATTCACACGATCCACGAGACTCAGGAGCGAGCAAACCAGTGGAACCCAGAATCACCCTCAAGCGAGTGGCCCCGATCGCGGCGGCGCTGGCCCTCGGCGCCGGAGCCGGGGTGGGCGTCTACGCGGGCGTCGGCGGCGGCTCCTCCGGAACGAAGACATCGACCGTCGTCGCCTCGGTCCCGGCCCAGTCGACCGCCAAGACGGCGTCGCCGATCTCCCTGACCCAGCTCTACAAGGACGCGTCGCCGGGCGTCGTCGACATCACGGTCAACTCGACCCAGTCGAGCGACAACGGCTTCTTCGGCCCGCAGCAGCAGCAGACCGAGGCCGAGGGCTCCGGCTTCGTCTACGACGCGAACGGCGACATCATCACGAACGCCCACGTCGTCGACGGCGCGACCTCGATCAAGGTTCAGTTCAAGGACGGGACGACTGCGAAGGCGACGCTCGTCGGCAAGGACGAGTCGACCGACATCGCGGTGATCAAGGTCGACGTCGCGTCATCCGAGCTGCACCCGCTCACCATCGGCACGTCGTCGGACGTGCAGCCCGGCCAGGAGGTCGCGGCGATCGGCAGCCCATTCGGCCTCGCCGAGACGATGACGGCGGGCATCGTGAGCGCCGTGAACCGCACGATCACGGCTCCGAACAACTTCTCGATCTCGGGCGCGATCCAGACGGACGCCGCGATCAACCACGGCAACTCCGGCGGCCCGTTGCTGAACACCGACGGACAGGTGATCGGCGTCAACGCGCAGATCGAGAGCAACTCGAACGACAACGCCGGCGTCGGCTTTGCGATCCCGATCGACGCGGTGAAGGGCGTCGCGAACGACGTGATCTCCGGGAAGACGGTGCAGCACGCCTACCTCGGCGTCTCCGTCCAGGATGCGACGTCCGTCGCAGGCGCGCAGATCGCGTCGGTCAAGTCCGGCTCGCCGGCGGCCAAGGCCGGCCTGAAGGCCGGCGACATCGTCACGGCGATCGACGGCAAGTCGGTGGCGAGCTCGGACGACCTGACCGCGCTCGTCGCGACCTACAAGCCGGGCGACACCGCGAAGCTGACGGTGAAGCGCATCGGCAGCACGCAGACGATCAGCGTGACGTTCGAGCAGCGCCCGTCGTCGTAAGAGATCACTGCTTCGGCGGCGCCACCCAATCGGGGTGGTGCCGCCGGGCCCAGTCCTCGTTCACCGTCCCGAGCGTCATCCCCCGCAGCGAGTGCCGCGTCGCCGGATGGATGACGGCGAGATAGAGGTGGCCGACGAGGAGGATGAGCGAGGCGTAGAGCAGCGCGTCGTGCAGCGTCACGGTGCTGGCGAACCGGAAGCGCGTGTCGCGCTCGCCGAGCCAGAGGAGCAGGCCCGAGACGAGGAAGAGCACGGTGAACGCGGCCGTGAGGATCGCGTTGATCTTCTGGCCGACGTTGAAGCGGTCGTGCTCGAAGACCTCGACCTGACGCGCCGTGCGGAGCAGGCCGCGGCTGTCGCCGGCGAGCGCGACGAGCGCGAGCGCGGCCAGCCAGCCGACGCCGCCCCAGAAGTGCATGTCCTTGATCAGCGGCCGGCGGCCGACGTCCTTCGACAGCGTCGGCAGGTAGAGGATCAGCCCGGTCGCGAGCAGGTAGAGGAAGAACGCGGCGTTGACCCAGTGGAAGGTGCGCTCGGTTCGCGAGAACCGCCGCACGTACGTCGTCACAGGCCGTTCGACCTTCCGACCCAGGCGTCCCGGTCGTAGCCGAGCTGCTCCCAGTAGCCGTCGTCGGCCTGCATCACGAGGTCGACGCGCGAGACCCACTTGACGCTCTTGTAGCCGTACATCTCGGGCATGACGAGCCGCACCGGGGCGCCGTGCTCGCGCGGCAACGGCTTGCCGTCCATCTCGTACGCGAGCAGCACGTCGTGGAGCGACGCCTGCTGGAGCGTGAGGTAGTCGACGTACGGCACCTCCGCCGACGTAAAGCGGACCGCCTGTGCCGAGAACTGCGGCTTCACGTGGTCGAAGAGATCCGTCAGCCGGACGCCCGTCCAGTGGACGTGCGGCACGCTCCAGCCGGTGACGCAGTGGAAGTCGCGAATCTCCGTCGTGCGGGGCAGCGAGCGCAGCTCGTGGTAGTCGAGCGTCACCGGCTTGTCGACGAGGCCGCCGACCTGGAGGCGCCATGTGGCCGGATCGAACTTCGGCATCGTCGGCGCGACGGTGTAGATGCGCCAGCCGCCGCCCGGCGAGAAGGGCACCTTCGAGAGCGCCCCCGAAAACGACCGGCCCCACGCGAGCGAGGTCAGCCCGCCGGCGACCGTCACGAGGAAGAGCCCGCGACCGTATTTCTTGGGAGCCTGGTCGTCCACCTGTTCTCCGTTCGTTCGCCGGGACGATTCGGTTCACTCCACACGTTAAGTATGCGCGTATGCGCTGGACGCTCGCCGCCACGATTCTCGGCTCCTCGATCGCCTTCATCGACGCGAGCGTCGTCAACGTCGCCCTGCCCCCGATCCAGAGCGACCTCGGGGGCGGCCTCGCCGCCCAGCAGTGGGTGGTGGACGGCTATCTGCTCACCCTCGGGTCGCTGATCCTCGTCGGGGGGTCGCTCGGGGACATCTTCGGGGAAGTTCGCCTCTTCGTCATCGGCGTCGCCGCGTTCGGCCTCGCGTCGGCGCTCTGCGCCGTCGCGCCGGACATCACGACGCTGATCGTCTTCCGCGGGCTCCAGGGAGTCGCCGGGGCGCTGCTCACGCCCGCCTCGCTGGCGGTGATCACCGCGTCGTTCGAGGGCTCCGAGCGCGGCGCCGCGATCGGCACCTGGACGGCGTGGACCGGGATCTCGTTCGTGATCGGGCCGCTCGTCGGCGGTTGGCTGATCGACGTCTCCTCATGGCGCGTGATCTTCCTGATCAACATCCCGATCGCAATCGCAACCATCGCGATGGCGCTTCTGCTCATTCCGAAGGGGAGCATGGGCGGAAAGCGGGTGCCGGTCGACTACCTCGGCGGCGCGCTCTGTGTGCTCGGGCTCGGCGGCGTCGTGTACTCGTTGATCGAGCAACCGACGCTGGGCTGGTCGCACTGGTCGGTGGCCGGCGGTCTGGCCGCAGGCGCCGCGTGCCTCGCCGGCTTCGTCGCGTGGGAAATGCGCGCACCCTCGCCGATGCTGCCGCTGCGGCTCTTCGCGCGGCGCAACTTCTCCGTGACGAACGTCGAGACGCTCGCGGTGTACGGCGGTCTATCCGCTTGGGGCTTCTTCCTCGTCCTGTTCCTGCAGCAGCTGGCCGGCTTCTCGCCGTTCCGGGCGGGACTCGCGACCGTGCCGGTGACGATCGTCATGTTCTTCCTCTCGAGCCGCGCCGGGGGGCTGTCGGCGCGCCACGGCCCGCGGCTCTTCATGGCGCTCGGCCCCCTCGTCGCGGGTGCGTCGCTCGCCGCGCTCGCGCGGATGCCGACGCACGTCGACTACTGGGTCGATCTGCTCCTGCCGCTGCTCGGCTTCGCCGTCGGCCTCTCGTTGACGGTCGCGCCGCTGACGACGACCGTCCTCGCCGACGCCGGCCCCGGCGACGCCGGGATCGCGTCCGGCGTCAACAACGCGATCGCGCGTGTGGCCGGGCTCGTCGCGATCGCCGCCGTCGGCATCGCCGCCTCCGGCGGCGGCCACAAGCTGACCGCGCACGGCTTCCACGTCGCGATGCTGATCGTCGCCGCACTCGTCGGCCTCGGCGGCGTCATCGGCGCAGTCGGGATCCGCAATCCCGAGCTCAGCGCCCGTTGAGCGAGAAGTGCTGGTAGTCGGGCGTCCCCGACCACCGCCCTCCCCATCCCCAGCCGACGCGGTCGAACGCGCGCACGACCACGCCGCCCTCGACCGCCATCCCAGGCCGCACGTTCGCCCGGTCGAGGAAGGCCTTGCCCGCGGGCGGGATCACGCGCGCACCCTCGCGGTACGGATTCTCGACGTCGTTGATGTCGATCGCCTCGCCGTACGCGTGCATCGACCACGACGTCGCACCCGGCGCCACCGCCTTTCGGCAGTTGAAGGCGGACGTGTTGTCCGCCGCCGCCGAGCGGTCGTCGCTCCCGCGATATAGGTCGACCGGCTGCATGCGTCGGATCGGGAACCGCGCGCGGTAGAGGGCACGGAAGACGTCGATCACCTGCGGGACGACGCGCTCGTTGACGACGAGCCGCCCGAGATGCGAACGGCCGTCGAAGCCGAGATAGCGCAGCCGGATCCTGCGCAGCTGCGCGGGCCCCACGGGGCAGCCGCGGTGCCACGAGTACGGCAGGTCGGCGGACGTCACGTGCTGCACGGTTGCGACGTACGGCGGAAGTGCTGCAACCATGGGGGCGATGAGCGTAGCCGCGATCTTCGCCGCCGCAGCCTGCTTCGCCGGCACCGGCGGCTCGACGCAGCTCGTCACGGTGAGCGCGCCGCTCCACGCGACGGCTGCGACGCTCTCGTACTGGACGCGCAGCGGCACGTGCTGGCGCCGCGTCGGCGGCCCCTGGCGGGCACGGCTCGGGCGCACCGGTCTCTCCGTGCACAAGCGCGAGGGCGACGGCGCGACGCCGGTCGGCACGTTCGCGCTCGGCGGCACCGCCTACGGAATCGCCCCGGACCCCGGCGTCCGCCTCCGCTACCACCGCCTCGTCTGCGGGGACTGGTGGGACGAGGATCCCAGGTCGCCTTCGTACAACACGTTCCAGCACGTCGCGTGCGGTGCGACCCCCTCGTTCGGCGGGGCGAGCGAGGCGCTGTGGCGGATCTCGCCGCAGTACCGCTACTTCGTCGTCGTCGACTACAACGCGAAGCCCGTCGTCCCCGGGCGCGGCTCGGCGATCTTTCTCCACGTTGCGGTCGGCGCGACCGCCGGCTGCGTCTCCCTCCCGGAGCGGCAGCTCGTTCGGCTGCTGCGCTGGCTCCGCCCTTCCGCACACCCGGTGATCCGCATAGGCATTTCGTAGGTATATGCTCCGGGTGTGGCGAAGACCGTCTACACCGCGAGCGAAGCCGCCCAGGCACTCGGGATCAGCCTCGACACGCTGCGGCGCTGGGACCGGGACGGTCGGATCGAGACGAAGCGCGACGCCGGAAACCGCCGCGTCGTCAGCGCGAAGGAGATCGAGCGGCTGCGCGGCCGCGACGACAGCCACATGAGCGCGCGCAACCGCTTCCACGGGACGGTGCGGTCGGTCGAGGTGGAAGGGCTGCTCGCGCAGGTGGAGATCCTCGTCACCGAGCCGACCCGCGTCGTCGCGATCGTCACCCGCGACGCGGTCGAGGAGCTCGGCCTCGCCCCAGGCGCCTCGGCGACGGCGATCGTGAAGTCGACGTCGGTGATGGTGGAGTCGTCGTGAACGTCGTGCTCACCATCTTCGCGGCGGCGTCGCTGACGAACGTCTTCCCGCAGATCGCGGCGAAGGAGCACTACTCGTTCTCCGGCTCGAATCAGCTCGCCGCGCAGATCCAACAGGGGGCGCCGGCCGACGTCTTCGCGTCGGCGAACACGTCGATCCCGTTCCAGCTCTACGACCAGGGCCTCGTCGAGAAGCCCGTCCTCTTCACGCGCAACCAGCTCGTGCTGATCGTCCCGAAGGCGAACCCAGCCGGCATTCACTCGGTGGCGGACGTCGCGAGGCCGGGGGTCAAGCTCGTGGTCGCGGCCCCGGGCGTCCCCGTCGGGGACTACACGCGAACCGTCCTGAAGAACATGAACCTGAGCAACGCGCTGAACAACGTCGTCAGCAACGAGTCGGACGTCCGCGAGGTGCTCGCGAAGGTGGCGCTCGGCGAGGCCGACGCCGGCTTCGTCTACGTCACCGACGCTCGGACCGTCCGCGGGAAGGTGGCGACGATCGGCATCCGCTGGACGGCGCAGCCCCGGGTTTCCTACGCCGTCGCCGTCGTCAGCACGAGCAAGCACAAGGCGGCGGCGCACGCCTGGGTGAAGGCGCTGCTCGGGAAGGCGGCACAGTCGAAGCTGCGCGCCGCAGGCTTCCTCCCGGTCAAGTGATCCGCCGGATCGTCGTCTTCGGCGCCTCGTTCGTCGGCGTCGGCTTCCTCGTTCTCCCCGTCGTCGCGATCTTCGCCCGCGTGCCGCCCGGCCGGCTCGTCTCGCAGCTCGGCAACGGCGCCGTGACGGACGCGCTGCGCGTGAGCGCCGAGACGAGCGCCATCGCACAGGCGCTCGTGCTGCTGGTCGGGACGCCGACGGCCGTCGTGCTCGCGCGGCGGTTCCCGGGGCGCGAGCTGCTCGTGGCGCTCGTCGAGCTGCCGCTTGTGTTGCCGCCGGCGGTGGCGGGCCTCGGCCTGTTCGCCGCGTTCGGCCGGTCCGGACTCCTGCATACGTCGATCCCGTTCACGAAGGTCGCGGTCGTGTTCGCGGTCGCACTCGTCTCCGGGCCCCTGTACGTGCGGGCCGCGATCGCGGCATTCGAGGGCGTCGACGCGAACGTCGTCGCAGCCTCGCGCACGCTCGGCGCCGGGCCGACGCGGACGTTCTTTCGCGTCGTCCTGCCGCTCGCCCGCGTCGGGCTCGCGGCGGGCGCTGCGCTCGCGCTCGCCCGCGGCCTCGGCGAGTTCGGCGCGACGATCATGTTCGCGGGCTCGCTCCGCGGTGTCACCGAGACCCTGCCGCTCGCCGTTTACGGCGAGTTCAACGTCAACTTCGACACGGCGCTCGCAATCAGTGCCTTGCTCGTCGCGCTGAGCGCGGCGCTGCTGATCACGCTGAAATGGCGTCCCTCGCTCTCGACTTCTCGCTTCCGCTTCGCGGCTTCGAGCTGAGCCTCGCGCTCGACGTCGAGCGCACGGTCGCGCTCGTCGGTCCGTCCGGGGCGGGCAAGAGCTCGGTCTTGCGCGTCGCCGCAGGGCTCGTGCGGCCGTCGCGCGGCCACGTCCGCTTCGACGGCGAGGACTGGACGCCGCTGCCGCCGGAACGGCGGAGCGTCGGGCTCGTCTTCCAGGACTATGCGCTCTTCCCGCATCTCGACGTTCGGCGAAACGTCGCGTACGGCGGTAACCCGGACGGCCTGCTCGAGCGGCTGCAGATCGCGCACCTCGCCCGGGCGAGGCCCGCTGAGCTCTCCGGCGGCGAGCGTCAGCGCGTCGCGCTTGCGCGCGCCCTCGCGCGGCGTCCGAAGGTACTCCTGCTCGACGAGCCGCTCGCCGCCCTCGATGCGCACACGAAGGCGGAAGTGCGGCACGAGCTCGCGGAGCTGCTGCGCGAGCTGCAGCTGCCGACGCTGCTCGTGACGCACGACTACGAGGACGCTGCCGCGCTCGCGGACGAGGTCGGCGTTCTCGTCGACGGCCGGCTGCGCCAGCTCGCCGCGCCGTCCGAGCTCGTCGCACGGCCGCAGGACGGATTCGTCGCGTCGTTCACCGGCGCGAACCTGCTGCACGGCGAGGCCCACGCGACGGGCGGGCTGACGCAGGTGCAGCTGGCCGACGGCACGTGCGTGTACTCGACGGACGACGCATCCGGGCCGGTAGGAGTCGTCGTCTATCCATGGGACGTCTCGCTTGCGCGCGAGCACACCGACGACTCCGCGTTGAACGTGCTGCACGACGAGATCGCCTCGCTCGTCGAGGTCGGAAACCGGGTGCGCGTGCGGGTCGGGCCGTTGACGGCTGAGGTCACCGCGGCGTCGGCGACGCGCCTCGACCTCCGGAACGGCGGCCGCGTCTACGCGACGTTCAAGGCGACCGGGACGAGGTTGGTGCCGCTGTAGCGGCGCCTTCCGGGTAGTGCGGGATGCCGTCGTCGGGGATCGGCTCCCACGTCGCGGCGTAGGCGACGAACTGGCGATGCTTCGGCTTCAGCGGCGGCAGATCGTCGAACGCCCCCAGCCGGACGCTCCAGATCGTTCCGTCCTTCTTCTTGCTGAACAGCTGGCTGCCGCAGTTCGAGCAGAACGACTTCTCCCAGCCGTCGTCGGGCGGCTGCCAGCCCTTGACGAGCTCCTCCCCCTGGATGAAGCGCACCGAATCCGGCGCAACGCGCGCCTGCGCGGACGCCGCCGTTCCCGTGCGTCGTTGGCAGCGCGTGCAGTGGCAGTACGTGAACGCGACGAGCTCCTCCGTGACCTCGAAGCGCACGCCGCCGCAGAGACAACCCCCCGTCAGCATGCCCCGAGCATAATCAGCCCGTGCGCACGACGGCCAAGGCGGACTACGCGGTGCGCGCGGCGGTCGAGCTCGCCGCGGTCGGCGGGCTCGTGAATGCCGAGCAGATCGCGCAGGCTCAGGGCATCCCACTCAACTTCCTGGAGAACATCCTCCGCGACCTTCGCCGGGCGGGGATCGTCGAGAGCCGCCGCGGGCAGGCGGGCGGCTACGCGCTCGCGCGGCCTGCGGAGCAGATCAGCGTCGCGGACGTCATCCGCGCCGTCGAGGGCCCGCTCGCGAACGTGCGCGGCCAGGCGCCCGAGACGCTCGCCTATCCGGGCGCTGCCGAGAAGCTCCGCGACGTCTGGGTGGCGCTGCGCGCGAACATCCGCGCCGTGCTCGAGGGCGTGACGCTCGCCGACGTCGCGCGCGGAGAGCTGCCGGCGCGCGTCGAGGAGCTGACGCGCGACGCGGACGCCTGGGTGCGCCGCTAGGCGAAGGTCCGCGAGCGCCGCATCCGGACGAAGACGATGTCGCCCTGCCGGAGCTCGAGCTCGTCCGCCTCGTCCCGCGTCAGCTGCGCGTGCAGGCGCTCGCCGTCGTCGCGCTCCAGCTCGACGCGCGTCTCGAAGCCGAGGCGCACGACGCGGACGACCTGCGCCTCCCGCGTCGAGCCGTTCGGCTCGAGCCGCAGCTCGACGTCATGGGGACGCACCCACGCGTCGTCGAGCCGGTTGACGGGGCCGACGAAGCTCATCACGAACTCGTTCGCCGGCTCGTCGTAGAGCGTGCGCGGCGCGGCGACCTGCTCGACGCTCCCCTTGTTCATGACGACGATCGAGTCCGCGAGCTCGAGCGCCTCCTCCTGGTCGTGCGTGACGAAGATCGTCGTCACGTGCATCTCGTCGTGCAGCCGCCGCAGCCACTCGCGCAGCTCGACGCGCACCCGTGCGTCGAGCGCACCGAACGGCTCGTCGAGGAGCAGCACCTCCGGCTCGGGCGCGAGCGCGCGGGCGAGCGCCATGCGCTGGCGCTGGCCGCCCGACAACTGCGACGGATAGCGCCCGCCGAGCCCGGAGAGCTGCACGAGCTCGAGCAGCTCGTCGACCCGCGCGCGGATCTCGTCCTTCGGCCGCTTGCGGATCTTCAGCCCGAAGGCGACGTTCTCCCGCACGGTCATGTGCGTGAAGGGCGCGTAGTGCTGGAAGACGAAGCCGACGCCGCGCTTCTGAGGCGCGAGCGCCGTCGCCTCCCGACCGGAGATGAACACGTCGCCGTTGTCTGGCGCCTCGAGCCCCGCGATCACGCGCAGGAGCGTCGACTTGCCGCTGCCGCTCGGGCCGAGCAGCGCGGTCAGCGAGCCGCTCTCGACGTCGATCGAGACGTCGTGGAGGGCGACGAAGTCGCCGAACCGCTTGGTCACGTTACGAGCTTCGATCGCCACGTTTCATCACTGTCATCGCCAGGAGGGTCAGGATCGCGAGCGCCGCGAGCAGCACGGATGCGGCGTACGCGCCCGTCTGGTCGAAGTTCTCGTAGGAGGCCTGGACGTACTGGGTCAGCACCTGTGTCCGGCCCGCGAGCCCGCCGGAGACGATGGACACGGCACCGAACTCGCCAAGGCAGCGCGCCGTCGTCAGCACGACGCCGTATGCGACTGCCCAGCGGATCGCCGGGAAGGTGATCCGGCGGAACGTCGTGAGCGCGGACGCGCCGAGCGTCGCCGCCGCCTGCTCCTGCTCCGTGCCGACCTCGCGCAGCACCGGCACGACCTCGCGCACGACGAACGGCAGCGAGACGAAGATCGTCGCGAGCACGATGCCCGGAACGGCGAAGAGGATCCGCACGCCGTGATCGGTCAGCCACCCGCCGAACCAGCCGTCACGCCCGTACAGCAGGTAGAGGGCGAGGCCGACGACGACCGGCGAAAGGGCGAGCGGCAGGTCGACGAGCGCGTTGACGAGCCCCATCCCAGGAATCCGGTGGCGGACGATCGCGAGGGCGCAGAGGATCCCGAACGCCGTGTTCAGCGGCACCGTGATCACCGTCACCTCGAGCGTCAGCTTCAACGCGGCAACGGCGGTCGGATTCGAGATCGCGTGCCAGAACGGCCCGAGCCCGTGCTCGAACGCGCGCCAGAAGATGAGGCCGACGGGAGCGACGAGGATCGCCACGAGGTAGGCGAGCGACCCGTAGCGGACGACGTGCCTACCGGTCATGGCGCGTCGCCCACCTCCGGAGGCCGCCGATGCCGAGCAGCACGACGAACGAGACGACGAGCATGAGCAGCGCGAGCGCGGCGGCGCCGGTCGTATCGCCCGAGTTGAGCCGCTGGAAGACGTAGAGCGACGCGACCTCCGTCTTGAACGGGAGGTTGCCGCTGATCAGGATCACGGCGCCGAACTCGCCGATCGCGCGCGCGAACGCGAGCGCCACACCGGAGAGCAGCGCGGGCAGCAAGTGCGGGAAGACGATTCGGCGGAAGATCGTGACGCGGCTCGCGCCGAGCGACGCCGCCGCCTCTTCCATCTCGCGGTCGAGCTCGATCAGCACCGGCTGCACCGTGCGGACGACGAACGGGAGCGTCACGAACAGCAGCGCGGCCAGCACACCGACGCGGGTGAACGCGATGTTCACGCCGACGAGACCCGTCGGCCCGTACAGCGCGAGCAGCGTCAGGCCGGCGACGATCGTCGGGAGTGCGAACGGCAGGTCGACGAGCGCGTTGACGAGCCGCTTTCCCGGGAACGAGTCGCGCACGAGCGTCCACGCGAGCGCCGTGCCCGTTACCGCGTTGATCCCGACGACCGCGGCGGAGAGCCCGAACGTCAGCTCGAGCGCCGACCTCGACTCCGGATTCCACGCGACCTGCCAGAAGTGGTGCCATCCCCCGGCCGCGCCTTTGGCCGCCAGGGCCGCCAAAGGAACGAGGACGATGACGCTGAGGTAGCCGAGGGCGAGCCCGCTCGCCGGCGTCGGCGTTCCGAGGGCTCGTCGCCGAGCCGCCGGCAGACGTGCGACGTCAACCGCCAGTCGAGACACCCAGCCCTTGCTCGATCTTCGCGACGATCCCGTTCGTCGGGTCGAAGAACTGTGTGTTGACCTTGTTCCAGCCGCCGACGTACTTGATCGTGAACAGCTGCGGGCGCGGCGGGAACTGCGCCTTGAACTTCCGCAGCACGCTCGCGTCGACGGGGCGGAAGCCGTTCTGCGCCCAGATCGTCTGCGCAGCCGGCGTGTAGAGCCAGCTGACGAACTTCTGCGCCTCCGCCTTGTTGGAGCCGTTGACGGCGGCGAGCGGCGTCTCGATCTGGATCGTCGCCTTCGGGATCAGGTAGAAGACCGGCCTGCCCTGCGACTGCGCGAGCTTCGCGTCGCTCTCGTAGTCGAGCAGGACGTCCCCTTTGCCGGACAGGAAGGTGTTGAGCGCGTTGCGGCCGCTCGTGTCCTGCGAGACGTTGTGCCGGAAGAGCTGCTTCAGGTAGGCCTGCGCCTGCTTCGGCGTCTTCCCCTCGCGGAGCTGCGCACCGTAGGCGGCCATGACGTCCCAGCGCGCGCCGCCGGAGCTGAACGGGTTCGGGAAGACGACGTCGACGCCGGGCTTCACGAGGTCGTCCCACGTCCGGATGTGCTTCGGGTTGCCGTCTCGCAGGACGAAGACGACGACCGACTTCGAGACGACGCCGTCGTGCTTGTTGTCCGCCCACGTCTTGTCGATCTGCTTCGACTGGACGAGCCGGTCCATGTCCGTCGTGATCGAGAAGTTGACGACGTCGGCCGGCAGCCCGGCCGCGACCGCCTTCGACTGGACCTCCGACGCGGCGAACGAGTCGGTGAACTTCACCCCCGCGCCCTGCGCGGTCGCGCCGTACGCAGCCTGGAGCTTCGGGAAGACGGCGGTCGGGATCGAGTACCCGACGACCGAGAGGGTCGTATCCTTGCGCGCCGCAGTCGCGGCCGGGACGGGAGCGAGCACGGCAAGCGCGGTGAGGACGAGCACTGGGCGACGCAACGGTTTCGGACCACCTTTCCCAATCGGCTTAGTTGAGTAAGCGAGACTAATGACTGGGATAAGTTCCTGTCAAGAAACGACTGAGGCCTGCTTGAACAGCAGGCCTCAGAATGTCCAACTGCAGAGGAGGAACTACGCGATCGCGCGGACGTTGGTCGCCTGCGGGCCCTTCTGCCCCTCGGTCGCCTCGTACTCGACGCGTGCGCCCTCGGCGAGCGACTTGAAGCCGTCGCCGGCGATGCCACTGAAGTGCACGAACAGGTCCTTCGACCCGTCCTCCGGCGTGATGAAGCCGTAGCCCTTCTCGTCGCTGAACCACTTCACGGTGCCTGTAGCCAATTGATTCACCTCCCCTGCCTTACCAGCGCGAGCGCCGGCCGCGGCGGCTCGTGTAGACGAGCCTCGGCCGGGCGGTGCGCATACCAGTGCTCTCGAAGGTCTCCCGATGACCGGCCAGCGCCGCGACGCGGCTGACATCGGTCTGCTGCTCCGGCAGCACGAGCGTGCTGCCGCGGCCGGAACGGCCGGCGCGGCCGGTGCGGCCCACACGGTGGACGTAGCCCTTGTCGTCCTCCGGCGGGTCGAAGTTGATGACGTGCGCGATGTCCTCGAGGTCGAGCCCGCGCGCGGCCACGTCGGTGGCGACGAGCGTCGTCGCCTTGCCGTTGCGGAAGCGGTCGAGCGCGCGCTCACGCTGTGACTGCCCCATGTCGCCGTGCATCGCGACGACCGAGACGCCGCGCCGCTTCAGCTTGTCCGTGAGACGGTCGGCGCCGCGCTTCGTCCGGACGAAGACGAGCGAGAGCCCGGCCTCGGCCTCGAGGAGGTCGACGAGCGTGTCGAGCTTCCCGTCCTGGGTCACCGGCACGAAGTGGTGGGCGATCTCGCCGTCCTCGTGCTGCTCCTCGCGCCGCGCCTCGAACCGGGAGGGGTCGCGCGTGTACTCGCGTGCGAGCACGCCGACCTCACCGTCGAGCGTCGCGGAGAAGAGCATCGTCTGGCGGTCGCGCGGCACGCGGCGCACGATCCGCTCGACCTGCGGGCGAAAGCCCATGTCGAGCATCCGGTCGGCTTCGTCGAGAACGAGGATCCGGATCGCCTCGAGCGAGACGAGCCGCCGCTCGACGAGGTCCTGCAGACGGCCGGGCGTCGCGACGACGACGTGCGCACCTTTCAGCTGCTCGGCCTGTCGCCGCACGGGCGCGCCGCCGTAGGCGAGCGCGACCTTGAGGCTCTTCGCGGGTGCGAAGGTCTGGAGCGCCTCGGCGACCTGCAGTGCGAGCTCGCGCGTCGGCACGAGGATGAGCGCGGACGGCGTCCTCACGCCTGGATCGGTGCGCTCGACGACCGGTACGCCGAATGCGATCGTCTTGCCGGAGCCGGTCGGTGCCTTGGCGAGCACGTCGCGGCCCGCGAGCGCGTCCGGCAGGACGAGGGTCTGGATACGGAATGGGGCAACGATGTCGCGCGCGGCCAGCGCCCGCGCGACGGGAGCGCTCACGCCGAGCGCCTCAAAGGATTCCATGTGGTGTTCGACTCCTATCGGTGGTGCCTTGCCGGGTTCGAGATCACACGACTCGAAACCACCGATGGAGGAACGAGAAGCTGCATCTCACGGGACGGCACCTTGCCGTCCGTAGCGCTCAGGGTAGCAGTGCGTCGAGACGATCGGCGTACCAATGCTCCCAGTGCGCGGCCGGTGCGGCGGCGAGATAGTCGCGATCGAGCTGGACGAGCGCGTGGACGAGGTGGCTCCGCGCCGGCTTCCGGCCGAGGAGCTCGGGCAGCTCCGAGAGATCGAGGAGCCAGTCCGCATACCAGGACGCCCAGTCCGGATCGTCGCCTTCGACGATCCGGTAGACGACGTGATGGGTCTCGGCCGCTTCGTGCAGGAGCTCGGCGATCGTCACTCGGGCCGAGGATACGCCGCCCGGCCGGCGTCGGTCATCAACCCGGCTGCCTCGAGCTTTTCGAACCGGTCCCGATTCCCGTATGTCCAGTTGCTCCTCGGCCGGCGAGGCGCGAAGTAGAGCGACGTCCGCTCGTCGTCGACCGCCTTCGACTTGCTGTCGATCCAGCCGAAGCAGATCGCCTCCTCGACCGCGGCCTCGTACTCGATGCGGGGCTTCCCGGCCGACTTCTTGTAGGTCACGAGCCAGACACCGGTCTGCTTCGCGTGGTTGCGCTCGAGCCACCTGCGCCACGTCGCGCGGTCGTTCAGCTCGACACGCTCAGGCTCGCTCACGGGCGTAGTCCTCCGGTGAGGCCGCGGCCGTGAACTCCTCTCCGTCGAGCGGACGCACGGTTGCACGCAGCGGCGTCTCGCGGAAGAGCCACGTCAGGAGGAAGGCGACGACCGAGACAGCCGCGGCAACGAGGAAGACCGGATGAAGCGACGCTGCGATCGCGTCTGCGTAGGCGTGCCGAGCCGCCGGCGGCAGCTGCCGGATCGCCGCCGGGCTCGCCGTCTTCGACGCAGTATGGATGCCGCGAGAGACGAGCTCCGCGTGGAGCCGGTTGGCGAAGATCGCGCCGAAGATCGCGATGCCCACCGAGCCGCCGACCTGGCGGAAGAGGATCGTCCCCGAGGTCGCAGTGCCCATGTAGCGCGGGTCGACGGCGTTCTGCACCGCGAGCACGAGCACCTGCATCACCATCCCGAGGCCCAGGCCGAGCACGAGCATGTAGAGCGCGGCCGACGTCGTCGCCGAATTCACGCTCAGGCGCGAGAGGAGCGCCATCCCGAGGACGGCGATCGCCGTCCCTGCGATCGGGAACGGCCGCCATCTCCCCCACCTGCTGATCGAGCGGCCGGCGGCGATCGACGTGACGAGCAGGCCGCCCATCATCGGCGTCAGCTGCAGGCCGGACTTGGTCGGGCTCATCTCCTTCACAATCTGCAGGAAGACCGGCAGGTACGTGATCGACCCGAAGAGCGCGAGGCCGATGATGAAGCCGGTCGCCGCCGAGACTGCGAACGTCCGGTTGCGGAAGAGGAGCGGTGGCAGGATCGCCTCGCTCGCGCGCCGCTCGACGAGCACGAACGTCGACAGCAGCACGACCGACAACACCATCAGGACGATCGACTCGCTCGAGTCCCAGGCGAACGTCGTGCCGCCGAGGCTCGTGAACAGGACGACGCACGAGAGCCCACCGGCGAGCAGCGCCGCGCCAACGTAGTCGATGTCGTGCTCCACGCGACTCGTGCGCGCGTGGAAGACGGCGCCGATGACGACGAACGCAAGCGCGCCGATCGGCAGGTTGACGTAGAAGATCCAGCGCCACGACAGGTTGTCGACGAAGAACCCGCCGAGCAGCGGGCCGATCACGGTCGACACGCCGAACACAGCGCCGAACACGCCCTGGTACCGTCCGCGCTCGCGCGGCGGGATGATGTCGCCGACGACCGCGATCGTCGTGACGAGCAGGCCGCCGGCGCCGAGGCCCTGTAGCGCGCGGAACGCGATCAGCTCCGGCATGTTCTGCGCGATCCCGCACAGCGCCGAGCCGACGAGGAAGATGACGATCGCGACCTGCAGCGTGGGCTTGCGCCCGTAGAGGTCGCCGAGCTTTCCGTAGAGCGGACCGGTCACGGTCGAGGCGAGGAGGTACGCGGTGACGACCCACGACAGGTGCTGCAGGCCGCCGAGGTCGCCGACGATCGTCGGCAGCGCGGTCGCGACGATCGTCTGGTCGAGCGAGGCGAGCAGGATGACGAGCATCAGCGCGCCGAAGATCAGGCGGACGCGCGGCGCCGGCTGGGCGACCTGGCTCACCCCGGATTCGTACCATTGACGCCGTGACGAAAATCGCGAGAACCGACACCGAGTGGCGCGAGGCGCTCAGCCCCGAGCAGTACCGCGTCCTCCGCCAAAAGGGCACCGAAGCGCCGTTCAGCGGCGAGTACGACCATACCTTCGAGCCCGGCAGCTACCACTGCGCCGGCTGCGGCGCCGTCCTCTTCGAGTCCGACACGAAGTACGACTCCGGCTGCGGTTGGCCCGCCTTCTACGCGCCCGCCAACGACGACGCGATCGACGAGGAGACCGACACCGCCTACGGCATGGTGCGCACCGAGGTGCTCTGCGCGAGCTGCGGCGGGCACCTGGGCCACGTGTTCCCGGACGGGCCGCACCCGACGGGGATCCGCTATTGCATCAACAGCGCCGCTCTGAAGCTCGAGGAGAAATAGTCAGGACAGCAGGCGCGTGACGTTCCGGTGCTCGACCACGAGGCCGGGCTCGCGCTGCATGAGCGAGAGGTAGCGTCGCCCGAACGGGGTATCCCCCTTCGGGGGCAGGAGCAGGTCGCAGGCCTCCTCCCGAAGGTCGCCCCCGTGCTCCGCGTCGTCGAACGCGAGGATGAGGTTCGAGAAGGGCTTGAGCCACCCGTAGCGGACCGGATCGCTGACGATTTGCAGGAATTCGGCGTTCGAGAGCCGCCCGTGGACGCGCTCGAGCTGGCGCCGCTCGACCCCGAGCAGCGCCTTGTGGAGCGCGAGGAGCGCCGACCGAAGCTCATCCATTCGTGCTTAATCCCATTGTCCGTCGAGCCGATACCAGAGACCGATGCTGCGGCGGCCTCTCGGTCAGATTTTCGCGCTCCTGGCGTCGTGCGCGGCACTCCCCGCGGTGCTGCTGCTCGCGTTCGGCGAGATCGAGGTCATGCCGCCGATGTGGGTGCACTTCTACGGCGTCGGCGTCAGCGCGCTCGTGGCGACCGCCGCGGCCGTCGTGCTGACGAGCGTCGGCGCGCGGGAGCGCGACGCGCGGACGGTGATCGTCGGCGGCGGCTTCGCGCTGATGGCGGCACTCCTCGCGGTCCACGGCCTCGTCACGCCCGGCATGCTCGTCGGCCCGAACGGGCTGATCGCGCTCACCGGAGCCGCGACGCTCCCGGTCGGTGGCATCGTCCTCTCCTTCGCCGCCTTGCCGCGATTCACAGGACCCCTCGCGATCAGACGAATTCTCGCCGTCGAGGCCGCGATCGGCGTCGTCGTCGTCGCGGTCAGCACGGTCGGCGCGGCCGTCCCCCGGCTGGTGCCGGAGATGCCGGATCCGAAGTCGCCGGCCGCGATCGCGACCTTCGTCCTCGGAATCGCCGTCTACGGCGCGCTCGCCGTGCGCGCCATGCACACCTTTCTGCTGACCCGCCGCTTCGCCGACTTCACCGTCGTCGTCGGCATCGTCCTGCTCGCTGCCGCGCTCTACGGCGCGCTCTTCCTCTACTTCACCGAGCTCGGCTGGTGGATGGGCCATGTGTTCGAACTCGCCGGCATCGTCGTGGTCGGCGCGTCGCTCGTCTTGGATCTCAGTCGCGGCCGCCGCTCACGCACGCTCGTCGGCGACCTCCGCGCAAGCGAGCTCGTGGCGTCGGAGGAAGCGTTCCTCGGCGCGCGCGTTCGCGCGCTGATGGTGCGGCTCGCCGAGAAGGACACCTCGACGGAAGAGCACACGCGTCGCGTCGCGTCGCTCGCCGTCGAGGTCGGGGAGCAGCTCGGGCTGTCCCCCGCGCGGCTGCGCAGCCTTGCGATCGGCGGCCTCCTCCACGACATCGGCAAGCTGTCGCTCCCGAGCGCGATCCTTCAGAAGCCCGGCCCGCTCGACGACGACGAGTACGAAGTCGTGAAGCTCCACCCGTCGCGCGGCGAGGAGCTCCTGCTCGAGCTGGGCGGCTTCGACGAGAGCGTCACGCGGCTCGTCCTCGACCACCACGAGCGGCTCGACGGCACCGGCTATCCGCGCGGACTGCAGGCGGAAGAGCTCGACCTCTCGACGCGGATCCTCGCGGTGTGCGACGTGTACGACGCGCTCGTCTCCCAGCGTGTGTATCGACCGGCGTGGCCGCAGGAGCGTGCGCTCGACCTGCTGCACCACGAGTCGGGCACGGCCTTCGACGAGCGGTGCGTCGACGCGCTGGAGGCGGTCGTGGCCGGGGTCGAGGAGCCGGCGCTCCGCCACGCCGACTTGCTGCCGCGCTTCGCGTAACCTTTCGCCCCGTGGAACCGGGGGGCTCCACACAACAGCATCGGGGTCTGCGAGCCGTCGCCGACCCGGGACTCGCCGCGCTCGAGCTCGCCCAGCTGCTCGGCGAGCTTGCGCAGCGGACCCGTGCCGCACTCGGCGGCGACGAGTGCACGATCGTCCTGACGGACGGGACCGCCTTCGGCAGCGAGCGCGACGCGCTCCAGCGCCTGGCCCATCGTGCGATCGAGAACGCCGAGATGGTCACGTCGCGCGACGGCGCTGCCGTCCCCTTGCGCACCGACGGCACGATCCACGGTGCACTCGCTGCGAGGGCGAAGCACCTGTCGGACGACGACCTCGCCGTCCTCCAGCTCGTTGCGAACCGCGCGGCGCTCGCGATCGAGCACGCGAGCGCGCTGCGAGCCGAGCGCCTCGCACGCCACCGGCTCGAGGAGCTGCAGCGCGTGACGGACGCAGCGCTCGCGCACCTCGAGCTCGACGTGCTGCTCGACGAGCTCCTGCTGCGCATCCGCTCGATCCTCGACTGCGACACGGTGGCGATCCTGCTCCTCGACGAGGAGACGAACGAGCTCGTCGCGCGCGCCGCGCACGGGATCGAGGAGGAGGTCGAGGCAGGCGTGCGGATCCCGGTCGGGCGCGGGTTCGCCGGACGCGTCGCGGAGACGCGGCAGCCCGTGATCCTGCCCGACGTCGACCACGCCGACGTCATGAACCCGATCCTGCGCCAGAAGCGCATCAAGTCGATGCTCGGCGTACCGCTCCTGATCGAGGGCCAGCCGATCGGGGTCCTCCACGTCGGGACGTTGACCTACCGGACGTTCACAACGGACGACGTCGACCTCCTGCAGTTCGTCGCCGACCGGGCAGCGCTCGCGATCGAGCACGCCCGCGCGTTCGACGCGGAGCGTCGTGCGCGCAGGCATCTCGAATACGTCCAGGCGGTGACGGACGCGGCGTTGACGCATCTCGAGCTCGACGACCTGCTCGACGAGCTCCTCCTGCGCATTCGCTCGATCCTCGGCGCAGACACTGCGGCGATCCTGCTGCTCGACGAGGCGACGGACGAGCTCGTCGCCCGGGCCGCCCGCGGTCTCGAGGAGGAGGTCGAGGCAGGCGTCCGGATACCGGTCGGCGGCGGCTTTGCCGGCCGGGTGGCCGCGGAGCGGCGCCCGGTGATCCTCCCGGACGTCGATCACGCGCACGTGCTCAACCCGATCCTCCGCGAGAAGGGCATCAAGGCGCTGCTCGGGGTGCCGCTGATCGCACGCGACGAAGTGATCGGCGTCCTCCATGTCGGCACCCTCGTGCATCACGTGTTCACGGAAGAAGACGTGCAGCTGCTGCAGCTCGTCGCCGAGCGCGCAGCGCTCGCAATCGAGCGCGCCCGTCTCCATCAGGCCACGGTCCAGTTCGACGAGCTGCAGCGGAACTTCGTCGCGATCGCGTCGCACGAGCTGCGGACGCCGGCGACCTCTGTCTACGGCGCGCTCGCGACGCTGCGAGGCCGCGGCGACCAGCTCTCCGAGGAGACTCGGAACCAGCTGTCGGAGATCGCGTGGAACGAGGCCGACCGCATGCGCCGCCTCATCGAGCAGCTGCTCGATCTCTCGCGGGTCGACTCGGGCCGGCTCCGGAAGACGACGCAGAAGGTCGACGTGCTGCACCTGCTCGAGCATGCGGCGGGGCCGCGCACCGACGACGTCCTGCTCGACGGCGAGGCGGGGCTCATTGCCTACGTCGACCCCCTGATGCTCGAGCGCGTGCTCTCGAACCTCGTCCGCAACGCCCGCGCGTACGGCGAGCCGCCGATCCGGCTTTCGGCCTCGGCGCGCGAGTCGACGTTGACGATCGTGGTCGAGGACGAGGGGAACGGCGTGCCGATCGACCTCGTGCCGCGGCTCTTCGACCGCTTCGTACGCGGCAGCGAGGGCCACGGCACAGGGCTCGGGCTCGCGATCGCTCGCGCGTACACGCGCTCGCACGGCGGCGACCTCCGCTACGCCCGTGGCAGCCGCGGCGCGCGCTTCGAGGTCGTCCTGCCGGACTCGGTCTAGTCACGTGCCGCCGAGGGCGGCGCACCCAGCACGACGCCGCTCGAGCCGAACGGACGCGGCGGCTACTTAATGCAGGCATGGACGCCCACGGGTGACCCACGCTGACGCCCGCGCGACGAAGTTGATGGCCCTTCTCGCCAACGTCGGCGCCACGTTGCCGTCCGGCTCGCAGACGCAATCGTTCGTCTGGGAGCTGATCATGACCGCGTTCCTCATGTTCGTGATCCTCGCCGTGGCGACCGACACGCGTGCAGTCGGTGAGGCCGCCGCCATCGCGATCGGCGGCACCATCGGACTCGACGCGATGTTCGGCGGACCAATCTCCGGCGCCTCGATGAACCCGATGCGCTCGCTCGGACCAGCCCTCGTCTCAGGCGACCTTCACTCGCTCTGGCTCTACATCGTGGCGCCGATCATCGGGGCGTCGCTCGGTGGCCTCCTCTACCAAGTCGTCCGCGCCGAGCCAGAGCTCGCGGCCTGAGAAGGCCGGGCGGCGATCCGACCCGCCGGCGCTGACGCGACCCGGCCCGGCCCGCCCCGCGCGAGCGTGGACACGCGGCGCGCTCTCGAGCAGCCCGCTTTGACGACGGCCTACGCACGCGCGGCTTCGGCAAGCGCCCGCGGGTCACCAAGAAGGGACGGGGGCTCGTAAAGCCGGACCCCGTCATCGACGACGAGCTTCGGGATGCGCTCGAATGGGCCTCGGCCGAGCCCTGGCACGAGAGGCGCAGCGCGTTTGCCAGCGTTCTCGAAGACCGCCGCTATGCGGCGGGACGGCCGCGCCTGACTGGCGAGACCGGCGCGTGCCGAGGCATCATCGAGGAGTGGCCGGCCGCGATGCGTGTGACAAATGCAGGATCGACAAGTGGCTGTGGGCAGCGCGCTTCTTCAAGACGCGCAGCGCCGCAACGGACGCGGTGGCCGGCGGCCACGTACACGTCGGCGGCACGCGCGTGAAGGCGTCGCGCGAGCTGCGCGTCGGCGAGACCGTCGAGATCGTCCAGGGGCGGGTGCGGCGGACCGTCGTCGTCACCGGCCTCGCCGAGCGGCGCGGCCCCGCGGCGGTTGCGGCGACGCTCTACGACGAGACCGCGGAGTCGCTCGAAGCACGCGAGCAGCTCCGCGTCGAGCGGCAGCTGACGCAGCCGATCTTCGGCGCGCGGCCGACGAAGCTCGAGCGGCGGCGCCTCGAGGCGCTCCGCAAGTCGATGAATCGCCGGCCCTGAGGCGGTCATAGGTGGTGTGGACCTCCGAACCGTCGACCTGCTCGCGCGGCTCCGCCTCGCGACGGGCGCGCGTGTCGCCCGCGCGCCGCGCGAGCTCTGGGAGCTGATCGACCTCTGCGGCCTACGCGAGGCGCTCGGGCAAACCGAACCGCGGGAAGAGCGTCTTCGTGTCGAGGAAGAACGTCAGCTCGGCGACCCGCCCGTCTGAGATCTCGACCACCTGGAGCGCCCACGGCTCGTAGCCGCCGTCCGGCGAGGGCTTGTACTGCCCCCACGCCGGCAGCCCGTTCGCGCTCTCCTTCGCGGGCAGGAGCTTCGACCCCTGGCAGGCGATGCCGGGCCCGAACCACCACGTGAAGATGTCGTCGCGGCCGCGCAGCCAGAGCGAGAACGGCGGCATCGACTGGATCGCGTCCTCGTGCAGCAGCTCGGTCAGCCGGTCGATGTCGTACGCCTCGAAGGCGGCGACGTAGCGCTCGAGCAGGGCACGCGCGTCGGCGTCGAGCTCCGCCGGCGCGCCGATGTCCGCCGTCGCCAGCGTCGCCCGCGCCCGCTGCAGTGCGCTGTTGACGGAGGCGACGCTCGATTCGAGCAGCTCGGCGGCCTCCGTCGCCTGCCAGCGCAGCACCTCGCAGAGGATGAGCGCCGCGCGCTGCTTCGGCGGCAGGTGCTGCAGCGCGGCGACGAACGCGAGCCGGAGCGACTCGCGCTGCTCGGCCACCTCCTCCGGCGTCGGCAGCGGCGTGATCCACGTCACCTCCGGCAGCTCCGCGAGATTCTCGAGGATCGGCTCGCCGGGACCGCCGATGTCCATCGGCCGCGCGCGCTTCTCGCGGCCGTTGAGCGCGTCGAAGCAGACGTTCGTCGCGATCCGGTAGAGCCACGACTTGAGCGCGGAGCGGCCCTCGAAGCGATCGAGCGACCGCCACGCGCGCAGCATCGTCTCCTGCACCGCGTCCTCCGCGTCGACGGCGGAGCCGAGCATGCGGTAGCAGTAGCCGGTCAGCTCCCGGCGGTACTGCTCGAGATCGTTGGCTGCGACGGCGGCGGTGGCCACGGGCGTCATCCTAGAAGAGACTCCCGTGGCCACCGAGAGTCATCGCTACTTCGCGGTTCCCGCGGGTTGCGGGACGATGCGGATGTACGGCTTGGGCTCCTGCCAGTCGCCGAACAGCTCCTTCGCCTCGTCGTTCGAGACGGAGCCGGCGATGATCACGTCGTCGCCCTGCTTCCAGTTGACGGGCGTCGAGACCTTGTGGCTCGCCGTCAGCTGGAGCGAGTCGATCACGCGGAGCACCTCGTCGAAGTTGCGGCCGGTCGTCATCGGATAGACCAGGATCAGCTTGACCTTCCTGTCCGGCCCGATCACGAACACGTTGCGCACGGTCTGGTTGAGCGCGGCGGTGCGGTCGGCCGGATCGCCGGAGACGTCGGCGCCGAGCATCCCGTACAGCTTCGAGACCTTGTAGTCGCCGTCGCCGATGATCGGGTAGTTCGGCCGGGCGCCCTGCGTCTCCTCGATGTCGTCGGCCCACGTTTCGTGCTTGTCGGTCGGGTCGACCGACAGGCCGATGATCTTCACGCCGCGCCGGTCGAACTCCGGCTTGATCGAGGCCATGTAGCCGAGCTCGGTCGTGCAGACCGGCGTGAAATCCTTCGGATGGGAGAAGAGCACCGCCCAGCCGTCACCGATCCAGTCGTGGAAGCTGATCGGGCCCTCCGTCGTCTGCGCCTCGAAGTCTGGCGCTTCGTCGCCGATCGTCAGTGGCATCTCGACCTCCTGCTCGCTTTACCTTTTGAAGTGACAACTCTAGCCCGTTGCCGATGAGTTTCGCGTGCGACTACGGTCTCAACAAGCGACACCGAGCTCGGAGGAGACGAGAGATGGCGAAGACCGTCCTGCTGGTCGGCACGCGCAAGGGCCTGTTCCTGCTGGAGAGCGACAACCGCCGCGACTGGAATCTGCGCGGGCCGCTCTGCGAGAGCTGGCCGATCTATAACGCGATCATCGACGAATCGGGGACGATCTACGCCGCCGCCGCGTCGGAGTGGCTCGGCTCGTCCGTCTGGCGGAGCAGCGACCTCGGCGAGACCTGGTCGCAATCGAGCGAGGGGCTGAACTACGAGGGAGTCGACGGGCTCAAGCTGAACAAGATCTCGTCGCTCGCGACCGGCCACGGGAAGCTGTACGTCGGAGCGGAATCCGTCGGCCTGTTCGAGAGCACCGACGAGGGCCAGACGTTCTCGCTCGTCTCGACGCTCGACGGCGCTCCCGGCCGCGAGGTCTGGAACGACCCCGCGATGCAGCCGCCCGGCCATCTCGGCCTGTCGGCGATCCTCCCCTTCCCGGACAGCCCCGACCACCTCCGCGTGATCGTCCAGGGCAACAGCACGTTCGACACGACCGACGGCGGGAAGACGTGGGAGCCGCGCAACAGAGGGCTGCGCCGCGACTGGCCGCCGCCCCCGAACGAGGAGGTCGGCTTCTGCGTGCACAAGCTCGCGCCGTCGCCGGACCCCGACCGCTGGTACCAGCAGAACCACGTCGGCATGTGGCGCAGCGACGACGGCGGGACGAACTGGACGGAGATCACGGAGGGGCTGCCGAGCGAGTTCGGCTTCGCCGCCGCCGCGCATCCGCACGACCGCGAGACCTTCTACTGCATCCCGCTCGATCCGGGCCACGGCCGGACGATGCCGGACGGCCAGGCGGCCGTCTGGCGCACGCGCGACGCCGGCTCGTCCTGGCAGAAGCTGACCAAAGGGCTGCCCGAGCGCGACGCCTACGTCGGCGTCCTCCGCGACGGGATGGTGCGCGACGACGAGGACGACTTCGGGCTCTTCTTCGGCACGTCGACCGGCCAGGTCTTCGCGTCGCTCGACGAGGGCGAGTCCTGGACGGAGGTCGCCGACTACCTGCCGTCGATCCAGTCGGTGCGGGTGGCGACGCTCGCCTGATGGCCGACGTGCACCTTCCTTCGGCGCTGCGGCCGCTCTTTGCGGACCTGCCGCGCCACGTCGACGTCGAGGCGCCGACGGTGCTGGACGCGATCGCGGAGCTCGACCGGCGGTGGCCCGGGCTCCGCGACCGCCTCTGCGAGGAAGGGCCGGCACTCCGCCGGCACATCCACGTCTACGTCGACGGCGAGCGCGGCGACCTCGCGACCGAGGTGCCGCCGAACGCGCGTCTCGAGGTGATCGCGGCGATCAGCGGCGGCTGAGCGCGGCGGACACCGCCGCGGCGATCTCGGCCTCGGAGACGAGGACGAGGCTCGCGGCGTCGCCGAGGGGAACGAAGGAGTCCTTGCTCGCGACGCGGTCGATCGTCCCGGCGAAGCCGGCGTCGACGAGCGCGGCGACGACGCCCTCCGAGACGCCGCCCGTGCGGCGCGTCTCGTCGACGATCAGCACGCGGCCGGTCGCATTCGCCTCGCGAATGATGTCGTCGACGGGCAGCGGCGACAGCCAGCGCAGATCGACGACGCGCGCGTCGAGGTCGAGCTCGCGGACGACGCGCAGCGACATCCGCAGCCCGTTCGCCCACGTGAAGATCGTGAGGTCGTCGCCGTCGCCGTAGACCCGTGCACTGCCGAGCGGCGCATCGCCCGAGGCCGGTGCGAGCCAGCCGTCGTCGCCGTCCTCGTGCAGGTCGCGCGTGTGGTAGAGCGCGATCGGCTCGAGGAAGACGCACACGCTGCCGTCGACGCGCGCCGCCTCGACGCACGTGCGCAGCATCGCGGCGGCGTCGTCGGGCCGCCCGGGTGAAGACAAGACGAGGCCGGGGATGTCGCGGAGCACGCCGACCGCGTTGTCGTTGTGGAAATGGCCGCCGAATCCCTTCTGGTACGCGAGCCCCGCGATCCGCACGACCATTCCGTTGCGATACCGGCCCTGCGAGAAGAACTGCAGCGTCGCAGCCTCGCCGCGCAGCTGGTCCTCGGCGTTGTGCAGGTAGGCGAGATACTGGATCTCCGGGATCGGCACGAGGCCGCTCGTCGCGGAGCCGAGCGCGAGCCCGAGGATCGACGTCTCGTCGAGCAGCGTGTCGAAGACACGCGCGGAGCCGAACCGCCTCTGCAGGCCACGGGTGACGCCGTACACGCCCCCCTTCGCACCGACGTCCTCGCCGAAGACGAGCGTCCGCGGCTCGCGCTCGAGGACGTCGGCGAGTGCCGCGTTGATCGCGAGCGCGACGGTCGTCGGCTCGCCGTTCGGCGACTGGACCGCGCGCAGGCGTTGCGTGCGCGGCGCGAGCGGACGGATGACGTCCTCGGCCGCCTCGAGCTGCGGCAGCGTCGCGGCCTCGGCGGCGATCCCGAAGACACGCTGCCGCTCGGCGAGATAGTCGTCGGCGAGCTCGTTCCCGCTCCACGCACCGGCCGCGGCGAGCCACTCGCCCGTCGCGAGGATCGGGTCGAGGTCCCAGTCGGCGCGAATCTCCTGCGGCGTCCGGTACGCCGTCTCCACGTCGGCGCCCGCATGGCTCAGGAAGCGCACCGTCTTCAGGTGCAGCACTGCCGGCTTGCGCTCCTCGCGCACCCAGTCCGCGAGATCCTGCGCGACCTCGAGCGCGAGCTCGGGGTCGTCGCCCGGCGCGTGCTCGTAGCGCAGCTGCGTCCGCGCGCGCAGCGCAGACTCGACCCAGCCGTGCGGCGAGCGGACGCTGATGCCGATGCCGTTGTCCTCGCACATCCAGAGAAGCGGCAGCGGCAGCCCTTGATGCGCGAAGTACGCGGAGCTGTTCAGCCCGGCCTGTGCCGTCGCATGGTTGACGGACGCGTCGCCGAAGCTGCAGACGACGATCGCGCCCTCCTCCCACTCGCCGTCGACGCCGATTCGCTTCGCACGTTCGAGCGCGAACGCGACGCCGACCGCGCGCGGCAGGTGCGAGGCGATCGTCGACGTCTGAGGGATGATCGCGAGCTCGTGATTGCCGAAGACCTTGTGCCGGCCGCCGGCGATCGGCTCGTCCCTCGCCGCGGTGACGCCTTGCAGGATGTCGGGAACACCGTCGCGGCCGAGCTGCGCTGCGCGCGCGAGGTAGAACGCACCCGAGCGGTAGTGCAGCAGCGCCGGGTCGGTCGGCTCGAGCGCGAGCGCGACGGCGGCATTCGACTCGTGCCCGGCCGACGCGATCGAGTAGAAGCTTCGACCGGTTCCCTGGAGATGGCGCGCGGCGAAGTCGCAGAGCCTGCTGCGCACCTGCGCGCGCCAGATCGCCTCCGCCTCGGCGACGTCGCCGCGGCCCGCGCCCCTCGGCAGCTCCCGCAGCCGGTCGAGCAGGTGTGTCTCGAGCGGGTCCATGTGGCTCCAACCTAATGTGTCGGCATGGACCTCGATCCGGTGGAAGTGCGGGTTCTCGGCTGCCTGCTCGAGAAGCAGCGGACGACGCCCGACCAGTACCCGCTCTCGCTCAACGCGCTTCGCCTGGCCGCCAACCAGTCGACGAGCCGCGATCCCGTCGTCGACTACGACGAGGGGGCGATCCGCCAGGCGCTCGACCGGCTCGGCCGCCGCGGCTGGACGCGGCTCGCGAGCGGCCCCGGCTCACGCGCGGCGAAGTTCCGGCACCTGCTCGACGACGCGCTCCGGCTGACGCCCTCGCAGCTCGCCGTCCTCGCGGTGCTGATGCTGCGCGGGCCGCAGACCGTCGCCGAGCTCCGCGTCAGGACGGAGCGGATCTATGCGTTCACGTCGACGGAGGACGTCGAGGCGACGCTGCGCGACCTCGCCGGCCGCGAGCTCGTCGAGGAGGGTGCGCGGCACCGCTGGCGGCAGCTCCTCGGAGAAGCCGGCGAGGCGGCGCCGCCGCAGGCTGCGCAGGCGCCGCCGTCGGATCTCGAGGGGCGCGTCGCGGAGCTCGAGCGAATCGTCGCCGAGCTGCAGGACCGCCTGGCCTGAGCAGGCCTGCTGCGGGGCTGCCGAGCTTCGCCCCAAGCCTCTACTCGCGAAACATCCCGTGCAGCGTCCGCACGCCGTGGCCGCTCGAGGTCACGACGAGCACGACGCCGTCCTCGACGTCCCACCGCGCCCAGCGGCAGCAGTCGTTCTCGACCGCGACGAGTGCGCGCAGCTCGTCCTCGACGCCGACGCTGGAAGCGACGGCGGCAAAGCCTTCGGCGCCCCTGGGCTCGCGGGCGAACGTCACGCGCAACCCGTCTTCGGTCTCCTCGCGCTGCAGCAGCGGCAGCGCCCGCCAGCGCCTCGCCTGCTCGGCGAGGTCGCTGCCCGTGAGTGTGCATGCGATTTTCGTCATGGAGATGATCGTGCTGGTTAAAGTCGGCTTGATGTCAAGCCTTTCGATCGGCGAGGTCGCGCGGCGGTCGGGGAAGCCTGCGTCGGCGATCCGCTACTACGAGTCGATCGGGCTGCTGCCGACGGCGCAGCGCGAGAGCGGACGCCGTTACTTCCCAGAGGAGACGGTGCGCACGCTCCACGTCATCGACACCGCCCGCACTGCCGGTCTCACGCTCGACGAGATCAAGCTGCTCCTCGCCGGCGATGAGCGGCTGCAGGCAATCGCCGCGCGGCGGCTCGCGGCGCTCGACGAACAGCGGACGTGGCTCGCGCACGCGGCCGACTGCACGTGCGTCGATCTCGACGATTGCGCGCTCTTCGCCTGATGGCGTACGACGAGGCGCTGGCGGCGGAGATCCGCGAGCTCGTTCCCGATGCGACCGAGAAGAAGATGTTCGGCGGCCTGGCATTCCTGATCAACGGCAACATGGCGATCGCTGCGAGCGGCCAGGGTGGGATGCTCGTGCGCGTCGACCCGACAGAATCGGACGAGCTCGTGCGCACGACACGTGCGGAGACGATGGTGATGCGGAACCGTGAGATGCCGGGCTGGTTGCGCGTCAGCGCCGGCGACGACGTTGCGGAGTGGGTCGAGCGCGGCGTCGGCTACGCGCGAACGCTCCCGCACAAGTAGCGCCGCGATGAACGCGGCGACGAAGCGGCGCGGCGACGCGGCGGGACGCGGCCGGCGCGCCGAGGAGCTGCGGCTCTAGGGCGAAAGAAAGGGGGCGTCCCGGTGCTCTCTCGGTGTATGAGAGTCGCGGCCGCTGCAGTGGTCCTCTTCGCGCTCGGCACGTCCACGGCCGCAGGCACGACGACGTACCAGAGCCGGGTGAACGCGATCTGCCGCTCGTACACGCCGCGTCTGACCGCGGCGGCCGACAAGATGCGGAAGGCGCGCGCCGCCGGCGATCTCCATACGTCCGCCTACTATCTCGGCGTCATCCTCGGGCTGTCGCTGTCCGAAGGGCGCCAGGTCGAGGCGACGCCGGTACCCGCAGCCCTCAAGCCGCGGATGGCGCGGCCGCTCCGCCTCCTCCACACCGCCGACGTGACGCTCCAGACCGTGCTCCAGCGCGCCGTCGCCGGCGACGCGGCCGGGTTCCAGGCCGGCGCGGCGACGCTCGACAAGCTCGGCCCGAGCCTCAACGCCGCCCTCGACGCGGTCGGCCTCCGCGACTGCGGCAGCAACCAGGGCTAGGCGGGCGTCACTCTTCGATCGCGCCGCCGGTCCGCCGCAGGTGGCGGCGGAACGTGTACGACGGGTCGCGCTCGCGCTCGGCGAGGTACTCGACGAACCGCGTCTGGTCGCGCAGGGTCTCGCCCGCGCCGATGCGCCGCGCCTGCTCCCGTTCGACCGCACTGATCGTCCGGACCGCCGCGAGCACCTCGTCGACAAGCGCGTGCGCGACGAAGACAACGCCGTCGTCGTCGGCGAAGACGACGTCGTCGCGCGTGACGATCGACTCGCCGAAGCGCACGGGCTCGTCGTCGCGTTCGTCGAGCCGCATCGGGCCGAGGGGGTTCGTGCCGTAGCTCCAGATCGGGAAGCCGATCTCGCGGAGCTCGTGCGTGTCCCGGTGCAGTCCCCAGACGACGACGCCGGCGAGCCCCGCGGACTGCGCCTCGAGGATCGTCAGGTCGCCGATGCAGGCCTCGTCGACACGGCCGCCGTTGTCGACGACGAGGACGTCACCGGGCTCCGCCGCCTCGCACGCCTCGAGGAAGACGTCGACGCTGCCGAAGTGGCGCGTCGGCAGCACGCGCCCGACGACGAGGGAGCCGGGGACGACCGGCGCCACGCCGGCCGGCGCGGCCCGCAGCGTCACGCCGACGCGCAGGCACCCGTCGGCGACGAGCGGCGTCGAGACCGTCACCGGGAGAGCGAGGCCCGCGAGCGCTCGACGAGCAGCTCGATCGCGTCCGCGAGGTGCTCAGGCGCGATGTTGTGGTCGCGTCGCTCGACGCGGAGCTTGTGCGCTTCGAGAAGCACGTCGGCATGCGTGTGGCCGTGCGGCGGCTCGAACCGGTACGACGCGAGCTCGATCAGCAGCCCGAGCGGGTCGTGGAAGTAGATCGAGTCCATGAACCCTCGATCCTTGACGCCGCTGTGGCGGATCTCACGCTCGTCGAGCCGTGCGACGGTCTGGTCGAACGTCGCTTTCGAGAGCGCGAACGCGAGGTGGTGAACGCGGCCCGCGACCTTTTCGTCCTCCGGCGGCCCGATCGACTCCTGCTCCTCGTTCGTGAACACGGTGATCAGGCGGCCGTCGCCCGGATCGAAGTACAGATGGCTCTCTGTCTCGTTGTCGAGGTTGGGCTGCTCGAAGACGAAGGGCATGCCGAGCACGCCTTCCCAGAAGTCGATCGACGTCTGCCGGTCCGCGCCGACGAGCGTGATGTGGTGCACACCCTGGACCTGCAGCTTCCTCATCGACCGAAGGGGCTCAGTGCCCGATGTGCGTGTTCGTGATCGTCGTGAACTGGCAGATGAGCGCGGCCACGAGAAAGACGAGGCCGAGCGCGATCTCGTTGAAATGGCGCAGCTCCCGCCCACTCGCCGCGAAGACGAACATCACGAGCGCGGCGATCATGAAGATGAGGGCGAGGACGTCGATCGGTCAACCCCACAGGTCCGGACGGTATCGGTTCTGCGTGTGCTCGAGCTCGTGCAGGTACGCCTCGGCGTGCTCGCGCGGCATCGCCCCCTGCGCCTCGAGGACGTCGACGAACGCGCGGCGGACGCCGTCCCGCAATGCCTGGCCGCCGCACACGTAGACGTAGGCACCCGACTCGAGCAGCCGCCACACGAGCGCGCCTTCGCTCCGGAGGCGATCCTGCACGTATTCGCGCCGGTCCTCGCGTGACGTGACGACCCGGAGATGGTCGAGCACGCCCTCGGCCGCGAACCGCTCGAGCTCCTCGCGGTAGATGTAGTCGAACTCCCGTGACCGGATCCCGTTGAAGAGCGCGGCCTCGCCAACCTCGACACCGGCGCGGCGGAGCGCGAGCCGCTCCCAGAGGAAGGCGCGCATCGGTGCGAATCCCGTCCCCGCGGAGACGAAGATCATCGGCTTCGCGACGTCTTCCTGGAGGTGGAAGCCCTCCGCTTGGTCGAGGAAGACGTTGATCCGCTCTCCCTCGCGGAGCGAGTGCAGGTACCGCGAGCACATGCCGCGGTCGACGAGGCCGACGGCGACGTGCGCGTCGGCGGCGCCGTGGATCTCCGGCGACGAGCTCGTCGAGTAGTAGCGCGGCCGAAGCGGCTGGGCGACCTGGAGGAACTCGAAGATGTTCAGCTGGACGGAGGGATTGCGATCGAGCAGGCCGAGCACGTCGAGCCCGTCGACGTCCGTCACGTCTCCGCCCTTCGCCGCCACGAGCTCCACGAGCGCGAGCGGCGGCGGGCCCGCGAGGTCGACGAGGCTCGTGAGCACGTTGCGCACCTGGAGGACGACGCCTCTCGGCACGACGTGGACGTCGAGCGTGCGCGGCACCATGAAGAGGCCCTCGAGCGCGGCTCCGAGCCGTTCGGCCAGCCGCTCGACGCGGTCGTCGTCGTTCTTCGGGCAGATGCCGAGATGGTCGCCCGCGCGGTACGACATGCCGGCCGGAAGCTCGACCTCGAGATGACGCGCACGCTTCGGCGATGCATCCGCGTGCAGCTCACGGCAGACGCGTGCGCGAACGGGCACGGTCTCGAGCCCGACGCCGTTCGTGAGGATCTCCGGGACGAGCAGCACGCGCGGCGCGGCGTCCTCGCGGCCGAGCGACATCGCCATCGCCGTGTTCGAGTCGGCGGACGTGAGCGCCCCGGTCGACGCGCGCTCGGCCGCCACGCGGGCCGCCGCCGCCTCGCTCGGCCGTGCGCCGGACAGCTCGAGCAGCGTCGGCCAGACGCGGGTGTTCCATTCGGCGTGCACCTGCTCCCACGCGGGTGTCCCGACGTCGCCGAACGAGAAGTCCGCGAGCGGCGTCGCCCCCAGCTCGGCGAGCCTCGCGTGGATGTAGCGCGGGAACGCGAGGAAGGCGTTCCACTGGCTGTTGCCGAGACCCCAGACGAGATAGCTGCAGTTCCGCCACGTCTCGTCGTCCGGCCTCGCATGCTCGAGCAGCGAGCGGAAGCTCGTCGCATTCGTCGGCGGGTTCGAGGTGTACGTCGACGTCATCGCGACGAGCAGCCACGGTTCATCCCGCGGCGGAGCCGCCGCGAGCTCGTTCAGCGTCAGCAGCTCGTGCGTGTAGCCGTAGAAGCGGCTCCGCTCGGCAAAGCGCTCGGCGAGCTGCCGATTCGCGCCGAAGTTGCTGCCGTACGCGATGACGAGCCGGCCGTACGCGCTCGTCTCCGGTATGTCTGTCGGCTCGCCCCATTCGCGCGCGCTGACCGTTGCCGCGCGGATGGACGGCGGCGTGTCGCGCAGGGAGACGATCTCGCGACGTTCGCGCGGCAGGCGGACGACGGGCACCGCCGCCGGCTTGGTCGTCACCACCGTGTTCTTCGTCACCGTCGCGCCCGGCGCCATGCGCAGCCGGTAGCGGTTGTAGATCTCGAAGAGGACGACGCGCAGCATCATGAACGTCACCTCTTGCGCCATGCATTGCCGCTTCCCGATCGAGAACGGGATGAAGGCGTGGCGCGGACGGTTCACGACTTTCTCCGGCGCGAAGTGCTCCGGGTCGAAGACGTCAGGCGCCGGGCCCCAGTAGCGCGGATCACGCTGGGCGGCGAGCGTCCCGACGAAGATGATGTCGCCCTTGCGGATCCGGTACCGCCCGAGCATCCCGTTCTTGAGGCTGCGGCGCACGGTCACAGGCATCGGCGGGTAGACCCGCATCGTCTCCTTGATGACCTGCGTCGTGTACGACATCTTCATCAGGTCGTCGTACTGGAGGTCGTACTCCGGGTCGCCGCCGCTGATCTCGTCGATCTCCGCAACGAGCTTCGTCTCGACCTCGGGGTTCGTCGCAAGGACGTACGCGAGCCACGCACCGGTGATCGACGGGCCGTTGAAGCCGTTCGAGAGGTGCATCAGCACCTGGTCGCGGATCGTCTCGTGATCGAGGAGCTCGCCCGTCTCGGGATCGGGGACGCTGACGAGGCGGCTGAGGAGGTCGGTCTGGTCGCCGAGCGGCTTCGTGTGCAGCCGCGCGCGCACGAGCGAGTCTGCCGTCCGGAAGAGCTCCTTGTTGAGCCGCCGGTACCGGCGCTGCTTGCGGCCCCACCACGCGGCATCGGGACGCGCGTCGGCGACGCGGAGGATGCTCTCCTTCGTGCTCTCGGGAACCGCCTGCGCGAACAGGTGCGGGCACGTATCGCCTTCGAGCAGGCCGAAGTCGTAGCTGCATGCGCCGCGCCCGGAGACCTCGAGCGTGTACCGCTCCATCCAGCCGCGCGCGTCGATCGGCTCGTCGTCGGCGAGCGTCGACCACGCGGCGACGAGCTTCCGCGCCTGCTCCTTCATCCTGACGAGCTGCGTGCGCTGGTGCTGCGGCGAGTACCAGGGGAGCATCACGCGGCGGACGCGCTCGTAGTGCTCGCCGTCGCCGATCACCGAGATGCCGCCGCCGCGCGAGTTCTGCAGCTGGGCGAAGAAGTTGATCTCCTCGACGCGCTTCCCGAACTGCTCCTCGTTCCCCGCCACCTCGTCGAGCAGCTCGGGGTCCGAGACCACGACGATGCGCCATTTCTTCGTCGGGATCCCGACTGCGTAGATGTGGCCGAAGCGCCGGTAGAAGTCGAGCTGCGTGTCGTTGTCGTTGAGGAGCGGGAAGTTGGCGAACCGCTCGCCCTTTGGCACGAGCCAGCGAACCGCGTACGGGATCTCGAGCGGCGACCGGTCGTCCCCTCTCTCCCCGTGACGCGCCTGTGCAATGCGGGTCTTTGTAACGACCGCCATCGAACCTCCGCGCGAACCTAGCGCGGATCGAATTCCGCTTCAACCAACCGTAGTGTCTTACGAGACGCGGACGGCGCGACGGTTCTTCCGTCTGCGGGCATCTGCGCGGCTACCCTGAGGCATGTCCGAGGCGCTGCTGCTGTCGATGGTCGAGCGGTATCCCAATCCGACCGCCCTTGCCCGGCGCGTCCGGGACGGCTCTCTCTTCGTCGGGCTGCACCGCCTCGAGGCGCGGGGATTCCTCACCCGTCGACGGGGCCTCTACCGGCTGACGCGCCGCGGCCGCGACGAGCTGGCCCTGCGGCACGCACTGGCAAGGCTCGTCACGTAGGCAGCCTCTCGCACGAGCTCGTCACTCAGGTTTCGAGCACGAACGCCACGTCGTCGACGTAGCAGTAGCTCCATTCCTCGCCCGGCTCCGCCGAGCGGACGACCGGATGCGACGTCTCACGCGCGTGCGCGGTCGCGTGCTTGTTCGGCGAGCTGTCGCAGCAGCCGATGTGCCCGCAGGACTGGCACATGCGCAGGTGCACCCACCAGCCGCCGGCGGCGAGGCATTCCTCGCAGCCCGCGACGTCGTCGGGGACGTGCGTGAACTCGACGGTGTCGAGATGCGTGCAGACGGCGGTCATGCACGGACGGTAGCCGCCCCGACCGGCTCCATGCCGGCGGCGGCGTACGCATCCGTCTGATCGAGCGTCTCGTGCTCGAGCAGCGCCTCGGCCAGCGAGTCGAGCTGCGGCCGGCGGTCGCGGAGCAGCGTCAGGACCTCCTCGCGCGCCTCGTTCACGATCCGCCTGACCTCGTCGTCGATCAGCTGCTGCGTCTCCGGCGACACCTCCGCCGCGCCCGGCAGCAGCAGGCTCTGCCCGTCCGACGGGATGACCGCGACGACGCCGATGCGCTCGCTCATCCCCCAGCGCCCGACCATCTGTCGTGCGATCTGCGTCAGCTGCTGGATGTCCGACTCGGCGCCGGTCGTCAGGTCGCCGAAGACGACTTCCTCGGCCGCCCGGCCGCCGAGGGCGACCTTGATCTTCGCGAGCAGCTCCTGCTGCGAGTAGTTGAAGCGGTCGGCGTCCGGCGCGGAGAAGGTGACGCCGAGCGCAAGGCCACGCGGGATGATCGAGATCTTGCGCACGGGGTCGGCTCCCTCGGTGAGCATGCCGACGATCGCGTGCCCGCCTTCGTGATAGGCGGTCCGCCGCTTGTCCTCGGGCGACATCATCACCTTGCGCTCCGCGCCGAGGACGATCTTCTCGAGCGCGTCCGTGAAGTCCGCTTCCTGCACCTGCTGGTGCCCGCGACGCGCTGCGAGCAGCGCGGCCTCGTTGACGAGGTTCGCGAGATCGGCGCCCACCATGCCCGGCGTCGTCGACGCGATGCCGCCGAGGTCCACGTCGGGCGCGAGCGGCACGCTCCGCGTGTGCACCTGCAGGATCGCGAGCCGGCCGTTGCGGTCGGGCGGCTGCACCGCCACGCGCCGGTCGAATCGTCCGGGCCGAAGGAGCGCCGCGTCGAGGACGTCGGGACGGTTCGTCGCCGCGATGACGATGACGCCGGTGGTCGAGTCGAAGCCGTCCATCTCGGTGAGGATCTGGTTGAGCGTCTGCTCGCGCTCGTCGTTGCCGCCGCTGAAGCCGGCAGTGCCGGACGTCCGCGACCGTCCGATCGCGTCGAGCTCGTCGATGAAGATGATCGACGGCGCAGCATCCTTCGCCTTCTGGAAGAGGTCGCGCACGCGGGAGGCGCCGACGCCGACGATTGCCTCGACGAACTCGGACGCCGCCATCGAGAAGAACGGCACGTTCGCCTCGCCGGCGACGGCGCGCGCGAGCAGCGTCTTCCCGGTGCCGGGAGGGCCCGAGAGGAGGACGCCGTGCGGCACGCGCGCGCCGAGCCGCCGGTACTTCTCCGCGTCGCGCAGGAAGTCGACGACCTCCGACAGCTCCTGCTTCGCCTCGTCGATGCCCGCGACGTCGGCAAAGGTCACGCGGTCGCCGGTCGCCTCGTACTGCCGCGCCCGCGAGCGCCCGAAGTTGCCGAGGATGTTCTGCATGCTCGAGCCGCGCCGCATCACCCAGAAGATGAGCGCGAGGAAGAGCAGCGTCGGGCCGAAGCCGAACAGGAGGCTCTCCCACCACGGCGCGCCCTCTTCGAGTGGCACCGCGTTTACGACGACGCCCTTCCGCTGCAGCAGGCGCGCGAGCGCGTTCGTGTCGGCAAACGTCGGGATCTCGGTCTGGAACTTCTTCGACTGCTTCGAGCCCGCGTAGCTCTCGGCCACCGTGAACGTCCCCTGGACCGCGGTGCCCTTCGTCGTGATCGACGCGACGTGGCCGGCTTCGACCTGCTGCAGAAAGAACGGACTGTAGGGGACGCGGACGCGTGGCGGCGCCTTCGTCGCATGGGCGGCGAGGAAGTAGTTGATCGCGAGCAGCCCGACGAGCCAGACGATCCACCAGCTCCAGCGAAAACGCGGCGGCGCCGCTGCCGGCCGCCGCGGCCCGCGCGGCGCGTCGCGCTGCTCGGGCGCGGGCGAGCTCACTGCTCGTAGTTCTCGACGACGCGGGAGCTCCGCTCCTCGGCGGAGTCGGGATCGAGGCCGGCGCTCCGCCGCGCGCGGCGCTGCCGCAGAAGATCCCAGCACTGGTCGAGCGACACGGCGATCGCCTTCAGCCGCTCGCGGTCGCTTTCCGTCGCCGTTCCGTCGCCCTCGCGCTGCCAGAGATCGTGCTCCTCGGCGACGAGCTGCTCGATCGAGCTGTGAATCTGGTCGTCGTCCATGCCCGCAGGATCTCACAGAGCACCGGCTCTCCGCGTTTCACGGGGCATGAGCGCACTCCGGCTCTACGACTACGCCGCGTCCGCCAACTGTTACAAGGCCCGGCTGCTCCTCGCCCAGCTCGGGACCGAGTACGAGCGCGTACCGGTCGACATCTTCGACGGCGACACCCTCACCGACGAGTACGCGCGGTTGAACCCGCACCGCTCGACACCCGTGCTGCAGCTCCCGGACGGTCGGACGCTCGTCGAGTCGAACGCGATCCTCTGGTATCTCGCGTCCGGGACGCCGTTTCTTCCGGCCGACTCGTTCGCGCAGGCCGAGGTGTGCCGCTGGCTCGTCTACGAGCAGACGGACGTGATGTTCATGATCGGCGGCCTCCGCTTCCGCCTGATCACGGGCCGCTGGACCCGGGACGACCCCGAGGCGCGGCGCAGGCACACCGGTGCGCACGAGGCGCTCGGGATCCTCGACCGGCACCTCGCGAACCGGACGTTCCTCGTCGGCGACCGGTACTCGATCGCCGATATCGCCGTCTTCGCGTATTCGCACGTCGCCGAGGAGGCGGGGGTCGACGCGTCCGGCTATCCGAGCTTTCGCGCCTGGCTCGACCGCGTCCGCGCGCAGCCGCGCTTCGTCGCCGACCTCGAGCCGTACCCGCCGAACGCCGCCGTGCTCAACGGCAAATCGGTCTACGGCTAGTAGGAGGGCTCGGCGCCGAACCTTCCTAGTCGCGCAGCGCCTGCACGCGCTCGAGGCTCTCGGCCGGCCAGAGCTCGTCGAGCTTATAGAAGACCTCGAAGGCGGGCACCCCCTCGGGCAGCGTGACCCAGTTCACCTTCGACTTCGTGAAGATGTGGACGTCGGGCCGAATGCCGCGCGGCTCGTCGAGTGTCCCGGCGCGGACGAACCAGACCTCGGGATACGTGTACTCGCTGAACAGCGCCACCTTGCAGTCGGGGCAGCGGTAGATCCGCTGCGAGCTGCCGTCGTCGCGCGGGACGTCGACTGTCTCGGGCTCGCCGCTCGGCACCTCGACGCGATCGCGCTCGATCAGGAGGTTGACGACGAACGCGCTGCCCGTCTGCCGCTGGCAGTTCAGGCAGTGGCAGCAGTGCACGAACATCGGCTCCGACGTCAGCCGGTAGCGGACGGCGCCGCACGAGCAGCCGCCTTCCCTCATTTGTGGAGGGCCGCGTGCTCGCGCTCGCGCAGCTCGATCCGGCGGATCTTCCCCGTCAGCGTCTTCGGGAGGTCGTCGACGAACTCGATCTTCCGCGGATAGGCGTACTGCGACAGCCGCGTCCGCACGAAACCGGAGATCTCCTGCGCCAGCTCGTCGCTCGGCTCGTGCCCGGCCGCCAGGACGATGAACGCCTTGACCACCGAGCCGCGCAGCTCGTCCGGTGACGCGACGGCCGCCGCCTCGCGCACCGCCGGATGCTCGATGCACGCCGACTCGACCTCGAACGGGCCGATCCGGTAGCCGGCGGAGATGATCACGTCGTCGGCGCGTCCCGCGTACCAGATGTACCCGTCCTCGTCCATGACGGCAGCGTCCTTGCTGTGGAACCACTCGCCGCCGAACGTCTCGCGCGCCGCCTCGTCGTTCCGCCAGTAGCCGAGCGGATAGTGCGGGTTCGTGCGCGCGCGCAGGCAGATCTCGCCGCGCTCGCCGCGCGGCACCTCGTTCTCGTCCTCGTCGAGGATCTGGACGTCCCAGCCCGGCATCGGCCGTCCCATCGACCCCTCGCGCACCTCGAGCCACGGGTAGTTGGCGACGAGCGGGTACGACTCGGTGAGGCCGTAGTAGTCGAGGACGGTGATGCCGTACTGCTCGCGGAACCAGCGGATCGCCTCGGGGTTGAGCGGCTCGCCGGCGGAGCACACGCGGCGGAACGTGCAGGGGTAGCGGGTGCCGGCATCGGCGACGGCCATCATCGAGCGCATCGCGGTCGGCGTCGTGAAGACGTTCGTCACGGTGTGGCGCGAGAGGAAGTCGAGCTGCTTGTGGGGATCGAAGCCGCCCTCGCGCTGGTACACGCACTGAACCGCGCCGAGCCGCCACGGGCCGAGCAGCGGCGCGATCCCCGCCGCCCACGCCCACTCCCCCATGCCGTGGAAGCGCTCGCCGTCGTCGACCTCGTGGCAGTACACGAACTCCTCATGACCGAGCAGGTATCGGTGCGCGTGGACGATCCCCTTCGCGAGGCCGGTCGTGCCGGAGGTGTAGTAGAGCTGCGCCGGATCGTCCGCCGCCGTGTCCGCGGTCGCGTGCTCGGTCGACTGTGCGGCGAGCAGGTCCGCGGTGAGCACGACGACGGGGACGCCGCTCGCGGCAAAGCGGGGCGCGTTCCGCTCGTCAGTGACGAGCACCTTCGGTTGCGAGTCGTTCAGCCGGTGCGCAATGCCGTCGTCGCCGTAGAGAACCGACATCGACAGGAGCAGCGCGCCGAGCTTCCACGTCCCGAAGAACACCGCGGCGGTCTCCGGTGTCGCCGGCAGCACGACCGCGACGCGGTCGCCCCGCTCGACGCCCTGCGAGGCGAGGAGGTTCGCCGCCCGGCCCGACAGGTCCTGCAGCTCACCCCACGCCAGCTCCCGCTGCACCCCGTCGAACCGCTCGTGGATCATCGCGAGCTTGTCGCGCGGGTGCTTGTCGCAGCAGTCCGCGGCGATGTTGTAGCGCTCCGGGACGCGCCACTCATGCGCTGCGCAGATGTCCTCGTACCTGCCCACGACGACTCCCGAGTCTACGACAGTCAGCCGCAGTTCATGTGCGGCGCCGATACACGGAAGTTGTCGAAGGTTGCTTCGACCCGGCGGTGAGCCCAGTCTGACGAGTCGGCCCAAAGGTTGATCCCCAGCTGGACCTGGCCGACATCGTGCTCGGCGTCGAGCTCGACCCAGTGCCGCGCGTGCCACGCGAGGGCGATCATCCGGCCGCCACGCCGGAGCAGCCGGAGCGCGCCCGAGCGGTCGCCGAAGTAGACGAGATTGTGGCTCGTCGGCATGTCACCGTCGACGCGCTCACCTGGGAGCGCACTTTCGCGTGCCGCGTCGGAGTTGCGGTCGGGAAAGATCCAGCCGCTTAGCTGAGCGCGCGCGCCGCTCCGCGTCGGCCAGTCGCGCAGGCGGTAGTCGATGCGCGCGTCGAAGTCCCCGTTGAACCTGCAGACGGAGAAGATTCCGGCGCCGATCTGACCGAAGCGCCCGCCGACGCGGCCCTCCGCTGCAAGTACGACGTCGACCCCGCCGCGACGCAGCGTCATCGACGCTCCCGTCCCCGAGCCGAACGTATCCCAGAGCCCCGAGTTGAGCCGGCGATGGGAGAACCGGTCGCGAAGAGTGACCCAGCCGGTGGGTATGGGAGCTGCGGCAATAGCCGCGGCGGACATCGTCGCGAACGGGCTCGCGTGTGCGTGCCGCGGACCCGACGGGTGTTCCATCGCGACGAGAACGGCAACGGCGACGGCCGCAACGGTGGCGATGAGTGCGATCCGGCGACGACGCGAGCGGACGAGCCTCCCGCGCCCCGTAGGGATGAGCGCGGGATCCTGATGCAGGACAGCTTGCTCAAGCCGCCGCAGCCCGGGCCCAGGCTCGAGCCCGAGCTCGTCGTGCAGCGTACGGCGCGCTTCCCGGTAGACATCGAGCGCATCCGACTGCCGCCCGGCGCGGTAGAGCCCGAGCATCAGCAGCTCGCGCAGGCGTTCGCGATGCGGATGCCGTGCGATCAGTACGGTCAGCTCGGGCACGAGTGACGCGTCGAGACCGCCGTCGAGATCGGCGGCCAGCCGCGCCTCGACCGTCGTGACACGGAGCTCTTCGAGCGCTTCGCGCTCGACGGCGACGAACGGGAAGTCGAGATCGCTGAGCGGCTCGCCGCGCCACTGCGACTCTGCCTCACGCAGCAGAAGCCGCCGTCGCCGAAGCTCGTGCGTCACTGCCGCCTCCTCGAGCAGCGAGCGAGCGCGGTCGAGGTCCAGCTCGCCGCCCTCGACGCGCAGCAGATAGCCGGGCGGCGCCGTGACGACGCGGTTGCCGACGGCCTTGCGCAAGCGATGGATCAGCGTTTGCACCGCAGCCGTCCCGCCTCCCGGCGGCTCCCACCAGAGCTCGTCGAGCAGCCGAGAGCTGGAGACGCATTCGTTCCGGTGAAGCAGGAGATAGGCGAGCAGCGCGCGCTGCCGCGGGCCGCCCACCGCGAGCGGCACGCCGTCCACCGACCCCTCGACCGGACCGAGGATGCGGAACTCCATTGCGCCTTTGCACCGATGCTACGCCGCTGACAGCGCTTTGACAGTGGCCCGGGCCACAGTCGGGAGGAATTTTCCGACAAAGGAGATCCGCGATGCCCCGTCTCATCGGCCTGCTCGTCGTGCCGCTCACCGCCCTCATGCTGGCAGCGTCGGCGTCCTCGGCTCCGACGAGCTCGTTCGTCGGCACGTGGTGGGCGATCGACCCGACCGACGGAAGCCTCGAGCAGGTGACCTTCGGTGCAGACGGCTCGCTCTTCTTCCGCGACGATTCGGCACACACGTGCGGCGGCGTCCAAGCGTTCCTGACGGACGTCGGCACCGTCTCCGGAGTCACCTGGACCGGCAGCGGCAACGCGACGCTCGTCTGCCCCTCGGTCGGAGAGACACGGGGCCCGGTGTACTTCGAGTTCACGTCGACCTCGGACGACACGCTCGTCGGCGACGGCCCGGAGGTGTGGACGCGCGCTCGCCCGTGATTAGACTCGCCCATGGCTTCGGTCGCGATCGCGCTCACCGGCGTGAGCAAGGAATTCGGCGGCGTCGCAGCGGTCAACGACGTCTCGCTCGAGATCGGCGAGGGCGAGTTCTTCTCGCTGCTCGGCCCGAGCGGGTGCGGCAAGACGACGACCCTGCGGATGATCGCGGGCTTCGAGACACCCGACGTCGGGCGGGTCGTCCTCCAGGGAAGCGACGTGACGACGACCCCGGCCAACCGCCGCCCGGTGAACATGGTCTTCCAGCAATACGCCCTCTTCCCGCACATGACGATCTACGACAACGTCGCGTTCGGGCTGAAGATGCGGGGCGTCCCGCGCGCGGACCACAGGGAGCGGGTGACCGAGATCCTCCGCATCGTGTCGCTCGAGGGCTACGAGCGCCGGCGGCCTCGGCAGCTCTCGGGCGGTCAGCAGCAACGCGTCGCGCTCGCGCGCGCGCTCGTCAACCGGCCGACCGCGCTCCTGCTCGACGAACCGCTCGGCGCGCTCGACGTGAAGCTGCGCAAGCAGATGCAGCTCGAGCTCAAGCGCATCCAGCACGAGCTCGGGACGACCTTCGTGTACGTGACGCACGACCAGGACGAGGCCCTCGCGATGAGCGACCGGATCGCCGTCATGAACGGCGGCCGCGTCGAGCAGCTCGGCACGCCGCGCCAGGTGTACGAGCAGCCGACCACCGAGTTCGTCGCAGACTTCATCGGCTCGCTGAACGTGGTGGACCTCGACGGTGCTCGCATCGCCATCCGCCCGGAGCATGTGCACGTCGGGACGCCGCCTGAGGGCGCGTCGCAGCTCAGCGGAACGCTCGCCGAGGTCGTCTACCTCGGGATGTACGCACAGCTCCACGTCGACACGCCGGTTGGTCGAATCGTGAGCCACCGCCTCGCGGGCGAGCCTGCGGCCCGGCTCGCTCCGGGAGCTGCGGTCACGGTCTGGTGGTCACCGGACGAGGCCACGGCGACGCTCGGCGATACGCCGCCCGGCCTCGGCGGCGACGACGACCGTCAGGGAGACGACGAGCACGACGACGGCGACGGCGATCACCTGCGGTAGCTGGCTCGGGAAGCGCAGGGCCGAGTAGAGATAGATCGGGAACGTCGGGCTCGTTCCGATCAGGAACGACGCGACCGCGTACTCGTCGAACGACGTCGTGAACGCGATCAGGAACGCCGAGAGAACCGCGGGCAGGATCAACGGCAGCGTGATCGAGCGAAAGGCCCGAAGCCGCGAAGCGCCGAGGTCGAAGGCGGCTTCCTCGAGTGACGCGTCGATCTGCTCGATCCGCGGCACGAGCACGAGGATCGCGTACGGCAGCGTGATGACGATGTGGCCGACGACGACGGTGATCGTCCCGCGGCCGACGCCGAGCTGGTGGAAGAGGAGGAGCAGCGAGATCCCGAACACGACGTACGGGATCACGAGCGGGCTGAGGAGCAGCGCCGAGGCCGCGCCCTTCCCGCGGAAGACGCGCCGCGCGAGCGCCAGCGACGAGAGCACGCCGAGCACGACCGCGCCGACGCTCGTCAGCACGGCGATCTCCGCGCTCGTCCCGAGCGCCGCGCGCAGGTCGGTGTTCCGGATGAACTCGCCGTACCAGTGCAGCGTGAAGCCGGACAGTGGGAATGCGGGGATGGCCGCGTTGTTGAACGAGAAGACGAGCAGGACGAGGATCGGCGCGTACAGGAAGATCACGACGAGCGCGTAGAACCCGCGTAGAACCCGCGCACCGTTCTTCGAGAGCGCGACGTCGTTCATTCCGCCGTCACCTGCTGCGGCTGCAGGAACCGCGAGAAGACCACGGTGAGCACGCCGACGACGACGATCAGGAACAGCGCGAGCACCGACCCTGTCTCCCAGTCCGGGAATCCGGTGTTGAACAGGTCGACGATCTGGTTGCCGTACATGTAGCCGCTCGCACCGCCGACGAGCGACGGCGTCACGAACTCGCCGAGCGTCGGGACGAAGACGAAGAAGAACGCCGCCGCCACGCCGGGTAGCGACAGCGGCAGCGTCACCCTCAGGAAGGCGCGCAGCCTGCTCGCGCCGAGATCGCTCGCCGCCTCGAGCAGCCGGCGGTCGAGCGTCTCGAGCGTGACGAAGATCGGCAGCGCGACGAACGGCAGCCAGATGTAGCCGAGTACGAGCATCACCGCGAATCGGCTGTACAGGAGCTGCGAGATCGGGTGATCCGGGGAACGGAGCCCCGTCCAGAAGAGGAACGTGTTGATCACGCCCGAGTCACCGAGGATCACCTTCCACGCGAGCACGCGCAGCAGGTAGCTCGTCAGGAACGGCGCGATCAGCAGGAGCAGCAGGATGTACTTCCGCTTCGTCTCCGACAAGGCGAGGTAGTACGCGAGCGGGTACGCGAGGACGACGATGATCACCGACACGATCAGCGACATCTGCACCGACTTCCAGAACAGGTGCAGGTAGACGTGGCTGTGCAGCACGCTCCGCCAGCCGGCGAAGGTGAAGCCGTGCGCCCCCGGGAAGAGCGACCACACGTTGAAGCTGTAGATCGCGACGATGACGATCGGCGCGAAGAAGAAGACGCCGAGCCAGGCGAGCGGGAGCCCGAGCAGGCTCGGCGTCAGCAGGCGTTGTCTCAACCTAGGAGGCCTTCACCTCATCCCAGGCGTGCGCGTAGACCGCGCGGCGTGGGACGTCGCGGTCGGTGTACGCATTCGGCAGCCCGACGGCGTGCGGGTTCGACAGCTGCAGGACCTTGAGCAGGTCGCTCGACGACGGCTTCGCGACGGTGTTCGCCTCGCCGTAGCCGTAGTTGTCCTCGAGCCACTTCGCCGACTTCGCCGAGCTCCACGCGTCGACGTACGCGTGCGCGAGATCGGGGCGGGTCGACCCGTCGAGCAGCATGAACATGCCGATCCAGGCGATCGGCTTCTGCCTGCCGACCTTCGGATGCATGTACACGACCGGGAGACCCTTCTTCTTCATCTGCACCCAGTCGTTCGGCCACGCGAGCGCGATCCAGACGTCGCCCGAGCCGAAGACCTGCCAGAGATCGGTCTCCGACGACCAGATCGTGCGCACGAGGTGCTTCTTCGAGATGAGGAACTTCTTCGACTTGTCGAGCTCGGCGTCCGTCTGGTTCCACGGATCCTTGGCGCCGAGGATCATCCCCGCGATGGTGAGGTTCTCGACCGGATCGTCGAACCACGCGATCTTGCCCTTGTACCGCTCGTCGTAGAGCAGCGACCACGAGTTCGACTTCGGCTTCACCTTGTCCGTGCGGTAGAGGATCGCGTCGAAGCCCCAGTCCGCCGGGATGCCGTACTGCTTGCCCCCGTACTGCCCCGCCTTGACCATGAACGGGTTGAGGTGCTTGAAGTTCGAGATCTTCGACGTGTCCCACGGCTGGACGAGGCCGCTCGTCGCGAAATACTTCACCCAGCCGACGTACGGACGGAACAGGTCGACCTTCAGCCCGGCGTGGAACTTCGCCAGCGCGTCGGCTTCGTTCGTCATGTAGGTGAACTGCGGCTTGTTCGCTGCATGCGCCTTCACGTACGCCGCGAACATCGCCTGGCCGCCGTCGTTGCCGTAGCCGGCCCAGTCGAGCACCTGCAGCCGGCCGGTCTCCGCCGTCGCGGCCGTCCACATCGCGTCCGCGATCCCGGTTCGCCCGACGGCGAGACCGGCGCCGCCGGCCGCCGCCAGCTTGAGGAGCGTCTGACGGTCGAACCGCCGCTGCTCCATGCCCTCCTGCTCGCTGCCCATCCCCGGTCGCTCCCTTCCTAGTAGCTCGGTGGACTGATCACGAACAACACCTCTGCCGGTTCGTCGCCCGCGTTCGCGACGCGATGCGGCGTCGAGCTCTCGTAGTGGACGCTGTCGCCGGCCTCCACCTCGAACACCTCGGCGCCGAGCTGCACGTGCACGCGCCCCTCGACGACGATCAACAGCTCCTCGGAGTCGCCGTGCGTGTACGGCTCGTCGCCGGTCGACCCGCCCGGCTCGAACCGCGCGACGACGACCTCGAGCGAGTGAAACGGCTTCGGCGTCAGCAGGGCCTTGCGGCCGAGCTCTCCCCACGCGACGAAGTCGAGCCCGCCGCGGCGCAGCACGCGCGGCCGCGCGGCCGGCGAGCCGAAGAGGTCGGACACGTCGATGCCGAGCGCCGTCGTGAGTCGCTGCAGCGTCGCGATCGTCGCGTTCGTCCGCCCGCGCTCGAGCTGGCTGAGGAAGCTCTCGCTGATGCCGGCCGCGCCCGCGACCTCCTTCAGCGTCTTGCGGCGCAGCTGCCGGATCGCGCGCAGGCGCTCGCCGAGCTCGACGTGGACCGTTGCCGCTTCAGTCATCTGCAGTGTAGGTTCAGCAGAGTGAAGCGACTATACGACCGCGGCGTGCACGGGTCAACGCGGCCGTGGTGGCAGGAGGAGGCTCAGCCCGACGACCCGGCGCCGGCGCTCGAGGGCGCCGTCGACGCCGACGTCGCCGTTGTCGGCGGGGGCTTCACCGGCCTCTGGACCGCGCTCGCCGTCCTGCAACGCCGGCCCGGGACGCGGGTCGTCGTCCTCGAGGCGGCACGGTGCGGCGACGGCGCGAGCGGCCGCAACGGCGGTTTTCTGCACGGGCTCTGGGCGTCGCTGCCGCGGCTCGTCGAGCTGCTCGGCGACGACGACGCGGTCGAGCTCGCCCGCGAAGCGACCGGTGTCTACGCCGCCGTGCGCGCGCTCGGCGAGGAGGTCTGGCTGAACGAGACGGGTCTACTCACCGTCTCGACCGGGCCGGCGCACGACGTGCACCTCGATCGGGCTGTCGAGACGGCCGCTCGGCTCGGCGCGCCGGAGGAGGCTGTCCTTCTCTCCCCCGACGAGCTCTCGGTGCGGTCGCCGCATTTCCGCGGCGCGGTCTTCTACCGTGACGGCGCGACCGTGCAGCCCGCCCGGCTCGTGCATGCGCTGCGCCGCGCGGCGGTTGCGGCCGGCGCGGTCGTCCACGAGTCGACGCCGGTCGCCGGCATTGACGACGATGTCGTCCGCTGCGAGCGCGGCAGCGTGCGCGCAGAGGAGATCGTGCTCGCGACGAACGCCGCCGCGGCGCGCTGGCCGGCCGCGCAGTCGGTCGCGGTCTTTCGCAGCGCAATCGTCTTGACGGATCCCATCGCCGACCTGCACGACCGGGTCGGCTGGGAGCGCGGCGAGGCGATCTCCGACGCACGCACGTACCTCAACTACTTCCGGCCGACGAACGACGGTCGCGTGCTGATGGGCAGCGCCTCCGGCGACGTCGCGCGCGCGGAGACGGCGCTGCGCGCGATCTTCCCCGCGCTCGCCGACGTGCGCATCGCCGCTCGCTGGGAGGGCGCGATCGACGTCTCGAGCGACCGCGTGCCGCTCGTCGCGACGGTGCCGGGGACGCGCGTGCACTACGCCCTCGGCTACACGGGAAACGGCGTCGGCCCGAGCTGGCTCGTCGGGCGCACGCTCGCGTCGCTCGCCCTCGGCGAGGACGTCACGTCGCCGCTTCTGACACGCCACGTGCCGAGGCTGCCGCCCGAGCCCCTGCGCTCGATCGGCGCGCGCATCGTCCGGCGGGCGATCCTCGCCGTCGACGACGCCGAGGAGTCGGCGCGACGCCCGCCGCGCTGGGCCGTCGGCCTCGCCCGCCTGCCGGAGCTGCTCGGCGTGCGCGTCGCGTCGCGCTAGTCGAGATCGACTGCGCGGACCGCGGCGAGAACGCACGCCTCGTCGTCGGCGGCGGACGCGCCGCTCGCCCCGACCGCGCCGACGAGCGCACCCTCCGCGTGCAGCGGGACGCCGCCGGCGTAGACGACGATCCGCGGGTCGGTGGCGTTCCAGCCCCAGTCGTCGCCGCCGGGCTGCGTGCTCGTCGTGAACGCCCCCGTCGGCGTGTCCCAGAGGACCGCCGTGTACGCCTTCCCGAGGGCGAGCGGCATCGCGCCGAGCGCCGCCCCGTCCATCCGCGCGCTCGCGACGACGTTGCCGCCGTCGTCGACGACCGCGATCGCGAGCGAGAGCCCGCGCGCCGACGCCTCGTCGCGAACCGCCGCGAGCAGCGCAAGCGCCACGTCGAGCGACACCGAGCGCCGGTCGATCAACCCTTCCACCGGCCGATCCTACGCTCCGCCGATCGCGGCGAGCAGCTCGTCGCGCGACAACGGCGGGGCGGCCGGACGCGGCGGCTCCGGCAGCCCGTCGAGCGGCGTCAGCCGGTCGAGGAAGCCCTGGCGGCGGTACGCGACACGAAAGAGGTCCCGGTCGTCGAACGCGGCTGCGAACAGCGCCGAGAACGCCGTCGCCGCCTTCGAGGGTGCGGCTTGCTCCCCGCGCAGGCGGGCGAGCCGCGCGGCTGCAACGTCGCGCGCCAGCTCGAACCGCTCGTGCAGCTCGGGCACGGTCACACCCCAGAATGCGTCGACGTCTCCCCCTGCGTCGGCAAGCGCGAACCCGTGGACGAGCCCGACCGAGAGACCGAGCGCCCATCCCGGGTCGGTGTGGCAGAACGCGTCGGCGACGGCGACGAAGCCCGGCGGGCCTTGGCGCTCATACGCGCGCCACGTGGTCTGGAGTGCGCCCATGGAGGCCACATCCGTGATCGGACGGCTCACCGCCGGATCGACCCACTCGTGGGTCTGCGGCAACGCGGCGCAGGCGGCGACGAAGCCGTCGGGCCGGCGCAGCGCCGTCTTGAGCTCCCGATCCCACGCCGGGACCATGAGCGCGATCGCAAAGGTCGAGTTGTCGCCGATGAACGACGCGGCAAGGGCGTAGCCGAGGTCCACTCTCGGCCCGAACGGGTTTGCGCACGGCGGGAAGTCGAGCCCGTCGTGCAGCTGGAAGTAGCGGCTGTAGTAGACGATCCCGACTTCGTGCGACTCCTCCGGGACGTCGAGCCAGCGGCGCGCGCGCGACGTTCGCCCCATTGCGTCGACGACGAGCGGCGCTCGCATCTCGCCCGCACTCGTCGTGAGGCCGACGACCCTTTGACCGTCGACGACGACGCCCTCGACACGGGCCGTCACGACGTCGACGAGCGGCTCGTGCAGCACTGCGTCGCGAAGCGCCCATTCGATCAGCGGCCGGCGAACGCAGAGCAAGATCAGCTCCGCATCCTCCGGACGCGAATCCGGCTGGTCGCGCGCGATCTGGAGCTCGAGCGCACCGAGCTCGAGCAGCGCGTCGTAGACGTCGCGGGCCCGTTCGCGCAGGACCTTCGCGCCGCGCGGCAGAAACGCGTGCGGTGCGTCGTAATGCGCGATCCCGTCGCGGGCGGTCCGGAACGCGTCGGCCGGCTCTCCGCGCGCGTCGAGCCGATCGCGCTCGACGAGCGTGACGCGGGCGCCGCCGCGCGCGAGGGCGAGTGTCGCCGCCAGGCCCGCAGGCCCGCCGCCTGCCACCACGACGTCGGGCGCGTCCACGGCGTGATCCTACGGATACGGTTCGGGAATGGATTACGTCAGCTTGGGCCGCACCGGGATCCGCGTCTCGCGGATTTGCCTCGGGATGATGAGCTTTGGCCGCAGCGAGGAGCGTCCGTGGGCGTTGGAGGAGGACGAGGCGGAGCCGATCGTCCGCCGCGCCGTCGAGAGCGGCGTCATCTTCTTCGACACCGCCGACGTCTACAACGGCGGCCGGAGCGAGGAGATCACCGGCCGGCTGCTCAAGCAGCTCTTCGGCAGCCGCGAGGAGTACGTCGTCGCGACGAAGGTGCACGGCCGCACGATGCCGGGCGTGAACGGCGCCGGTCTTTCGCGCAAGCACATCCTCGCGTCGATCGACGCGTCACTCGAGCGGCTCGGGCTCGACTACGTCGACCTCTACCAGATCCACCGCTGGGATCCGCGAACGCCGATCGAGGAGACGATGGACGCGCTGCACGACGTCGTCCGCTCCGGCAAGGCGCGCTACATCGGCGCGAGCAGCATGTACGCCTGGCAGTTCGCCAAGGCGCAGTCCGTCGCGCAGACGCGCTTCGTGTCGATGCAGAACCACTACAACCTCGTCTATCGCGAGGAGGAGCGAGAGATGATCCCGCTGTGCCTCGACCAGGGCGTGGCGGTGCTGCCGTGGAGCCCACTCGCGCGCGGCCTCCTCGCCGGCAACCGCACCCGCGAGGGGGAACGGAAGACCGAGCGGTCGCGCACGGATGCGTTCGCGGACAGCCTCTACACGCCGGACGTCGACTTCGCCGTCGTCGACCGTGTGGCCGAGGTTGCCGCCGCGCGCGGGGTCCCGGCGGCCCAGGTCGCGCTCGCCTGGCTGCTGCAGAAGCCCGGCGTCACGGCCCCGATCGTCGGCGCGACGAAGCTCGAGCATCTCGAGGATGCGATGGCGGCCGAGCGGCTGTCGCTCGACGCCGACGCCGTCGCGCAGCTCGAGGAGCCGTACGTCGCGCACGCCGTCTCCGGGCATTGACGATCCGCTGAGGGCTGTGCAAGGGTCGGGCCGTGGAGCCGGCGCTCGCGAACGAGGCACCGGCCGCGCGGGGCGCGATGTCGACGCTCGGCGCCGCCTTCATCCTCGTGGTCGGCGCCGTCGTCTTCCTCTGGTACGCGCCCGGCGCCTACACCGTCTACAAGGCGCTCCACGTCGCAGCGATCGTGGTCTGGGTCGGCGGGGACGTGACGCTCACGACGCTCGGCATCGTCTTCGAGCGGCGCCGCGACAGCGCGGCGCTCGCCGAGCTCGGGAAGATGGGCGCCTGGGTCGGGACGCGCGTCTACACGCCCACGCTCTTCGCCGTGCTCGGGTTCGGGATCGCGCTCGTCGAGAAGGGCGGCTACGGCTGGAGCACGTTCTGGATCGACTTCGCGCTCGCGGGCTGGACGGTTGCGACGCTCGTCGGCGTCGGCTTCGTCGGCCCCGAGCTCGGCCGGATCGACGCGGCGGCGCAGCACCACGGGCCCGAGTCGCCCGAGGTCGCGCGCCGCGTGAAGCGGCTGTTCGCGATCTTCCGGTTCGACACGGCGCTCCTGCTGCTGATCGTGCTCGACATGACGGCGAAGCCGTCGTTCTGAGAGGTCGGCCCCTAGCCCTCATATTCCTCGTCGCTCACCGGCTCGCCCCACGTCACCACGCTCCCCTCGTCGTCGGCCTGGGCGATCGCGACGTGCAGCATGAACCGGTTCGGCGCGGCTCCGTGCCAGTGCTCCTCGCCGGGCTCGAAGAAGACGCGGTCGCCGGCGCGGATCTCCTCGACCGGCCCGCCGCGCCGCCGGCACCGCCCGACTCCCTCGAGCACGAAGATCGTCTGTCCGTTCGGATGGGTGTGCCAGTGGGTGCGTGCGCCCGGCGTGAAGTGGACGTTGCTCGCGCTGACGCGCGACGTGTCCGACAGCGCAGCAACGGGATCGATGTAGACGGCGCCGGTGAACCAGTCAGTCGGCCCGGGCGCCGTGTCGAGGCTGCTTCGGGTGATCTCCATGGGTCTCCTCTCGGTTCAGGGCTTCGTGCCTGCGTGCAAAGCCTCGCGGATCGCCTCACGAGCCGCAGACGGATGTAAAAGGTCGGCAAAACAGGCGGGGCAGAGGTGCGCCGCGGTGGGGAGCGCGGGTATCACTCCGCACGGAATGACCAGGCACCTCGCCGCCCTGCTCGCCGTCGCCTCGATCGCCGCGCTCGGCGCCGGCGCGGCGGCCGCCGCCACCGCGCCGAGCGCGACGACCGGGCCGGTCAACTCCGTCAGCCCGACGACCGCGACCTTCACGGGCACCGTCAACCCGAACGGAACCGCGACGAGCTGGCATTTCGAATACGGCACGACGACGGGCTACGGGTCGACGACCACCGCAGGGAATGCGGGCTCCGGGACGAGCAACGTGCCCGTCTCGTTCGCCGTGACCGGGCTGACGGCCGGGACGACCTATCACTACCGCCTCGTCGCGACGAGCACGGCCGGGACGACGCGCGGCGCCGACGGCGTCGTGACGACGACAGCCGCGCCGCAGGTGGTGACCGGTTCGGCGACGAACGTCACTCCGAGTTCCGCCACGCTCAACGGCACCGTCAACCCGAGCGGATGAGCAACGACGTGGTTCTTCGACTTCGGCACGACCACGGGCTACGGGAACAAGACCGCCACGAAGGACGCCGGGTCGGGCACGAGCAACACGAACGTGTCGGCGGCCATCAGCGGCCTGACTGCGGGCCGCACGTACCACTACCGGCTGACCGCGACGAGCGACGCCGGCACGAGCCACGGCAGCGACCAGACCTTCGTGGCCTCGAGCGCGCCCGCAGCGACGACGAGGTCGGTCTCGAACATCGGCGAGACGAGCGCGACGCTCAACTCGACGGTGAACCCGAACGGCGTCGCGACGACCGTCTACTTCGACTACGGGACGAGCACGAGCTACGGGTCGAAGTCGTCCTCGAAGAGCGCCGGCACGGGCCGAAACGCAGTGAACGTCGCAATCGGGGTCAGCGGGCTCGCCGCCAACACGACCTATCACGTGCGCGTCGTCGCGGTGAGCTCGATCGGGACGACGACGGGCTCCGACGTGACGTTCACGACGAAGGGGCGGCCGATCGTCACCGTCGGGGCTGCGACCGGCGTGAGCTCGAATGCCGCAACGCTGGTCGGCACGGTCAACCCGAACGGCCACGCGGCAAGCTGGTACTTCCAGTACGGGACGACGAGCAGCTACGGGCTCCAGACGCCCACGCGCAGCTCGAGCTCGGCGAACGGCGTTCGGAACGTCACCGAGGCGATCACGAGCCTCAACCCGAGCACGACGTACCACTACCGCCTCGTCGCCACGAACAGCGTCGGCACGACCTTCGGCAACGACGTCAGCTTCTCGACGGGCCCGCCGCCGCTCACCCTCGCGACGTCGAGCAAAACCGTCGTGGTGAGCGGGAGTGCCGTCCTCTCGGGCAAGATCTCGAGCGGCCGCTCGAACGAGAGCGTCGTCGTCTTCTCGCAGCGGTACGCGAGCGGCTCGTTCACCGCCGTCGCAACCGTGCTCACCGACGCCGGCGGCGTCTGGACGCTCCGCGTCCGGCCGCGGATCGCCACGACCTACAAGGCGGTCTGGAGCGGTTACTCGAGCCCGACCGTCGCGATCGGCGTCCATCCCGCGGTCTCGCTCCGCGCGCTCCGCAGGCTCCGCTTCGCGACGCACGTCACCGGCGTGCGCTCGTTCAGAGGCCGCATCGTGCAGCTGCAGCGCCGCCGCCTCGATGGGAGTTGGGCGACGGTCGCCCGCGCGCGGCTGAACGCGAGCTCAAATGCGGTGTTCCATCCGCGGCTCGCCCGCGGGCGCTCCACGCTCCGGGTTGCGCTCAGCATCAATCAGGCGGGCGGCGGCTATCTCGCCGGCTTCAGCCGCGCGATCAGCGTGCGCCGGTCGTAGAGCGGACGCCGCCGGCGAGCGAGCGCTTCCGAGCACCCCCGCCGCCGACGCCATCACGGCAACGAGCCCGGCGACGAGGCAGAAGGCAGTCGTCAGCGACGACGCAGACGCGATTCCACCGATCACGCCCGGTGCCACGAGGCCGCTTCCGTATGCGACGCCGGCAACTCCGGCGACGCTCCGCGCGGGATGGGGACCGACCCGGCCCGCTGCGGCGAACACGATCGGGACGACGACGGCAACCCCGATTCCGAGCAGCGCGAACCCGGCGAGCCCGACCGCCAGGTCGGGGGCGAGCACGACGGCCAGCGCACCGACCACGGCGCACGCCCCGGAGGCGCGAACGGTGACGACAGGGCCGAACCTCCGGATCACGCGATCCCCGATCAGCCGCACGGCCGCCATCGTCCCGGCGAACACCGACACGGCAAGGGCCGCGGTACTGGCCGAGCCGCCGAGCTCCCGCTTGATGAAGAGCGCCGACCAGTCCATCCCCGACTGTTCTGCGAAGACGGCGCAGAGCCCGACGAGCCCGATCAGGAGGACCGGCCCGGTCGGCAGCGCGAACGCCGGCGGGGCCTCGGTCTCGGCCGCGTCGGCGTCGTCGATCACGAAGCGCGCGACGGCGACGCCGATCACCGCAAGCCCCAGTCCGACGGCAAGGAACTGGACGCGGGTGTCGATCCCGACGTGCGATGCAAGTGCCGAGCCTGCCGACCCGGCGAGAACGCCTGCGCTCCAGAAGCCGTGGAAGCTCGACATCACCGACCGTCCCATCTCCTTCTCGACGAGAACGCCCTGCGCGTTCATCGCCATGTCCGCGATCCCCGCGGCCGCCCCGAGGACGAGCAGCACCACGCAGAGCACTGCGAGCGACGTCGGCAGCGACGGGAGGACGAGGGTGGCGGACAAGGCGGCGATCGTCGCGGCGACCAGCGGACGGAATGCATAGCGGTGCGCCAGCCTTCCCGAGAACGGCATCGCGATCATCGCGCCGATGCCGGGCATCAACAGGGCGACTCCGAGATGGCCGACGTCGACTCCGACGTGAGCGGCGATCCACGGGACGCGGGCCGCGAAGCTGCCGGTCACCGCCCCGTGAACCGCGAATACCGCTGCAGTCGCACGCCGTGCGCGCGCCAGGTCGCCGGCAGCCTCCACGGTTCGAGCGTACCGTCGCCGCCGCGCGCCGAGCGTGTCAGTACGAGCGCGGCAGGCCGAGGACGTACTGACCGAGATGGGCCAGGACGAGGTTGTTCGAGATCGGAGCGACCGTGTAGAGCCTCGTCTCGCGGAACTTCCGCTCGATGTCGTACTCGACCGCGAAGCCGAAGCCGCCGTGCGCGTCGAGGCACGCGTTTGCGGCCTCCCAGGCAGCTTCGGATGCGAGGTACTTCGCCAGGTTGGCTTCGGCGCCGATCGCCTCGCCGGCGTCGTAGAGGTGCGCGGCCCGGTAGCGCATGAGGTCTGCCGCCTCGACGGCTGCGTACGCCTTCGCGATCGGGAACTGCACGCCCTGGTTCGCGCCGATCGGCCGGCCGAAGACGACGCGGTCGCGCGCGTACGCAGCCGCCTTGTCGATGAACCAGCGGCCGTCGCCGATGCACTCGGCGGCGATCAGGATCCGCTCGGCGTTCCAGCCGACGAGGATCTGACGGAAGCCGTTCCCCGCTTCTCCGAGCAGCGCGTCGTCCGGAATCTCGAGGTCGTCGAAGAAGACCTCCGTCGCGGCGTGGTTCATCATCGTCGCGATCGGGCGGATCTGGATCCGTCCGCCGGCGGCCCGCATGTCGACGACGAACGTCGAGAGCCCGTCCGTGCGCTTCTGCACCTCGTCGAGCGGAGTCGTGCGGGCGAGCAGGAGCATCAACTCGGAGTGCTCCGCGCGCGACGTCCAGAGCTTCTGCCCGCGGATTCGGTAGCCGCCGTCGATCTTCGTCGCGGTGGTCGTGATGCTCGCCGTGTCGGACCCGGCTGTCGGCTCCGTGACCGCGAACGCCTGGAGCCGCAGCTCGCCGCGCGCGATCGGCGGCAGGTACCGCTCCTTCTGCGCCTGCGTGCCGAAGCGGAGGATCGTGCCCATGACGTACATCTGCGCATGGCACGCGCCCGAGTTCCCGCCCGAGCGGTTGATCTCCTCGAGAACGACCGACGCGGCGGTGAGCGAAAGCCCCGCACCGCCGTAGTCCTCCGGGATCAAGGCGGCGAGCCACCCGGCCCGGGTCAGCTCCTCGACGAACGCCGCCGGATACGTGTTCGGCTCGAGGCCGCGCCAGTACTCCCCCGGATAGCGCGCGCAGAGCGCGCGGACCGCGGAACGGATCTCGCTCAGGTCGTCCTCTGCCACCGGTTCATCCTGTCACCCGGTCAGGCGCGGCTCGCGACGATTCCGGCCTGGGCGGCCCATGCTCCCACGTCCCGCTTCTCGATCGCGGCAGCCATCAAGTCGGGGAAGAGGTCGGGCGTGCACGCGAAGGTCGGCACGCCGAGCGCTGCGAACGCCTGCGCGTTCTCGTGGTCGTAGGCGGGCGCTCCGTCGTCCGAGAGCGCGAGCAGCGCGATCACCGAGACGCCTGCAGCGACGAGCGCGGCGGCGCGGCGACGGAGGGCATGCGCGTCACCGCCCTCCATCAGGTCGCTGATCAGGACGAGGATCGTGTCGTTCGGCCGCTGAACGAGCTGCTCGCAATAGGCGAGAGCCTGGTTGATGTCCGTTCCGCCGCCGAGCTGCGTGCCGAACAGCACCTCGACCGGATCTGCGAGTTGCGGCGTGAGGTCGACGACCGCCGTGTCGAACACGACGAGACTCGTGCGCAGCGCGCGCAACGACGCGAGCACGGCGGCGAAGACGCTCGAGTAGACGACGGAGGACGCCATCGAGCCGCTCTGGTCGACGCAGAGGACGATGTCGCGCTGCACGGCCTGCTGCCGTCGCCCGTAGCCGATCAGCGTCTCGGCGATGACGGTGTTCAGGTCCGGCTGGTAGTGGCGGAGGTTCGCGCGGATCGTGCGGTTCCAGTCGACGTCGGCGAGCCGTCGCGGCCGTCGCGTCCGGGAGGCGCGGTCGAGCGCTCCCGTCACGGCCGCCCGCGTCCGTTGCTCGAGCCGCCGCTCGAGCTCGTCGACGACCTTGCGGACGACGAGGCGTGCTGTCTCGCGTGTCTTCGCCGGGATGACGCGGTTGAGCGCGAGCAGCGTCCCGACGAGATTCACGTCCGGCTCGACGGCCTCGAGCAGCTCCGGCTCGAGCAGGAGCTGGTGCAGGCTGAGGCGCTCGATCGCGTCCTTCTGCATGACGCTCACGACCGACGACGGGAAGTACTCGCGAATGTCGCCCAGCCAGCGCGCGACGTTCGGCGCCGAGGGGTCGAGGCCGGCGCCGCGCGGCCCACCGGGCCGCTGGTCGTAGAGCGCAGCCAAGGCCGCGTCGAGCTGCGCGTCGCGACCGGAGAGCGTCGCGCCGGTACCGTCGTCGGCGCCGCCGAGGACGAGGCGCCATCGCTTCAGCCGCGCGTCGATCACAGCTCGACTCCGAGGATCTGCGCGAGCACGGGGAGCACCTGAGCCGCGCGCTCGTGGTCGAGCTCGTCGTCCGGGTCGGCGGCGGCGGCCATCCGCCCGCCGCGACGGACCCGCTCGCCGATCTGGCGGCGCTCGGCCGGGGAGAACGTCGCGAACGTCCGCCGGAGCACGGGAAGCGAGCCCGTGAACCCATCCTCGTCGACGGCCGCGAGCCACGAGTCGAGCAGGCCGAGGAGCGCCTCGTCGTGGACGAGCACGAGCCCGCCGCCTGAGAAAAAGCCTTCGATCCACGCGGCCGCGTGCGCCGGGTCGGCGCCGCGCGACAACGCGAGCGAGAGCCGCCGCGCCGCCTCGTCCGCAGCAAGCTTGCCCGCATCCAGCAGGAGCCGCGCCGCACGCCCTGCGACGAGGCCGTGCACGTCGTCGCGGCCGGCGACGCCGGCGAGCGCGTGCTCCCACTGCGCGCGCAGGTCGGCGCGATCGAGCAGCGCCAGCGCACCGTGGACGTTCGAGACGCTTGCCGACATTTCCGCCGCCGCCTCGTCGTCGAGCGACGAGACGGCGCCGCTGAGGCCGACAGCGATCCGCACGACCAGTCCCTCGACGACGGTCGCCACGGCCTCGACGTCGGTCTCGCGCACGTTCCCGTAGCGCACGACGCGAGCGAGCGGCGGGAGCGCGTCCATCAGCTGCTGCACGTCGGTGCCGATCGCGGCGCGCTCCTGAAACGCCTGCATGACGTCCGCCGTCGCCGCCGCGAGGTCGGCGAGGAGCGTCGCTTCGACGAGCTCCGTGATCGTGGCGAGGCTCTGCGCCTTCGCGACCGTTTCGCGCAGGTACGCGGCGCCGGCATCGGCGAGCGTCGTCCCCCACATCGCCGCCTCGATCAGCCGCACGGCGTACTCCGGCTGCCACTGCAGGTCCCAGAGCTCGTGGAACGTGCCGCGTGCGCCCGTCGCCTCCGCGAGCTCTCCCCAGTCGATGCCGAGCAGCGCGAGGCGATGGAGGAGGTGCGAGCGGTCGCGGTCGTTCTCCTTGCGGAGATCGAGGTCGAGCCGCCGCGCTCCTGCCTCGGGCTTCAAGCGCAGCCGCCGCTGCTCGCGGGCGACGTCCGCCTGCAACGGCACGACCGGCGTGCCCTCGGGAACCTCCCCCAGCCGCTCGCCGACGATCAGGTTGTCGTGGACGAGCGCAAGCGCGACGTCGGCACCTGTCCCGACGACGGCGGCGGTCGCGTCGACGATCTCCGGCAACCCCGCGAGCGGCCGTCCGCGCAACGTCGCGAGCGTCTCCGCCGTCCGCGCCGCGTCGAGCACGTGTGCGGACGAGAGGTCGATGTCACGCTCGCGCAAGAGCCGTGCCGTCTTCGTCAGCCAGCGCACGACCACGTCGTCGTCGACGGTGAACAGATGGTCGTACCAGCCCGGCGAGAGCACGCCGGCGCCGTAGCCGCTCGCGTAGGCGAGTCGCCCATAGGTCCACGGCACCCAGGTCGCCGACACCTTCGTCCGCGGGAGGCCTTTCAGCAGAGCGGCGTCGTGCGCCGCGGGCGGGAGCTGCTGCAGCGCCGGCACATGCCACGCCCCACAGACGACGGCGATCCGCTCGAAGCCGTCCTTCTCGGCGGCACGAATCGCCCGGCGCATGTGCGCCTCACGCCGCGCCTCGTGCTCGGACTCGGGCTCCTCGTCCTCGCGCAGGGCCGCCATCGCCTCTGCGACGGCCTCGAACGCGGCGAGCTCGTCGCGCCGGTGCTCGACGACGTCCTCCCACCACCGCTCTGGGTCGCCGTGACCCGCGGTCTGCGCAAGGACCGCGAGGGGGTCGGTCCGGAGCACGTCGCGCTCCCGCGCCGTGCCCTCGCCGATCCAGTGCGCAACCGCGAGATCGATGAACCGCAAGGGCACGTCGCGCGCCAGTGCGTGCTGCACCGCCTGCCACTCCGGCGAGAACGCCGCGAACGGATAGAAGACCGCGCGCCGCGGCTCGTCCGGCGCGTACACGAGCAGCGCGACCGGCGGGCGCATCTGCTCGTGTGCTGCGAGCGAGACTGCGCCGTCGGCCTCGGGCGGGCCTTCGACGAGCACGACGTCGGGCTCGAGCTCCGCGAGCGCCCGCGCGAGCGAGCGCGCGGAGCCCGGCCCGTGATGGCGGATGCCGAAGACGGTGACGGTCACTCGTTCAGCTCGCGGCTGGCCCGATAGAGGTCGGACCAACCCTTGCGCTCCTTGACGACGGTCTCGAGGTACTCGAGCCAGGCGACGCGGTCCTGCACGGGGTCCTTTACGACGGCGCCGACGATCCCGGCCGCGATGTCGGCAGCGCCGACGGTGCCGTCGCCGAAGTGCGCGGCGAGCGACCAGCCGCTCGTCATCACCGAGATCGCCTCTGCCGTCGAGAGCGTCCCGGTCGGTGTCTTCAGCTTCGTCTTGCCGTCCTGTGTGGCGCCGCCGCGCAGCTCGCGGAAGATCGTCACGACGCGGCGGATCTCGTCGAGCCCCGGCACGTCGCCCGGCAGCTCCAGTGCGCGGCCGAGCGACTCGATGCGCGTGAGCACGATCCGTACCTCTTCCTCCTCGTCGGCAGGCAGCGGGAGGACGACCGTGTTGAAGCGGCGCTGCAGCGCGCTCGACAGCTCGTTCACCCCGCGGTCGCGGTTGTTCGCCGTCGCGATCACGTTGAACCCCTTGCTCGCCTGCACCTCGTCGTCGAGCTCCGGGATCGGCAGCGTCTTCTCCGAGAGGATCGTGATCAGCGCGTCCTGAACGTCCGACGGGATGCGCGTCAGCTCTTCGACGCGCGCAATTCGACCCTCGCGCATCGCCGTCATCACCGGGCTCGCGACGAGGGCGGCCCGGCTCGGTCCCTCCGCGATGAGTCGGGCGTAGTTCCAGCCGTAGCGGATCGCCTCCTCGGCCGTCCCGGCGGTGCCCTGGACGAGCAGCGTCGAGTCGCCGGAGACCGCCGCGGCCAGATGCTCGCTCACCCACGTCTTCGCCGTTCCCGGCACGCCGAGCAACAGCAGGGCGCGATCGGTCGCAAGCGTCGCGACGGCGACCTCGATCAGGCGCCGCTCGCCGATGTACTTCGGCGTGATCGGCGTCCCGTCCGCGTCGCCGCCGAGCAGGTACGTGACGACGGCCCACGGCGACAGACGCCAGCTCGGTGGACGTGGATGGCCGTCGGCGCGTTCGAGCGCTGCGAGCTCGTCGGCGAATTGCTGTTCGGCGTGGGCGCGGAGAACTTCGGTCATACGAGCTCCTTGTGCAGGTCGTGACGGAACGCGAGCAGCTGGATGACACCGGGCGGTGCATCGTCGGGAAGGTCGTCGAGCACCCGCGGATCGAGCGCGGCGGCTATCGAGCGGTCGAGCCGGCCGCGCCGCGCGAGCGTGCGGCTCAGGTCGAGGCCGAAGGGGCGGCGCAGCTCTTGGAGCAGTGCGTGGGAGCGCGGGTCGTCGAGCGCCTTCGCGATCTGCTTCTCGACGAGCTCGGCCGGCGCCGCCGCCACGAGCTTCGGCTCCCAGGTCAGCGGCAGCAGGGCCGCAGCCCATTCGGCGCTGCGCTGCCGTGCGGCCGCCTCGGCCCAGCCGCCGTGCACGGCGGCCTCGAGGTTGTCGGCGACCTTGAGCCGGGCGAGCTTCGGCGGGTCTCCCTCCCAGACGCCGAGCGGCGTGGCGGCGAGGATCTGCTGCAGCCACCATGCCCGCTCACCCGTGCCCTGCGGCGGCTTCGTGATGACGATGTCGCGCGTGCCCGAATCGTCGAGCTCCCGCGGAAGCGACGCGTCGATGCGCTTGCCGATGCGGACGAGTGCGCGTGCGCGCTCGGCCATCCGCCCAGCGTAGGCGGATTCGGAGAGGCGCGAGAGCAGGTACGCCGCCGTGACGCGCACCTCCTGCCGCCGGTCGTCGAGCGCGTGCTCGAGCAGCTCCTCGTCGGCGGTCGACAAACCCGTACCGAGCTCGGCGAGCAGCAGCGCGCGGCTGCGCGGGTCCTCGCCCGCCCACGTCTCCGCGAGCGCGGCCCGTGCTGCGTCCGGGTCGTCGCGACGGCGCTCGCGCAGCCACGTGCGGCGCGCCTCGAGCGATCCCGTCTCCCAGACGTCGTCTCCGGTTGCGGCCCACGCGTACGCGTCGTCGATCTCGGCGAGCCACCGGCCGCGTTCGCCGGCGACGGCGAGCACGGCCTCCTGCCGGCCGTGGGCGTGCGCGAACAGCGCGGGCAGCAGCTCCTCGGGCACACGCACGCCGCGTGCGCGCGCGAGCTCGAGCCACTCGTCGAGCACCCCGGCGAACTCGCCGGCGAGGATGAGCGACAGCCGCAGGGCCGCGGCGGGCGAGCAGCGCGGCAGCGTCTCCCGCGGCGCCGGCGGCAGGTGCGTGGCACCGCCCTGCGGCCGGACGCCCGCGCGCCGGTACACAACCGTCGCCGCCGCCCGTGCGAGCAGCTCCTCCTCCGCCGCCTCGCGGCTGACCTCGAGCGGCGCCGACGCGATGACGTCGCGTCGCTCCGTTCCGAGCAGTGCGGTGCTGACGAGCTCGCGCCAGCTCATGCGAACAGCACCACGCGACCCTCTGCAGCTGCGGCGAGCGGCGTCAGCTCGTCGCCGTCGAGCTCGGCGAAGACGTCGATCGGATGGCCGCCGGAGAGCGCGACGAGCGGACGGCGGTCGAAGCCCGCGGCGAGCGGAAGGGTTGCTCCGTTTGCATCGGCGAGCGCCGCCTCGCGCACGGGAACGACGTCGCGCAACGCGGCGGGGAAGCGGTCGAGCCATGGATTCAGCGCGAGCGTCCGCGCACGTGCTGCGAGCGCGTCGTCAACCGCGTCGTAGCCGGGCAGCCGCTCGAGGGCACGCGGCCGGCCGTGACGCTCGGCGACGATCGCCCGCAGCGGCGCGACGCCCGGGTAGAACGCGAGCGACGCGTCGACGACGGTGCCGAAGGCGGCGCCCGGGTCGAGTACTTGGCCCGCCGGGGCATACGCGAGCACGAGCGCGTCGCGGCCCGTCTCGAGCCCCCGCAACCACGTGCGCTGCGAGGGCAGCCGGTCGTCCTCGGACGTCACCTGCCCGACGACGGCCCAGTCGTCGCGAACGCGGTCACCGGCGAGGACGTCGTCGGTCGCGACGGTCCAGCCGACGAGCTGGCGAACGTCGTCACGCAGCGGCGGCGGCAGCTCGTCGAGTCGCGCGTGCGCCTCGAGGAGCAGCTGCAGCAGCGCCGCCTGCTCGAGCATGCGTTCCGCCCACGCGTCGCCGGCGGCCACTGCAGCGCCGACCCGGCGGACGCGGGAGGCGAGCCCACCCGCCTGCGCGTCGACCATCCGCGCCGCCGCCTCGTCCCAGAAGCGCCATGGTTGTCGCTGCGCGTCTGCGAGCCCGCGGCGCACGAGATCGGCGAGCCAGCGGCGCAGCTCCTCGGCGCCGCGTGCAACGCGCTCGTCCCGCTGGGCGGCCCGCTTCGCCTGCGCCGCGGGATCCGGCGGCGTGGCCGCGCGCTCCTTCCGCGCAGCGGCGCGCCCGGCACGCTGCCCGCGCGACGACTGCCACTCCTCCACCCACCCCGGCCGCGCGGCTGCGCGCGGGACGGCCGCGTCGTCGGCTGCGCGGAGCAGCAGCAGCCCGAGCGCGTGCTTGCACGGAAACTTCCGGGACGGGCAGCTGCACCTGAACGCGGGCTCCGAGAGGTCGACCTGCGTCTGGTACGGCTTCTTGCCGCTGCCCTGGCAGAGGCCCCAGACGGCGCCCTCGTCCTGACCGAGCTCCGACCACGGCCGCGGCGACGCGAGCGCCTGGCCGGCCTTCGCCCCGGCGGCGTCGGGCGCGAGCGCGAGCACCTGCTGCGGCGTCCACGTCGTCATCCTCTGGAGCATAGGAGGCTCCTTCCGAGGGGAACCCCGCGCCGCGTGGAAAGCGCTCAACGTGATCCGGCGGGTGACCGATAGGCAAGTCGTGCGGCTTCCGATCGCGACAAGCCTCGCCGTCGCGCTTGCGTTCGTGCTCCTGCTCCTCCCGGCGCAAGGCCGCAACCATCTGGAGACCGCAGCGGCGGCGACGCTGGGGCTCGCGCTCGTCGTCCTCGCACGCCGGGTGCGGTCCACGCCGCTGGGCTCCGTCCCGGTGTGCGTCGGCTACGTCCTCTTCGCCGCGTTGCTCCGCGATGCCGCGGCCGGGTCGGTGTCGGGCTTCGCCGCGCTGTATCTCCTGCCGGTGATCTGGCTCGCCTGGACGGCCGGCGGGCGCGAGGTCCTGATCGCGTTCGCGGCCGTCCTGGGCGCGCTCGTCGCTCCGCTGGCGATCGCGGCCTCGAGCTACCCGGCGAACAGCGGTCGCGCCTCCGCCATTCTCATGGTCGCCGTCATCGCCGTCGCCGCGACGATCCGGCTCCTCCGCAGCGAGACGTCACAGGCGACGTCGAAGCTGCACGAGGAGGCGGAGCTTCTGGCGCAGCAGAACGAAGGCCTCCGGCAGCTCGACCGGATGAAGGACGAGTTCATCGCGATCATCTCCCACGAGCTGCGGACTCCGCTGTCCTCGATCACGGGCTATCTCGAGCTCGTGCTCGACGACGCGCACCTGCTCACACGCGATCATCAAGAGTTCCTCACCGTGATCTCGCGCAACGTCGACCGCCTCACGCTGCTCGCGAACGACCTGCTGCTGCTCGCCGCCGCCGAGAACGGAACGCTTGCGCTCGCAACGTCGGATTTCGAGCTGTCGACGCTGCTCGAAGAGGCCGCAAACGCTGCACGTCCGCACGCGGCCGATCAGCAGATCGCACTGCGGCTCGAGGTCGAGGTCGACGGGCAGACGCAGCTCCATGCAGACAGACCGCGCCTCGCGCAGCTGTTGGACAACCTGATCTCGAATGCGATCAAGTTCACGCCGGCCGGCGGCTCCGTGACGTTGCGCACTCTCCGCGGCGGCGACCACGTGATCGTCGAGGTCGAGGACTCGGGGATCGGTGTCGCCGCCGACGAGCTGCCGCGGCTCTTCGACCGCTTCTATCGCGCCCGGACCGCGACCGACGGGAACGTCGGCGGCACGGGGCTCGGGCTCGCGATTGCAAAGACGATCGCCGACGCGCACGACGCGGCGCTCGAGGTCACGAGCGAGCTCGGCGGCGGCACGACGTTCCGGCTGCGACTACCGCCGGCCGCGCTCGCGGTTGCCGACGCGGAGCCGCGCGTGCGCAGCCTCGCGCATCGCTGAGCTAGAGCTCAGCCCGAAGCCGATCGGGAAGAGCGGGTCCTCCGAGTCGTGGGGGACGTCCGGCTGCTGGGCGCGGACGGCCGCCGTCGATCGCGGCAGCTCGAACGGGAGGCGCCCCTCCGCCTTCGCACGGCCGCGGGAGCAACGTGTCGGCCGAGCGCCGCAGCGGCTCGCTCGCGCAGCTGCTCAGCGCCGTCCGTCGGCGAGGGAACGTCCGAGGTCGTGGGCCCGTCGCACGGTCATGAGCGACGACTTCGGGGCGGACCTGCCGACATCGGCGTTCTCGGCCGTCGATCCGGCACAGCCCGGTCACCGGCGATCCGGCTGACCATCGCGTCGGCAGCCGCGAGACCCGCCGCGATCCGGTCGTCGCCTGGCTGCCCCAACACGACCCCGGTAATCGCCGTCCGCTTGCCGTCGATCCAGCGGACGGCCCGAAAGGCGAAGCAGCCGCCCGCCGCTTCGTCGGAGCCGGTCTTGACGCCGACAAACCCGTTGCGCCCGAGCAACGTGTTGGTGTTGTGCACGGTGCCCGCGACCGGCAGCGTCACGCTCCGCGTGGCGACGATGCTCGCGAATACCGGCAGGCGCATTGCCCGAACGACGATTCGCACCTGGTCGGCGGCAGTCGACACGGTTGCGTCGTCGTAGCCGCTCGGGTCGGTGTAGCGGGTCTGCGTCATGCCCAGTGACCGTGCGGTCGCATTCATCTCGGCGACGAACCGGTCCTCGGAGCCGACGTCCCAGCGTGCAAGAACCGCGGCGATGTTGTTCGCCGACGGCAACAGCAGCGCCTCCAATGCCTGCCGCTCGGTTAACTCCTCTCCGGCGGCGACGGAGACGACCGACTCCTGCCGCCCGCGTCGGCGGTCGGTGTCGACGACATCGGCGTCGGTGAGCGTGATCGTCGGGCCGTCCTCGAGGGGCGCCAGCGGGTGGTCGCGAAGGACGAGATAGGCCGTCATCACCTTCGCGAGGCTGGCGATTGCGGCCCGGTGCTGGTGCGGGCCGGAGCGGAGCGTCGACTGTCCGGTTCGGACATACGCGGCTTGACCATACGCGGGCCACACCGCGCTGGGCACCGCATCTCGGAGCGCACCGGGATGCTCGCTGCGGAGGACCTCGGCGGGTGATCCGTGCGTCGAGGAGGGCTCCAGGAACCGACCGAGCGCTGTGGCGATTGCCGCGACGACGAGCAGCGCGCCGGCGGCACACATCCGGCGAAACCGAATCTCGCGGTGGGTCATGCCTCGATTCAAGGCAGCCCGGTGTTGCCGGCACGTATGGGCCTTTCGATATGCCCGCGATACGCGCCCGCTCTAGCATCGAGGCATGCGTGTGTTGGTCGTCGAGGACGAGCCGTACCTGGCAGAAGGCATCCGCAACGGCCTCCGCCTCGAGGCGATTGCGGCAGACATCGCTGCTGACGGCGACGCCGCTCTCGAACTACTGAGCGTCAACACCTACGACATCGCCGTCCTCGACCGGGACATCCCCGGACCGAGCGGTGACGAGATTGCCGAGCACATCGTCGCTTCCGGGACAGGGTTGCCGATCCTCATGCTCACGGCGGCCGACCGTCTCGACGACATGGCGACCGGGTTCGGGCTCGGCGCCGACGACTATCTGACGAAGCCGTTCGAGTTCCGAGAGCTCGTGCTGCGTCTCAGGGCGCTCGACCGCAGGCGCGCACACAACAGACCGCCCGTGCGAGAGATCGCGGGTTTGCGGCTGGATCCGTTCCGCCGCGAGGTCTACCGCGATGGTCGCTACGTCGCGCTGACCCGGAAGCAGTTCGCAGTGCTCGAAGTCCTCGTTGCCGCCGAAGGGGGTGTCGTCGGTGCCGAGGAGCTCCTGGCGCGGGCATGGGACGAGAACGCAGACCCGTTCACGAACGCGGTGCGCATCACGGTCTCGGGACTGCGCAAACGACTCGGCGAGCCCGCGATCATCGCCACAGTGGCCGGCGTCGGCTACCGGATCGACGCAGAGGGCGGGGAGCGTGGATAGAGCGCCCGGGCTGAGCGTCCGCCTCAAGCTCACCCTCAGCTACGCAGGCTTCCTCATGCTCGCAGGCGCCGTGCTGCTCGCCGTCGGGTACTTCTCCCTCTCGCGTGGCGTGCACCCAGGTGTGATCTTCATGGTCCGCAGTCACGCCGACCTCTGGCGCGCTTTCGCTCCGACCGCGGCGATCGTGATGGCGTTCCTGCTGTTGTTCGGCCTGCTGGGAGGGTGGCTTCTCGCCGGCCGCATGCTCGCTCCGCTGAACCGCATCACCGACGCCACACGCGTGGCTGCGAACGGATCGCTCGCACACCGAATCGAGTTGGAAGGACGCCAAGACGAGTTCCGCGAGCTCGCAGACGCCTTCGACACCATGCTCGCGCGACTCGAAGCGCACGTTGCCGAGCAGCAGCGATTCGCCGCAAACGCCTCCCACGAGCTGCGCACGCCGCTCGCGATCACGCAGACACTCCTCGACGTCGCTCGCAACGATCCGAACCGCGACGCCGGAGAGCTCCTCGAGCGCCTCCACGCCGTCAACACCCGGGCGATCGACCTCACCGAAGCAATGCTCCTGCTCAGCCGAGCGGATCGACGATCCTTCGCCCGAGAGCCTGTCGACCTGTCACTCGTCGCGGAGCAAGCCGCCGAAACGCTGCTCCCACTCGCGGAGAAGCGAGGCCTCTCCCTCGAGACCACCGGCGATAGGGCTACCACCATCGGCTCGCGCGCGCTGCTCCTGCAGCTGAGCACGAACCTCGTGCACAACGCGATCGTCCACAACCTGCCTGAACACGGCGCCGTCTGGGTCACGACAGACGTGCATCCCCGGCGTGTGACGCTTACCGTCGAGAACACGGGCGAGAGGCTCACGCCCCAGCTGGTGGCGACCCTTGCCGAGCCGTTTCTTCGCGGCGAACGCACACGCAGCGACCATGCGGGTGTCGGCCTCGGCCTGGCAATCGCCAAGAGCATCACCCAAGCACACGGCGGAACCCT